>NZ_SZZZ01000007.1:0-244456 GCF_009830025.1 Pantoea sp. Taur
GCCAGCTTCCTCAAGGCAGCGGCTGATGAGCGCAGGGTCAAGAACATCCGCGAGCGTATTCAGAGGATTACGAAGAGAATCGTAACGAGAGACGATATCAAGGGCCTGACTGAGCTGCATAAAAAAATCCGGAAACGAAGCGTTTCCGGATTCTTACACAGCCACTGGATCGTTCAACTGATCCTTAACTGACTGGCATTACGCCAATCGGCAGCCCTTTGTATCGCTTATCGACCTTATTGCTGGCCGATATCGCGCAGTTTTTTGCCTTGCATCAGGTTGCGCTCGATGTGTTCCAGCGAGACGTTTTTGGTCTCTGGAATCAGCGCCACGGTCAGCAGGATAAAGAACACATTCAGACCTGCGTATACCCAGAAGGTCGGCGCGTTGCCCAGCGTGTTCAGCATGGTCAGGAAGGTGGCACCGACGATCATGTTGGCAATCCAGTTGGTTGCGGTCGACACGGTGATACCAAAATCGCGGCCTTTCAGCGGCTGAATTTCTGAACACAGTACCCAGATCAACGGACCGGCAGACATCGCAAAACCAACGATGAACATCAGCAGCATGGCGACAGCAAAGTATTGTGCGGAAGCGGAGTTAATGCCGATGTGCAGCATGGTACCGAGGATACCCATACCGGCAGCCATCACGATGAAGCCCAGCACCAGCGTCGGTTTACGGCCCCAGCGATCCACCAGGCCAATCGCAATAAAGGTCGCCAGTACGTTGACCAGACCGACAATGACCGTGCCCCACATCTGCTGAGTGGTATTGGCGAAGCCCGCAATCTCAAAGATTTTTGGCGCGTAATACATGATGACGTTCATACCGGTGAACTGCTGCATCACCTGCAACAGCACACCCAGGAACACCGCACGGCGGAAGTTGCTGTTGCTCTGGAACAGCTGCCAGCCAGACTGTTTGATCTTCAGGCTTTCACGAATCTCATCCAGTTCACGTTTAGCTTGTTCGCTGGTATCACGCAGACGAGCCAGCACGCGTTCTGCACTGCGGAAATCGCCTTTCGCCGCCAGCCAGCGTGGACTGTTTGGCAGGAAGAATACGCCTACCAGCAGCAGCACGGCCGGAATGGTGATGATACCCAGCATCCAGCGCCATGCGCCTGCGTCACTAAACGCAGTGTCAGACAGATACGCGCCCAGGATACCGATGGTGATCATCAGCTGATACAGAGAAATCATGCTGCCACGAATCTTTTCCGGTGCGATTTCAGAAAGATACAGAGGAGCAGTGTAAGACGCGACACCTACTGCCAGGCCGAGTACTACACGTGCAGCAATCAGCATATCCGGGCTAACCGCCATGGCTGACCACAGTGAACCGATCACGAACAGAATTGCACCCGCCATCAGGCTCTTTTTACGGCCGAGATGTGAAGACATCCAGCCGCTACCAATCGCACCGACAGCCGCACCGAACATCATTGAGCTGACAATCCACTCTTGCTCATGTGCAGTCACGTTGAAATCTTTGGCGATGAAGGGCAGGGCACCAGCGATAACGCCGATATCCAGACCAAACAGCAGGCCGGCCAGAGCCGCTAAGAAGCAGACAAACAAGGTCATCATCTTGTTCGACGTTCTGCTCTTATGAGTATTACCAGGCATAATGCCTCCGAAGTTTATCTATCATTGTTTTTATCAATGTTATGAAACCTGCCGACGGAAAAAAGTGAGGATGATCACATCAGTGTAATCGGTTACACACGCTGAAACCCTGCAATCCAGCATTTTCCGCCTGAAATAGTTACGTAACCAGTAAGGTATAGCACCCTTTAAGTTTCTGACATCTCTCTAAATATCGGCTATCAGACGACGCTGAAAATAACGCATTTTCATATGAATAACTACGCTGAAAATTCTCTAAATGACAGATTGCAAAAGGTTTTCAAAATGTAATCGTTAACACTTTGTTGTAAACATCGAAAATGAAGTGTAGACGGCGGGGAAAAGTGTGCTGGCTGGTTAGCGGGCATAAAAAAGCCCGCAATAAGCGGGCTCGTTTTTGCAGGACGGTAAGATTACAGGCCCGCAGCCTCGCGCAGTTGAGCAGCTTTATCAGTCTGCTCCCACGGGAAGTGTTCGCGACCAAAGTGACCGTAAGCAGCGGTCTCTTTGTAGATAGGTTTCAGCAGATCCATCATCTGAATCAGGCCGTATGGACGCAGGTCGAAGAACTCGCGCACCAGCAGGGTCAACTGCTCGGTAGGGACTTTCTCAGTACCGAAAGTTTCCACCATGATGGAGGTTGGCTCAGCCACGCCAATCGCGTAAGAAACCTGGATTTCGCAACGGTCAGCCAGACCAGCCGCGACGATGTTTTTCGCGACATAGCGTGCAGCGTAAGCAGCAGAACGGTCAACTTTAGACGGGTCTTTACCAGAGAACGCACCGCCACCGTGACGCGCCATACCGCCGTAAGTATCAACGATGATTTTACGACCAGTCAGACCGCAGTCGCCCATTGGGCCGCCGATCACGAAGCGACCGGTTGGGTTGATATGGTATTTGGTGCTGGCATTCACCCACTCAGCAGGCAGAACCGGCTTGATGATCTCTTCCATCACCGCTTCACGCAGGTCGGCTGTCGAGATTTCTTCAGCGTGCTGAGTCGACAGGACAACCGCATCGATACCGACAATTTTGCCGCCATCGTACTGGAAGGTGATCTGGCTTTTCGCATCCGGACGCAACCACGGCAGTGAGCCGCTTTTACGCACTTCAGCCTGACGCTGCACCAGACGGTGGGCGTAGGTTACCGGAGCAGGCATCAGCACGTCGGTTTCGTTGGTGGCGTAGCCGAACATCAGGCCCTGGTCGCCCGCGCCCTGTTCCAGCGGATCGGTACGGTCAACACCCTGGTTGATGTCAGGAGACTGCTTGCCAATCGCGCTCAGTACAGCGCAAGAGTTCGCATCAAAGCCCATATCGGAATGGACATAGCCGATTTCACGTACGGTATTACGGGTGATCTCTTCGATATCAACCCATGCGCTGGTGGTGATTTCACCGCCAACCAGCACCATACCGGTCTTAACGTAAGTTTCGCAGGCCACGCGTGCTTTAGGATCCTGTTCAAGGATCGCATCTAACACGGCATCGGAAATTTGGTCAGCGATTTTATCAGGATGTCCTTCTGATACGGACTCAGATGTAAATAGGTGTTTAGCCATTCTGTTCTTTACCTTACAAATGGTTTGAATTCGACTGCATAGCGTAAGTGGACCAGGCCGACTCGACGCCCCTTCAGGCAAAGCCGCGAGCAGTAGGGAGTGTAGGTGCGTATCACCGACACCGCCTGGATGTTAACCAGTTTAGATGGAAAACCATCTGGACGGCTATTCTAGGTTACACAGTGAGCACTTTTCCAGTGCTTTTTCTGATTCCGCACGTTTACGCAAGTGAGCAGATGGAAGAAATTCCTGACACCTTCCACAGATCCCAGACAAAGATTTTGCTTTTTTACCCTGCAGACTGTATAAAACGCCGCTGCTGTCGACCACAGTACAAAAGGATGACGCCACCGTGCGTCGCGCCGTCAGAGCTATTCTCTGATTTTCACCCAGGCCGTTTCTCGTTTGCTGTTTGCAGGCGTTGGAGGTGATAAAAGTAATGAACCACACTTCTCTTCTTTTCGGTTCACTGCGCTCAACGGGCGCGCTGGCAATCCTTTCCCAATCCAGTCTTATTCTTTTCTCTCGTCGAAGTTTTGCGCGTTGCGGTAATTATCCCGACACGAGCGCCGGCTAAGCTATTCCCTCATTTCTGTCACTGTGTTTCACTCGTCTTTGGCGGTGAAAAGCGTTGGCTTCTGGCCCGTTTTTTACTGACTACGGCGTGGTGTTTTACACTTAGAGTCAGCAACGTGCACGGCAACCCGATAATCGGAGCTCAGCAGGATGGGGAAATGTTTACCCGGACTCACAACAGCAAGACCCGGCAACTGTTTCATATTTCAACGGAAAATTGAGGTTCGCGATGTCTGACGACATGAAGAATATCAAGGGTTCGTCAGCTGGCGAACAGGGTGTACTCCGCTCCATGCAGGAGGTGGCGATGAACGATCAGGAAGCGAGCAGAATGCTGCGTACCTACAATATTGCCTGGTGGGGTAATAACTATTATGACGTCAACGAGCTGGGGCACATCAGCGTGTGTCCGGATCCGGATCAGCCGGAAGTGCGCGTTGACCTGGCGAAACTGGTCAAAGAGCGTGAAGCCGATGGCCAGCGTCTGCCTGCGCTGTTCTGCTTCCCGCAGATTTTACAGCATCGCCTGCGTTCAATTAACGCCGCCTTTAAACGTGCGCGCGAATCCTACGGCTACAAGGGTGACTACTTTCTGGTTTACCCCATTAAGGTTAACCAGCACAAGCGCGTGATTGAATCACTGGTGAACTCCGGTGAGCCGCTGGGCCTGGAAGCCGGTTCGAAAGCCGAGCTGATGGCAGTGATCGCGCACGCGGGTAAAACCCGTTCGGTGATCGTCTGTAATGGCTATAAAGACCGCGAATACATTCGTCTGGCGCTGATTGGCGAGAAACTCGGTCACAAGGTTTACCTGGTGATCGAGAAAATGACCGAAGTGCGCCTGGTGCTGGAAGAGGCGGAGCGCCTGAACGTGATCCCACGTTTGGGGATTCGCGCGCGTCTGGCTTCGCAAGGCTCCGGTAAATGGCAGTCGAGCGGTGGTGAGAAATCTAAGTTCGGTCTGGCGGCGTCACAAGTGTTGCAGCTGGTGGATATCATGCGCAAAGCCGGCCGTCTCGACAGCCTGCAACTGCTGCATTTCCATCTTGGCTCGCAGATGTCCAACATTCGCGACATCGCCACCGGTGTGCGTGAGTCGGCGCGTTTCTACGTTGAGCTGGCGAAGCTCGGCGTGAACATCAAATGCTTTGATGTCGGCGGCGGTTTGGGCGTGGATTATGAAGGTACGCGTTCGCAATCTGACTGCTCGGTGAACTACGGCCTGAACGAATATGCCAACAACGTGATTTGGGCAATTGGTGATGCTTGTGAAGAGCACGGTCTGGAGCATCCAACCGTCATCACCGAATCCGGTCGTGCGGTTACCGCGCACCATACCGTGCTGGTCTCCAACATCATCGGTGTAGAGCGCAACGAATTCAGTACGCCAGTGGCGCCAGATGTCGATTCACCACGTCCGATTCAGAGCCTGTGGGATACCTGGCAGGAGATGCACGAGCCGAACGTCCGTCGTTCGCTGCGTGAATGGCTGCACGATAGCCAGATGGATCTGTTCGACATCCATACCGGCTACTCTTCCGGTACTTACGATCTTGGCCAGCGCGCTTGGGCAGAGCAGCTTTATTTAAGCATCTGTCACTATATCCAGCAGCATCTGGATCCAAGCAACCGTGCGCACCGTCCTATCATTGATGAACTGCAGGAACGTATGGCGGATAAGATTTACGTCAACTTCTCGCTGTTCCAGTCAATGCCGGATGCGTGGGGTATCGATCAGCTGTTCCCGGTGCTGCCGCTGGAAGGATTGAACAAGATCCCTCAGCGTCGTGCGGTATTGCTCGACATTACCTGTGACTCCGATGGCACCATCGATCACTACGTGGATGGCGACGGTATTGCCACCACCATGCCGATGCCGGAGTACGACATTGATAATCCGCCAATGCTGGGCTTCTTTATGGTTGGCGCGTATCAGGAAATCCTCGGCAATATGCACAACCTGTTTGGCGATACCGAAGCGGTTGACGTATTCGCTTTCCCGGATGGCAGCGTTGAAGTGCAATTGTCAGATGAAGGCGATACCGTGGCAGACATGCTGGAGTATGTGCAGCTGAACCCTAACGATTTGATGACGCTGTTCCGCGATCAGGTGACACAGCAGAAAGACATCGACGAAGGGCTGCGTGCACAGTTCCTTGAAGAGTTTGAAAGTGGCTTATATGGTTACACCTATCTTGAAGATGAGTAACTGTTAATACGCATAGCGGGCCCTGTACAGGGCCCGTTTTTATTTACCTGCCATTCTATTTTCTTATTCCTCTATTCTTTTATTCGAAGTGTGATGAAGATCACTCTCAATAAATGTTAATCATCCATTTATAACTCGCGCCTAAAATACGTGTTTTCTATCCCCTTCATTTTTATTCACAAAGCTAAAGAATCGCTTCGCTTCAATCCCGAATATCCCTGCATTAGTTACTGATTTTGTAAGGATTGGATAGGTAATCTGTTATGTTTTCTTATCGATGTATAATAAAAATTTAAACATTAAGGATTGAATAGTCCCATCAAGAAACTACATTTTTTGACGTCTTTTGGAACTATGTATTCCAGAACGAAAAAAATGAATTTTGCGATGTAATTATCTTTATCAGACAAATTAAGAATAATTTATACAGTAAATTCAATGTGTTCGTTGTTTCGATATCTGTCAAGGATGGTATTAACTTAAATTTTTCCAGGAATTATCCGATAATTTTGTGAAAGTAAATTAAGTTTACTACGTAAATTGATAGATTTAAACGATTGAAGTGTGGTTGAGTCTTTACTGAAATCTATTTTGCAAACTGTAAGTCCTACGTTAGGCTTCAGTTAACGTGTTAAGATTTATCGATGTTTCCCTTACATCTCACATGAGTAATCCTGACAGTTCTGGAGTATCAGTAAGTTGCGGAAGGGACTGTGAAATGAGCAATCAGCCTGAATACATTTTCTTGCTGGAACCCGTTCATGGTAAAGCCGGCGAGTTGATTGCATGGGAATTGTTAACCCGATTCTCAGATGATGCAGATATTAATAATAAACGTAACCCTTGCAGGGATGAGGGGTTCTTCAGTCGGCTTCCTGCTGACGAGAAATGGCAGTTATTCCTCCACCAGATCGGAAAACTTATTCAGCTATACCAGAAAGGGTTTGATCAGGTAGTCAGTGTAAATGTGGATAGAGATATCGTCGCCGGTATTTTTGAAGATGCTGAAATACAACAAAAACTGGCGAGTTTAACGTTGTTGCGTTTAGAGATATCCGCCTTCTTTACCGCGCGTTTTAACAGCGCAGACCTGCTGATATTAAAAGGTGTCGCGAAAGTGACACACGCCCCTTTATGGCTTGATGACTTTGGTCCGGGTTATTCCAACCTGACCATGCTCAATAGCGGAATATTTGAAATCGTCAAGATTGACAAAGATTTTTTTTGGCAATTTGGCGACGGTCACATTTTTGACACGCTGCTTAGCCACCTCAACCAATTATGCAAAGGCGTGATTGTTGAAGGCGTTGAAAACCCATCACACCTCGATTTGCTGGCGCATAAAGCGATCTACGGTATGCAGGGCTATCACTGGCAGAGTGTCTATCTAAATGATTTTCTTAAGAAATCCTGAGTTTGTGCGGGTTCGGCCACTACAATCGGGGTAGAAAAAATGTCTAAAAATGGGTTCATTGCATTCAATTTGATTTGTGCTCGCCCAATGGAAAATAAAGGTATTTCCCCCTTTGTTCCGCTGAAAAATAAACCCAGCCCATTCCCAGGATGGAGGCTTAACTCGGCTCAGCGCGATTTCATCATGAGTTTGTATGAAATCGACCAAGAGAAGAAGTGAATAGTCATCTGGATTATTCGCCATTGAAGCCGGTATCTGCGGATACCGGGCGTTTTTATGGAATTTAATAACTGCGCGGGATTTCGATAAAATGAATAATATCTCTATCACTCCTAAAGGTGGGACAGTAGCCTCTGAAGTTAGCGGCTCTCAAGTCAACTTAACTGCGCCAAGCGTAGTTAAACTTCACCTTAATCAATCAGATATTAAGTCTTTCACACGCAATGGTAATGATTTAGTCGTCACCACAAAATCTGGTGAAGTGGTTGTTATTCATAACTTTTATACAGCAGCAGGCGACAGTGACCTGGTGCTGCAGGACGACAAAGGTGCACTGTGGTGGGTTGAAGATCCGGGCACCGATGGGTTCCAGTACGTCAACATTGACAGCACCGAAGGGCTGTTAGCTGAGAACACCACCAATGATGGCACCATCGCGGCCTTCGGTATCGGTGGCGCAGCGCTGGCGGGCCTGGGTGCGATGTTTGCTGGCTCGGCAGGCGGTGGCGGCGGTAATGCTGCGGTGGGTGACGGTAATACCGGCGGTGGGGATAACGGCGGGGGCAACAACGGCGGGGGCAACAACGGTGGGGGCAACAATGGTGGGGGGGATACCACACCTCCTGCCGTCGTCACCAACCTGGTCGTCAGTGATAACGTCGGACCCTATCAGGGCGCGATCACCACGGGTGCAGTCACCGATGACAACACACCCACCTTAAGTGGCAACGGCGAAGTCGGGGCCATTATTCGTGTTTATGACGGCACAACGCTACTGGGCTCCACAGTGGTGGGTGCAAATGGTACATGGTCCTTCACCTCACCAGCGCTGGCAGATGGTTCACACAGCCTGACCGTCACCGCGACCGATGCGGCCGGTAATACCAGCGCCGCCAGCGATCCGATTACCTTTACCGTGGATACCACTGCGCCAGAAGCGGTGAGTGATCTCAATGTCGGGAACAACGCAGGCTCGGTGGTATTGCCGATCGCCAATGGTGGATCCACCAATGACACCACGCCTTTGCTGAGCGGCAGAGGCGAGGTAGGAAGCATCATCACCATTCGCGATGGCGATACTGTACTTGGTAGCGTAACCGTTGGCAGTAACGGCAGTTGGAGTTTCACTAGCCCAGAATTAGCTCAGGGTAGTCATACCCTCAGCATCACTTCGACAGATGCGGCGGGCAACACCAGCGTAGCGACCACCATTACCTTCACGGTCGATACCGAAGCACCGGCCAGCGCCACGGGTCTGGCATTAAGTGGGGATGCTGACGGAACTGCAACACCGGTGACCAGCGGCGGAACGACCGATGACAGCACACCAACCCTGAGCGGAAATGGTGAAGTGGGTGCGGTGATCAGCGTTTATGACAACAACACCCTGATTGGCACGGCGGTGGTCGGCAGCAACGGCACCTGGAGCTTCACTACGCCAGCGCTGAGCAACGGTGCGCACAGTCTGACCGTGACGCAGACCGATGCAGCCGGCAATGTCAGCTCGGTTTCTGATGCGTTTGATTTTAATGTGCAGGCTGGGCTGCCTCCAGCCACCACCTCACTGGAAATCACCGACGACTCCGGCAGCACTCTGGTGCAGCTGACTAACGGCTCCAGCACCCATGACACTACGCCAACCCTGAGTGGCCTTGCTTTTGCCGGTGCAGTCATCACCTTGTACAACGGCACGACAGAAATTGGCAGTGTGGTGGCGGGTGCGGATGGACAGTGGAGCTTCACGCCAACTGCGCTGGCGGATGGCACTTATAGCTTCCATGCTTCCGTCACGGATACTGATGGCACCGTGACACAAACGCCAACTATCGTCATCACCGTTGACACTGTCGTGCCAGATCCAGCATCCGGTCTGCAGCTAAGCGACAACGATAACGGCACGGTTCAACCCATTGCCTCTGGCGGTGCGACCAACACTACTCATCCGGTGCTCACCGGAACAGCGGAACCAGGCAGTACGGTGACCGTTCGTGATGGTGATAGCGTGCTGGGTACAGCGACGGTGGGCAGTAACGGCAGCTGGAGTTTCACCTCTCCAACGCTGTCCGAAGGAAGTCATAGCCTGACCACTACCGTTACTGATCCTGCCGGAAATACCAGTGCGGCTTCTGAACCTATCACCTTCACCGTGGACACACAGGCCCCTGCAGGTGCCAGCGATCTGGTGGTCAGCGATAACGTTGGCACCGTCACCGGCCCATTGACAGCCGGATCCACCACTGACGACAGTACGCCAACCCTGAGCGGCAAAGCTGAAGCTAATGGCATCGTTAAGGTTTATGACGGCACCACGCTGCTGGGCAGTGTGGCCGCTGACAGTGCAGGTAACTGGAGCTTTACCACGCCTGCGCTGAGTAATGGCGCACATACGCTGAGCGTGACGGTAACGGATGCCGCAGGCAATGTCAGTCCGGCAACTACCGGTTTTGGTTTGACGGTGAATGCGGGTGTGCCGCCAACCACCAGCACGTTGCAGGTCACTGACGATAGCGGCAGTACGCTGAAAGTGTTGCCTGATGGCTCAAGCACGCATGATAAAACACCTGTTCTGAGTGGCCTGGCGGCAGCCGGGGACATTATTACGCTGTACAACGGCACCACTTTGCTGGGCAGCACCACGGCAGGTTCCGACGGTCAGTGGAGCTTCACTCCCACTACGTTGGCGGATGGTTCTTACTCCTTCCATGCGGTTGCCACCGACAGTACCGGTAATCCTACCAACTCTGTCACCATCAACATCACGATTGATAGCGTTGCGCCAGCGGCGGCAGGCGATCTGCAGCTGAGCAACAACAACGGCAGTACCGTTACGCCAATCGCGGCAGGCGGCACCACCAGTGATAACACCCCGGTACTGAGCGGCACGGCTGAACCTGGCAGCACCGTTACTGTGCGTGATGGCGACAATGTGTTGGGCACGGCAACCGTTGGCAGCGATGGCAACTGGAGCTTTACCGCACCGGCACTCGGTGAAGGAAGTCATAGCCTGACGACTACCGTTACCGATGCTGCGGGCAATACCAGTCCAGCGTCCTCTCCGATTGCTGTCACTGTGGACACCTCGCCACCTGCCGCAGTCAGTGACCTCATGGTCACCGATAATGTGGGTGATTCACAAGGTGAACTGACTTCAGGCGCGGTGACTGACGATAACACGCCAACGCTGAGCGGCACGGGTGAACCTAATGCGCTGTTGAGCATCTATGACGGCACCACACTGCTGGGTAATACCACCGTGGGCGTTGATGGAACCTGGACCTTCACCACGCCGGCTCTGAGCAACGGTTCTCATAGTTTCACCATCACCGCCACAGATACCGCAGGCAATGTTGGCCCTGCCAGCCCACCATTTATTGTGGATATTGAAGCCGATCTGCCAACGGCCAGTGATTCTCTGGAAGTGATCGATGATAACGGCAACACGGTTGAGCAGTTGGTTGATGGAGCCAGCACCAACGATCCTACGCCAGTGCTGATTGGTTCGGCGAGTCCCGGCAATATCATCACCCTGTATGACGGTAGCCAGCTTCTTGGCAGCACCACCGCAGGCGCGAACGGACAATGGCTGTTCAGAATGGGCATCCTGAGTGATGGCCCGCATGCAATTCATGGCACTATCACCGATGCCGCGGGCAACATCACCGATACCCTCACCATCAATATCACCGTGGATACGGTGGCGCCTGATGCAGTGACCGGCTTGCAGATTAATAACGATGCAGGCAGCACGTCCGTGCCTATTACCAACGGCAGCCTCACCAATGATGCAACGCCAGTCCTTAGCGGCAGCGCCGAAGCGGGTAGCGTGGTCACCATTCGTGATGGCAACACTGTGCTGGGTAGTGTGACTGTAGGTAGCAATGGTAACTGGAGCTTCACCACTCCTGCACTGGGTGATGGTAGCCACAGCCTGACGACTACCGCAACAGATGCGGCAGGTAACAGCAGCCCAGCCACCACCCCGATTACCTTTACCGTTGATACCACTGCGCCAGCGGCGGTTAGTGGACTGGTCGTGACTGATGATGCAGGCACCAGCAACGGGGCGCTGACTTCCGGTGCGACCACCGATGACAGCACACCAACCCTGAGCGGCACGGCAGAAGCGGGCAGCATCGTTAAGGTTTACGATGGCACCACGCTGTTGGGCTCCGCATCAGTGGGCACGGATGGCAACTGGAGCTTCACGCCAGCTTCACCACTGACCAATGGCCAGCATAACCTCACCACTACAGTGACCGACGCCGCAGGTAACGTGAGTCCGGCATCACCGGCCTTTACCGTGAATATTGATGCAGGTGTACCAACCACCAATGAACTCATTGTGGTAGCGGACGACAGCGGCAGCACTATCGTGCAGTTGACGGATAACTCCAGTACTCATGACAGCACACCTGTGCTGAGTGGTCAGGCAGGTGCGGGTGATCTGATCACCATATACAACGGCACCACCGTACTCGGTAGTGTCACGGCGGGCAGTAACGGACAGTGGAACTTTACGCCAGCCGCACTAACGGATGGCACCTATGCTTTCCATGCCACCGCGACAAACCCAACCACTGGCGCGATCAGCGATACGCCGACGATCAATGTCACCATTGATACCGTGGCGCCTGCGGCACCAACGGGCGTTGGCCTGACCAATGGTGATGGCGATCCGATTCCATCGGGCAGCAGCACTAACACCACAACGCCGACTCTGGAGGGTAACGGTGAGCCTGGCGGTACTGTCACCATTACAGATGGCACCACCGTCATTGGTACAACAACAGTCGGCGGCGATGGCACCTGGACTTACACCACACCACCGCTGAGTGATGGCAACCACAGCCTGACGACCACCGTGACGGATCCGGCGGGTAACACCGGCCCGGCATCGACGCCTGTGACCGTGACGGTTGATACGCAACCTCCAGCAGCGGCGGGCAACGTCCAGCTTAGCAATGATGGCGGTACACCAATTACTTCTGGCGGCAGCACCAATGACAACACGCCAACCCTGAGCGGCACCGCAGAACCGGGCAGTACGGTAACCGTTTCTGATGGCGGCGCGGTATTGGGCACTGCCACTACCGGAAGCGATGGCACCTGGAGCTATACCCCCACCACGCCGCTGGGCGATGGCAGCCATAGCCTGACCACAACCGTGACCGATCCGGCGGGTAACACCGGACCGGCTAGTACGCCCGTTATTGTGACAGTCGACACCACCGCACCAGCAGCAGCAACAGGTGTGCAGCTGAGCAATGATTCCAGCGGCACAGCAGTACCGATCACTGGCGGCACCACCAATGACACCACGCCGGTGCTGAGTGGCCGAGCCGAACCTGGCAGCACCGTCAATGTTTCTGACAACGGTACGGTTATTGGCTCCACTACGGTGGGTAATGACGGCAACTGGAGCTTTACGCCAACTTCACCGTTGGGCGATGGCAGCCACAGCCTCACCACCACGGTAACTGACCCTGCGGGCAATACCGGTGCGGCAACCACGCCAATTACCGTCACCGTTGATACCACCATCCCTGCTGCACCGGGTAATGTGGCGTTGAGTAATGATGAGAGCGGCACTCCTGTTCCGATTACCTCCGGCACGGCAACGAATGATGCCACTCCAGTTCTGAGTGGATCCGCTGCGGCAGGTAGCACTATCACCGTCTCAGATGGCGGCACAGTGCTGGGCACAGTAGTTGTCGGCGCGGGCGGCACCTGGAGCTTCACCCCAACCGATCCGTTGGGTGAGGGCAACCACAGCATTACCGCAACCACCACCAGTCCTGCCGGTAATACCAGCGGTCCATCTACGCCTATCGTGATCACCGTAGACACCACCGCACCTGCAGAAGCGAGTGGTCTGCAGCTCAACAATGACACCAGCGGCACGCCGGTCCCTATTACCGCCGGTGGCACCACTAATGACACCACTCCAGTCCTGAGTGGTACCGCTGAACCGGGCAGCACGGTGAAAGTTTCTGACAACGGCACGGAGATTGGTTCGGTCACAGTTGGCAGCAATGGTAGCTGGAGTTTCACCCCAACTACGCCGCTGGAGTCGGGTTCGCATAGCCTGACGACCACCGTGACTGATCCGGCCGGCAACACCGGTCCGGAAACCACACCGATTACCTTTAACGTGGACACCACGCGACCGGATCCTGCAAGTGGGCTGGTGCTGAACAATGACACCAGCGGTACGGCGGTACCGATTACCAATGGTGCGACAAATGACACAACACCGGTGTTAACCGGTTCAGCCGCCGTTGGCAGCACCGTTACCGTGCTGGATGGCACAACGGTTCTGGGCACCGTGGTGGTAGGCGCCGGGGGGACCTGGAGCTTCACTACGCCAGCGCTGAGCCAGGGCGATCACAGTCTGACCACGACGGTGACCAGCCCGGCAGGTAACGTTAGCGAGGCTTCACCAGCCATCACCGTCACCGTGGATACACAAGCACCTGCAGCGGCAGGAGGGCTGCAGTTCTCTACAGACGATGGCACCCCAATCGCCACTGGCGGTTCAACCAGCGATACCACACCAACCCTGAGCGGAACGGCTGAGCCAGGCAGCACCGTCACAATTTCTGAAGGCAACACCGTGCTCGGCACGGTGGTGGTCGGCACAGGAGGGACCTGGAGCTTTACGCCAACCACCGCATTGGATGAGGGTAGCCATAGCATTACCACCGTGGTCACTGACCCTGCGGGTAATAGCAGCGCACCAACCTCCGAAGTTGTGGTGATTGTTGACAGCACCTCTCCGGGTGAAGTCGGCAACCTGCAGCTCAGTGATGACTCAACGGGTGTGGCGGTGCCTATTACCGCAGGCAGTGCTACTAACGACCCAACGCCAGTGCTCAGTGGCACCGCAGAAGCGGGCAGTATCGTCACAGTGAAAGATAACGGTACCACGATTGGTACCGCGATTGTTGGTAGCGATGGCAACTGGAGCTTTACGCCAGCGACCGCGTTGATTGATGGCCCACACAGCCTGACTACTATTGTCACTGATTCAACCGGTAACGCCGGCCCTGAATCACCAGCATTTGGCTTCAGCGTGGATACCGTTGCACCTGATTCGGCTAACGCTGTGGTGCTGAACAACGACAACGGCACCCCCACACCGATCACTTCCGGTGGTGCCACCAATGACACCACGCCGGTACTGAGCGGCACTGCCGAGGTGGGCACCATTGTCACGGTACGTGATGGTGATACCGTGCTCGGCAGTGTTCAGGTCACTAACGGTGGCGCCTGGAGTTTCACTTCCCCGGTGCTCAGCCAAGGATCGCACAGCCTCACCGCCACCGTGACGGATGCGGCAGGCAACAGCAGTGCACCTTCTACGGCGATCACCTTTACCGTCGATACTCAGGCACCAAATACCGCAGGTGCCGTGCAGTTGAGTAATGACAGCAGCGGCACGGCTGTACCGATCATCGCGGGCAGTGTCACCAATGACAATACGCCAGTACTGAGCGGAACCGCTGAAGTGGGCACGACGGTCACCATCCTGGATGGCAGTAATGTGCTGGGCACCGTGGTGGTGGGCACTGGCGGCACCTGGACCTTCACGCCTACCCTGGTATTGGGCGAGGGTCCGCACAGCATCACCACGACCGTTACCGATGCCGCTGGCAACGTCAGTGCGCCATCGGCGGCAATTGATTTCACCGTGGACAGCACACCACCAGCGACTCCGGTGGTGACCAGCCTCAGCAATAACAACGCCGGTACTGCCGTGGTGATCACTGCGGGCAGCACCACCAATGACTCCACACCTGTTATTCGCGGAACCGGCGAAGTGGGCGCTACCGTGACCATTCGTGATGGCAGCACGGTTCTGGGGACGGCGATTGTCGGTACTAACGGCATCTGGCGCTTCGAGCCGACTACAGCACTGGGCCAGGGCAGCCATACACTGACGGTTACCGCAACAGACACCGCAGGCAACAGCAGTGCACCTTCTGCAGGCATCACTTTCAACGTAGATACCATCGCACCTGACGCTATCAGTGATTTGGTGGCGAAAGATGACAGTGGCAATACACTAACCGGAGTGACCAACGACAATACACCATCCCTGAGCGGCACGGCGGAAGCGGGCAGTATCATCAAAGTTTACGATGGCACCACTCTGATCGGTTCGACTCAGGCTGGCACCGGCGGTACCTGGAACTTCACGACGCAGACCCTGACCGACGGCGCTCACACACTGACTGCCACCGCCACCGATACGGCAGGCAACGTCAGTGCTGCGGGTAATGCGGTGACGATAACGGTGGATACTTCTGTTCCGTCTACGCCAGACTTTGTGGTCACCAATAACGATGCCTTGCCAACGGAACCAGTGGCGAACAACGGCTATACCAACGACAACACGCCAGTGTTGAGTGGTACCGCTACGGCTAACAGCCTGGTGACCATTTATGATGGCAATACGGCGATTGGTAGCGTCACCACCAATGCGCAGGGCGTGTGGAGTTTCACCACTGCCACTCTGCCAGACGGTTCGCATCCACTGACCATTACGGTCACGGATACCGCGGGTAACGTCAGCCCGGCTTCTGCTGTAGTCACGATCAATATTGACACTGAAGCGCCGGATGTGGCGCAAGGCGTGACCGTCAACAACAACGAAGGCAGCACGTTGGTGCCGATTGCAGCAGACGGCTATACCAACGACACCACGCCACAACTAACCGGCAGTGCCGAAGCGGGCAGTATCGTCAGGATTTATGACGGTGCTGGCGAAATCGGCTCGGTGCTGGTAGGCAGCAGTGGTAACTGGAGTTTCACCACCGACACCCTGGATCAGGGCGTGCACAATCTGAGTGTTACGGTGACGGATGCGGCAGGTAATACCAGTGCCAATTCACCAACCCTGACCTTTACGGTGGACAGTGAAGCACCGGATGCAGCGCAAGGTCTGACGCTCGCCAATAACAACAGCGGCACAGAAGTGCCTGTTACGAGCGGCAGCACGACCAATGACAGTACACCGGTTCTGCGCGGTACAGCGGAAGCCAACAGCACCATTATTATCTCTGATGGCAATACCGTTCTCGGTACGGTTATCGCGAATGGTAGTGGTGACTGGAGTTACTCTCCAACATTGACCGATGGTACCCATAATCTGAGCGTGGTGGTGCAGGATGCGGCCGGCAATACCAGCCCGATCAGCGACATTGTGACCGTCACCATTGATACCGTAGCACCGCCATCGGTAACCAACCTGGTGCTGACCAACAACATTGATGGTGCGGTTAACATTCCAAACGGCGGACTAACCAACGACAGCACGCCAGTGCTGAGCGGTAACGGTGAGGTGGGTAGCATTATCACTATCTCTGATGCCAGTGGGGTGTTGGGATCTACAACCGTTATTGCCGGTGGCACATGGAGCTTTACGCCACCTACGGCGCTGGCGGACGGTTCTCATACCTTCAGTGTCAGTGCGTCCGATGCGGCAGGTAATGTGAGCGGTACGACCACCATTAGTGCGGTGATTGATGCCACACCACCTGCGGCACCGAGTGCGATTACGGCCAGCAATGACGACGGTACTACGCCAGTAGCGATTACGAGTGGAAGCATTACCAACGACAGCACGCCGTTCCTCAGTGGCAGCGGAGAGGCGGGTAGCATTATCCGGATCTATGATGGCACCACGGTGTTGGGCAGTACGGCGGTGGGTAGTAATGGTCAATGGAGCTTCAGCGTGCCAGCGCTGGATGACGGCGCCTATACGCTGCGTGTGACGGCAACGGATGCCGCAGGTAACACCAGCGAGGCCGCGAACACCGTTGACTTCACCGTAGACGCCACTCCGCCAGCTGTACCAACGCTGGTGGTGACCAACGACATCACTTCCGTTGTCGTCGCCAACAATGGGCTGACCAACGACAACACGCCAACACTGAGTGGTAGCGCCGAGGCGAACAGTCTGGTGACCATTTATGATGGCACCACGGTGATTGGATCAACCACCGCGACCGGTGGCGGTACCTGGACCTTTACTTCGCCAACCTTAACCGATGGGTCGCATACCCTGACAGTGACGGTGACAGATGAAGTGGGTAACGTCAGTACGTCTGCAGCGACAGTTGTGCGCATTGATGGCACACCACCGCAGCCAGCGGGCGACCTGCTGTTGCAGAACAACACTGGGGCGCCAGAAACCATTCCAAATGGCGGTACTACCAGCGACAACACCCCGGCAATCAGCGGCACGGCAGAGGCGAACGCTATCGTCCGTGTTTATGACGGCACAACGCTGGTTGGTTCCACTACGGCAGGTTCAGACGGCAGCTGGAGCATCACAACCAGTGCGCTGTCGAACGCGACTCACACGCTCAATGTGACGGTAACGGATGCAGCCGGTAACGTGAGTGCGGAATCGTCGGTATCGTTGACCGTGGATAACACCACGCCGGCGGAAGTCCTGACGTTCGCGATTTACAACAACGCCAATACCACGCCGGTACTGGTGGCGAATGATGGCTTCTCCAACGACAACACGCCGGTGTTGCGCGGAACCGGTGTGGCGGGAACCACTATCAATATCATCATCGATGGAGTGCAGGTTGCGACCACCACGGTGGCAAGTAACGGTGTCTGGCGTTATGAAACCGCCGTTGAGGCAGATGGCCCGCACACTTACTCGGTGTCAGTGACCAACGCAGCAGGCACCACCGGGCCAGCAACCACTCCTGTTGAAATCACCATTGATACCTCTACACCGGCAACGGTGAATACCAGTACGTTGGTGGTGACTGACGATGTGGGTGTTACCGGCACGCTAAATACCGGTGATACCACAGATGACAATACGCCAACCTTTAGCGGTACCGCTGAAGCTAACAGCACGGTATCAATCTACGATGGTACGACGCTGCTTGGCACTGCAACGGCAGCGGCATCAGGCGGAGCATGGACCTTCACGCCGCCTGAGGGACTGTCTAACGGTAACCATAGCTTCACCTTCACAGTGACGGATCAGGCGGGCAACGTCAGCGCAGCCAGCTCTCCGGCCTTCACGTTGAACATCGAAGCGGGCTTGCCAACGGCCAGCGGTACGCTGGTTATCACTGATGACAGCGGCAGTATGCCTGTGACGCTGGCAGATGGTGCGAATACCAAAGACAACACGCTGGTATTGACCGGTTCAGCGACAGCCAATGATGTGATTACCATTCATGACGGCAGCGGTACCGAGTTGGGTACCGCAATCGTGGATGCGAATGGACAGTGGAGCTTTATTACACCAGCGCTGACGGATGGTGTTCATGCTATTTACATCACCAATCTTGCGGGTACCGAATCCGACACGTTCAACATCAACGTCGATACACTAGCACCAGCTGCCGTAACCGACCTGGCGGCCGCCAATAACATTGGCAGCACTCCGGTTGCGATTGCTAATAACAGTATTACCAATGACAGCACACCGCTGCTCACCGGTAACGCGGAAGCTAACGGTATTGTCACCATCTATGACGGCAACACCGTAGTGGGTTCGACGACAGCCAGTGCAACGGGTGCATGGAGCTTTATTTCGCCTACCCTGAGCCAGGGCGCGCATACTTTAAGCGTCACAGTCACCGATGCGGCGGGTAACGTTGGACCGCGTTCTTCTACCGTGAGCTTCACCATTGATAGCATTGCGCCTAATGCGAGTACGCTGGTGGTCACTAATGACGTCAGCAACACCACGGTAGCCAATGGCGGTTATACCAATGACACCACACCAACGCTGAGTGGTGTGGCGGAAGCGGGAAGCCGCGTGTCCGTCTATGATGGTGCGAATCTGTTGGGCACTGTCATTGCGGGCAGTAATGGTGCATGGACCTACACCACGGCGGTATTGACGCAGGGTAGCCACTCGCTCAGTGTCACTGTCACGGATGCCGCGGGCAACGTCAGCGGCACCACATCCGCCACTGTGATTGTCGATAACGTCGCGCCAGCAGCCGTCACCAGCCTGGCTGCCGCCAACAACAACGGCAGCACGCCAGTGGCGATTGCCGCAGGCAGCAGTACCAACGACAACACCCCAGCGCTAAGTGGTACAGCAGAAGCAGGCAGCGTCGTCAAAATTTATGACGGCACAATTCTGCTGGGTTCAGTGACGGCGAATGCCACCACCGGTGCGTGGAGCTACACCTCAACGCAGCTGTCTGACGGTAGCCACACCATCAACGTGACGGCGACCGATGCGGCGGGCAACACCAGCTCGAATGCCTCGATTACCTTTACCGTGGTGACAGGCGCGCCGAATCCGGTTACAGGCCTGGTGGTGAACGACAACGTGGGCACTTCACAGGGGCCGTTGACGAGTGGTGCATCTACCGATGACAACACGCCGACCCTGAGCGGTTCCGCGACGGCGGGCAACATTGTGGTGATTTCTGAAGGCACCACCGTTCTCGGCTCGGTCGTCGTCGGAAGCGGTGGCACCTGGACCTTCACCACTGCAGCACTGAGTGAAGGATCGCATCCACTCAGTGTCACCGTTCGTGATGCGGCGGGCAACACCAGTACGGCCACTAACTTCACTGTAGTGGTGGATACCGTGGCGCCGGCAACGACATCACTGGTGGTCACCAACGATAACACCACGGCCGTCGTACCCAACGGTGGCTCGACCAACGACACCACGCCAACACTGAGCGGTGTGGCGGAAGCCAACGGTCGCGTCTCGATTTACGATGGTACGAACTTGCTGGGCACGGCAATTGCCAGCGGCACCGGCGCATGGACCTTCACCTCAACGGCACTGACGCAGGGCTCTCATACGCTGAACGTCACGGTGACCGATGCGGCAGGTAACGTCAGTGGTACCACCTCTTCTGTGGTGGTGATCGATACCACGCCTCCGGCGGCGGTAGCGAGCCTGGCAGCGGCGAACAACAACGGCAGTACGCCGGTGGCGATTGCCGCAGGCAGCAGCACCAACGACAACACGCCAGCCATCAGCGGTACGGCGGAAGCGGGCAGCGTGGTAAAAGTCTACGATGGCGGAGTCCTGCTTGGATCTGTTATCGCGGGCAGCAACGGTGCCTGGAGTCTGACATCCACTACGCTGGCTGACGGTAGCCACACCATCAACGTGACGGCGACCGATGCGGCGGGCAACATCAGTCCGAATGCGTCCATCACCTTCACGGTCGATACCGCCGTGCCCGCCACGGTCACTAACCTGGTGGTCACCAACGATGTCACCAGCACCACGGTGCCAAACGGCGGTTCAACCAATGACAATACGCCAACCCTTACCGGTACGGCTGAGGCGAACGCGATTGTCACGGTGTATGACGGCACTACGGTATTGGGTTCCACTACGGCCAGCGGTACCGGCGCATGGAGCTTCGTCAGCCCGGCATTGAGCAACGGGACACATCCGCTGAGTGTCACAGTGAAAGACGCAGCGGGTAACGTCAGTCCGGCATCGACTCCGGTTTCCGTGATTGTCGATACCGTGGCGCCGAATGCTTCGACGCTGGTCATCACTAACGATGTCACTAACACCACGGTCGCCAGCGGCGGTTCCACCAATGACACCACGCCAACGCTGAGTGGTACGGCGGAAGTGGGGAGTCTCGTTAAGATTTACGATGGTGGCACGCAAATCGGTTCGGTCACGGTTGGCACCAATGGCACCTGGACCTTTACCACCGCAGTACTGGCCCAGGGCTCGCACACCATTAGCGTGACCTCAACAGATGCGGCCGGTAACGTCAGTGGTAGCACCAATGCCACTGTCAACATCGACTCCGTGGCACCAACGCTGACCCTGGCGGCAGCCAATAACAACGGCAGTACGCCGGTGACGATTAACGCAGGCACCAGTACCAATGACAACACGCCTGCGCTGAGCGGCACCACGGAAGCGAACAGCGTCGTGAGAATTTTCGATGGCGGGGTGCAGATCGGTTCTGTGACGGCCAGCAGCACGGGCGCATGGACCTGGACTTCAACCACGTTAAGTGAAGGTTCGCATACCATCACGGCGACGGCGACAGATGCAGCGGGCAACGTCAGTAACACGCCATCTATTACCTTCACCGTGGATACTGTCGTCCCTAACACTGTCACTAACCTGGTGGTGACCAACGATGTCACCAGCACCACGGTACCAACCGGCGGTTCCACCAACGACAACACGCCAACCCTCACCGGTACGGCTGAGGCGAACGCGATTGTCACGGTGTATGACGGCACGACTGTGCTGGGGTCTACTACCGCCAGCGGCACCGGCGCGTGGAGCTTCGTCAGCCCGGTATTGACGAATGGTACTCACCCACTGAGTGTGACGGTGAAAGATGCGGCGGGTAACGTCAGCCCATCCTCAACACCGGTCACTATCACCGTGGATACCGTGGCGCCAAATACCGCAACGCTGGTGATCACCAACGATGTCACCAACACCACGGTCGCCAGCGGGGGTTCCACCAACGACACGACGCCAACGCTGAGTGGTACGGCGGAAGCCGGTGGTCGAGTGACTATCTATGACGGTACAACGACGCTGGGTACGGCTATCGCCAACAGTTCGGGAGTGTGGACCTTCACAACCTCGACCTTGACGCAAGGCTCGCACACCATCAGCGTGTCGGTCACGGATGCAGCCGGTAACGTCAGTGGCAGAACCAACGCCACAGTGGTTATCGACACCACGCCTCCGGCAGCGGTGACTCTGGTGGCTGCCAATAACAATGGCAGCACGGCGGTGACAATCCCGAACAATGGCGTCACTAACGACAGCACGCCACTGTTGAGTGGTACGGGTGAGGTCGGGGCTAAGGTCAGTATCTATGACGGTTCAATCTTACTAGGCACCACCACCGTCGCCAGCAACGGTACCTGGAGCTTCATCTCCACCACGTTGAGCAACGGTAGCCATACGTTGAATGTCACCCAGACAGATGCAGCGGGCAACGTTAGCCCGAATGCCTCAACTGTGATGACCATCGACACTGTGGCACCGAATGCGGTCACCAACCTGGTGATTACCGATGATGTTGGCGCGAGTCAGGGGCCGTTGGCCAATGGCGCAGTGACCGACGATGCGACGCCGACCCTGAGTGGTACCGCAGAAGCGAATGCCATTGTCACCATCTATGACGGCACAACGGTGCTGGGTTCTGTGACTGCCGGGACCAACGGTGCATGGACCTTCACCACGGCCACGTTGAGTAACGGTACCCATCCGTTGAGCGTCACGGTGACCGATGCAGCGGGTAACACCAGTGCGGCTTCCGCAACGGTCTCCATTACCGTGGATACCGTAGCGCCAGCGGCATCAACCCTGGTGATTACCAACGACATCACCAACACCACGGTGGCGAACGGCGGTTACACCAATGACACGACGCCAACCCTGAGTGGTACGGCGGAAGTGGGCAGCAAAGTGTCGATCTACGATGGCACGACGCTGCTGGGCACTGTGACAGTGGGCAGCAGTGGCGCATGGACCTATACCACGACGGTATTGACGCAGGGTAGTCACCCGATCAATGTCACCGTGACGGATCCAGCGGGCAACGTCAGCGGCACCACGTCAGCCACGGTGATTGTCGATAGCGTTGCTCCAGCGGCAGTGACCAGTCTGGTTGCGGCTAACAACAACGGCAGTACAGCGGTGACCATCCCGAACAATGGTTCCACCAACGACAATACGCCGCTGTTGAGTGGTAACGGCGAAGTTGGTGCGAAAGTCAGCATCTATGACGGCAGCACGCTGCTGGGCACAACAACGGTGGGCAGCAATGGTACGTGGAGCTTTATCTCCACGACCTTGAGCAATGGTACGCATACCATTAACGTGACGCAGACCGATGCGGCAGGAAACATCAGCCCAACGGCTTCTACCGTCATGACCATCGATACCGTGGCACCAACGGCGAGTACGCTGACCATTACCGACGATACCGGCACCACGCCGGTGACGCTGGCCAATGGTGCGTACACCAAAGACACCACGCCAACCTTGAGTGGTACGGCGGAAGTGGGTGCGATTGTCACCATCTATGATGGCGCGACCGTTCTCGGCTCCCTCACCGTAGGCAGTACCGGTGCCTGGACCTATACCACTGCGGTTCTGGCGAACGGTGCGCATCCGTTGACGACCACCGTTACGGATGCGGCGGGCAACGTCAGTACCGGCAACACCACGGCCACGGTGAACATCGATACCGTGGCTCCAGTGGCGGTAACGAACCTGGCGATTAACTCGGCGGGTACCACCGTAACCGGTAATGGTGAAGTGGGCGATACAGTGACGGTGCGTGATGCCAACGGTAACTCGCTGGGTACCGCGACAGTCGGCGCGGCGGGCACCTGGTCGGTGACCTTGAGCACTGCACAGACCACAGGTGCTTCACTGTCGGTCATCCAGACCGACCGTGCGGGCAACGTTTCACCATCCACAGCCTTGACCGGGGTGATTCGTATTGTGGCCACCAACGATACCAATGAGGTGGACTACAGCACGACCACGCAAACGGTGAATAACGGTACCACCAGCGTCTCGCATGCGGCTCTGGCCACGGTGAACCTTGGCACGCTGCTGGGCGTCGGCGTTCTGTCGAACGGTAATGCTTACACCTTCAGTGTGGGCACCGGTGATACCCGTACTGTGACCTTGCATGGTTCGGTCGGTGGTATATCTCTGATATCAACCTACTCGCTGTATCTCTATCAACAGAACTCGGATGGTTCCTGGACGCTGAAGAGCGTGACCTCGAACTATCTGTCGACTGGAATACTGTCGCTGGGTACACAGACCGGTGCGAACGTCACTTATAGCGGACTCGGCTCGGGTACCTATGCAGTAGTAATTGGTTCGAGTGGCGGTATTGCCGTGCTGCCAAGCACCACCATCACTACGGTGACGGATACCACGCTGGATGCTGTGACGGTTTCCTCAACGGTGACCGGTAACCTGCTGACCAACGACACCAGTTCAGTCGCGGGTACGGTTCCAACCGGTACGGCGGTGACGACGGTATCGGGCAGTGCCGTCGCGGCGAGTGGTAACACGGTGATCAATACCACTTACGGTACGCTGACCATCGATTCACACGGTAACTACACCTATGTGCTGAAGGCGGGACTGGATGTCAGTACCTTGCCAACCACCGACACCTTCACTTACTCGGTGAGGGATTCGAGTGGTGCGGTGACTTCTGCATCCCTGACGGTCACGTTGCATAACGGTGCAGCGACGTCGCTCACCGTGAACAGCCTGCTGGCGGAAACCACCTCAACCGGTGATCACGATGCCAGCGGCAGTATCTACGGTGACTCGACGACGCATACCGGAACCTTGAGTATCACTAATGAACATGGTGATGTCACAACGGTTCACAGCGTGGGTACCACGTCGATTGCCGGGGACTATGGTGTGCTGAGTATTGCAGCCAACGGTAGCTACACCTATACGCTTAATGCCGGGGTTGATGGACAAAGCCTGCTGCATAAAGAGGTGTTCAGCTACACGCTGGCAGCAACCGATGGCACCATCACCACGCACTCCTTCACTATCGACCTGCATCCAACTATCACAGGAACGGCAGGGGCTGACACCATTACCGGCGGTGCCTACAACGATACCATCACGACCGGTGCAGGTGCCGATACCTTGGTGTATCACCTGTTAGCGAGTGCAGACTCAACGGGAGGGAACGGTCACGATACCTGGACCGACTTCAATGTTGCGCAAGGCGACAAAATTGACATCAGTAACTTGCTAATCGGCTGGAATGATTCCACAAGTAATATTAATGATTTCGTGAAAGTGGATCATACTTCAGATGGCAATACCGTGCTCTCAATTGACCGTGACGGTACCGGTACGGGTTACAGCAGTACCCAGTTGATTACGCTGGAAGGTGTCAACGTTTCACTGGAGGAATTGCTGCAGCAACCGCACCAGACTCACACGGCATAAGGGGCCGCGCGTAGCAAGGATGCAGTAAGGGCTCATGGATGAGCCCCTTTCCTTTTACTGACTGGTGGATTATCGATGGATTTGATGCAATCAGGCGCTCCAACTCGCCGTTACTCTAAGCTCAGCGTCTTCTGTGCGGGCATCGCTTTATTTCATTGTTCACAACTTATGGCTGCCAGTGATGCGCTCACCTCGGCCAGCCGAATCACCTCCGCAGGCCTGGCGCAACAGCAGCAGGATCTGCCGTCATTAACCGGTGAAGTGGCCGAACCCGCATTGGCCCACGTCCCCGATTCACTCACGATTAACCAGGCTGTACAGCGAGCCATTCAGTGGCATCCGGACATCGCACAAGCGGTCGGTAAAATGCTGGAACAGGCCAATCAGGTTGATGTGGCGAAAGCCAAATATTATCCGCAGATCAGTGGCGGGATGAACAACGGCTATAGCAATGCCTATACCGAGAAGGGGTTCAGCCCATCGTTTGTATTATCGGTTTCACAGATGCTGTATGACTTTGGCAAAGTTAGCAGCTCGGTGCGATCCGCTGAAGCTGGCGTGGCGATGGAACAAGCCAACGTGCTGGTGAGTATTGATACGGTGGCACATGACACGGCTTCCGCGCTGGTGGAAGTGCAGGGCTATCAGCAACTGGTGAAAATTGCCCAGCAGCAGCTCGATGCACTGAGCAAAATTGGCGATCTGGCCCGTCAGCGAAATGATGAAGGCGCGGCTTCGCTCTCCGATGCCACGCAAACTGATGCGCGTATTGAAGGGGCGCGCACCACGCTGATTCAGTATCAGGCCAACCTCGATCGCTGGCGTGCCACGTTGGCGACCTATCTCGGTTGGCCGCTGGTGAAGAAAGTGAATGAGGATTTTCCGGTGAACCTGACGCGCTCCTGCGCGGTGGGTAAAGCGGATGACAAACTCAACCCGGCAGTGCTGTCGGCATGGGCACAGGCCAATCAGGCACAGGCAAAACTGGATAATGCTAACGCGCAGAACCTGCCAACGATTTCGCTGGAACCCCAGGTGACGCACTACCTCAACAATCATTACTCCGGCAGTGAAACGCTCGATCGCACTCAGTATCAGGCCTTCGTCAAAGTGGAGATGCCGATCTATCAGGGAGGCGGGATCACTGCCGCGCGTGACGCCGCTGCCAACGCCTTGCAAGCGGCCAACGCGGCCGTCAACTCCGCGCGCCTGAAAGCACGGCAGCAACTCAGTGAATCGCAAAGTGCAGCCCTTAGCTTGTCGCAGAGTCTGGCGATTATGGGGCGGCAACAGACGCTGGGTGAGAAAACCCAGCAGCTCTATCAGGATCAGTATCTGCAACTCGGCACCCGTCCGCTGCTGGACGTGCTGAACGCCGAGCAGGAAGTATTCCAGACCCGTTTCACCCTGCAGCAAACCATCAGTCAATTACGATCGTTGCAACTCGACTGCTTATACAGCACCGGGCATATCCGATCGGCGTTCGCTTTGAATAATCAGCGGATCCAGAATGTGGAGATCCAGCCATGACCCAATTACAAATTCCCGATGCCCCGAATGGTGATACCAGCAGTGGTGCCGACGGTCACGTTCCGTTAAATGGATGGGCGACGGCGATCATTCAGATCGCCACCCATTATCGGTTGCCCTGTTCACCGGGCATGATCATGGCCGCCGCCGAGTGGCAGGGTAAACAGACGCGTGACAAAGCGTTGCGCCATTTAGCACGACAGGCGGGATTATCGCTCCAGCTGTACGAGGAGAATAAGTGGGAAATCACCAGCTGGCGTTTGCCGCTGGCGGTCGAGTTGGCAGACGGGCAGGTGGGTGTCATCACCAGCTTCGATGGTGAAGATGAAGTGCGTGTGCATTTCTCGGGAGATGAGCAACCTTCACCCGTTGCGCTGGAAACGCTACTGCCTGAAATTCGTTTTGCCGCTGCACTCCGTCCGGTGACCGCCGCCAAAGACAGCCGCGTCGATCGCTATCTGGCCACGGTAAAACCTGACTGGCTGCGCCGTTTGGTGCTACACGACCTGCGGCCTTACAGCCATGTGATGCTGGCGTCGTTCCTGATCAACCTGATGGCGATGGTTGGCATCATCTTCTCGATGCAGGTTTATGACCGGGTAATCCCGTCACAATCCTATCCGACGTTGTATGTGCTCTACATTGGGGTGATTATCTCGGTGGTGTTCACCTACATCCTGCGTGTCGGGCGCGATCACGTTACCGATCTGCTGGGGAAACGTGCGGATATGCGCGTCTCGGATCGCGTGTTTGGCCATGCGCTGCGGCTGCGTAACAGTGCGGTGCCGCGTTCCACCGGCACCTTTATTTCGCAGCTGCGCGAGCTGGAATCGATCCGTGAGATGGTGACCTCCACGACAGTTTCCGCCATCGTCGATATGCCGTTCTTCCTGCTGTTTATGCTGGTGATGGCGATCATCGCGCCGCAGCTGGCGTGGATCGCACCCATTTCGGTGCTCCTGATGGTGCTGCCTGGCATTCTCAGCCAGAAGAAGCTGGCAAAGCTGGCACAGCAAAACCTGAAAGAATCGACGCTGCGCAATGCGGTGTTGGTTGAGAGCGTGCAAGGGCTGGAAGATATCAAGCTGATGCAGGCGGAAGACCGCTTCCTGCAGCAGTGGAATAGCTACATTCGCATTACCGCGCAATCTGGTGTGGAGATGCGCAAAGTGATGCATTCGCTTATCAGCTGGGGTGTGACCGTTCAGGGGCTGGTGTATGCCAGCGTGATCGTGGTCGGTGCGCCGATGGTGATCAACGGTGATATCACCACCGGTGCGATTGTTGCGGCTTCGCTGCTCTCTTCGCGCATGATTGCCCCCATGGCGACGCTGTGTGGTGTGCTGGCACGCTGGCAACAGGTGAAAGCCGCCAAAGGCAGTCTCGATGCGTTGATGAACCTGCCGGTGGAGAACAGCAAAGACGAGACGCGTATCCACTGTCCGGTACTGTTCGGTCATTATCAGTTCAATGATGCGATGTTCCGCTACTACACCGATTCACTCACCGTTGCACTGCGCATCAAAAGCCTGACCATCAAACCGGGTGAGCGTATTGCCGTGCTGGGTCGTAACGGATCCGGTAAATCGACGCTGCTGCAGGCGATGATCGGCGGCATGGATCTGGTGGGCGGCGAACTTCGTTTGGATAACCTCAGCCTGCCGCATATTGATGTGTCGGATGTGCGCCGCAACGTGGGTTTAATGACGCAAAACGCACGCCTGTTCCACGGCACGCTGCGTGAAAACCTCACCATGGGCGCGGCCCACGCGACTGACGATGCCATCTTCGGTGCATTAACGGTCAGCGGCGGGGCGGATTTCATTCGTCGTTTGCCACTCGGTCTCGATCATCCGGTAATGGAAGGCGGGGTAGGCTTATCAGGCGGCCAGCGCCAGTCAGTACTATTGGCTCGCATGCTGTTGCGCGATCCCAACATTATCCTGCTGGATGAACCCACGGCGGCGCTGGATGATCATACCGAGAAGGAGTTCATCGAACGTCTGGGCGCGTGGCTGAATGGCCGCACGCTGATCGTGGCGACGCACCGTGCGGCGATCCTTGCGCTGGTGGATCGCGTGCTGGTGCTGAAAGATGGGCAACTGGTGATGGACAGCCCGAAAGAGAATGCGTTGCCGCCACCACGTGCCGGCGGTAACCCACCGGAGGTGCGTCCATGATGAAGCAACTTCCCGGCAAACTGCGACTGGTCACCGCGGCAGAAGTCGATTCCTCTGACGATCTGTTGGGGGAGCTGAAATCTGAGACCCACTACACCGGTGCGGTCAGGCTGATCACCATCAGCGCCGCGTTGATCCTGATATCGCTGGTGTGGGCCTGGTTTGGCGTACTGGATGAAGTCTCAACCGGCACTGGCAAAGTGATCCCGAGCTCACGTGATCAGGTGCTGCAATCCTTAGAAGGCGGCATCCTTACCGAGCTTTATGTGCACGAAGGCGATCGGGTGAAAGCGGGGCAGGTGGTGGCGCGTCTGGATGCCACACGTTCTCAATCCAGCGTCGGCGAGAGTGCGGCGCGCTATCGGGCGGCACTGGCGGCGGCATCGCGCCTGAGAGCCGAGGTCAACGACGATCCCCTCACGTTCCCCAATGAACTCAAAGCTTATCCCGATTTGATTGCCTCCGAGACGCGGTTGTACAAAACCAAACGCGCTCAGCTTACTGACTCAACCAGGCAGTTCAACGAGTCGCTGGCGTTGGCCAACAAGGAATTGGCGATCACGCAAAAGCTGGCCAAAACCGGCGCCGCCAGTAGCGTTGAAGTGCTGCGTTTGCAGCGCGATAAATCGGATCTGGAGCTGAAACTCACTGACATGCGCTCGCAATACTATGTGCAGGCGCGTGAGGAGCTGGCGAAAGCCAGTGCTGAAGCGGACAGCCTGGCTGAAGTGATCAAAGGGCGTGAAGATACGGTGACGCGCCTGACCATCCGTGCGCCGATGAACGGCATTGTGAAAAACATCAAAGTCTCCACGGTCGGCGGGGTGATTCCTCCCAACGGCGAACTGATGAATATCGTGCCACTCAACGACCGTTTGCTGATTGAAGCGCGCCTGTCACCGCGTGATATCGCCTTTATCCACCCCGGTCAACGCGCGGTGGTGAAGATCTCAGCTTATGACTACGCGATTTATGGTGGGATGAACGGTGTGGTGGAAAGCATTTCACCGGATACCATTCAGGATGAGGTGAAGCCAGAGATTTACTACTACCGCGTGTTCATTCGCACTGACAACGACTACGTGCAGAACAAGGCCGGTAAACGCTACTCGATCAGTCCGGGGATGGTTTCCACGGTAGATATCAAGACCGGCGAGAAGACCATCATGGATTATCTGGTGAAACCGTTTAACAAAGCCAAAGAGGCGATGCGCGAGCGCTAATCGCAAAATCTCGATGTTTAAGAGCCGCCGTTGAGGAGTCAACGGCGGCTTTTTTGTGTCTGTGGGTTGGGTGACTTAAAGGAAATTGATGTTTTGAGCGGTGGCAGACAGGTGCCTTTTTGTGAGGAGGTGACATTTTTTATCCAGTATCAGCGCTAACCTGTTCGCCAAATTTAATACTGACAGGATACAGCTAACCAAGGCTATTCTCAGGGAGTTTTCTCGGTTTTCTTTGACCTGAAGGGTTGCAATGGTAATTACTGGAAGCTTTTTGACATTTTTAGAAAATTTTAGTGCGAATTAGTGAGGCGTGTTGGTAATTTGACTTAAACCTTCGTTAACCAGATGAATTAAAGCGTTTTATGCCAGTAATACCTTTTCAGTGGTTAAGGATTGACCGTTAAAATGATAAGGGTTCAATAAGAATATGCTTAAAATTCTTGTGCCGCCTGTTGCTGTATGTTACATAGAGTGTCGAATTTCTATCCCTTGCTCACCTCAGATTTTGCTGTGAGCGTCGCAGTGAAAAATAATAAAAAGAGCTTACCTCACTACCCGTTAAGCGGATGCTTATGCGCACGCCTTAACTTGTCACGCAGCGAGATAAACCGCCTGGGTTTCAGGTGGGATAGAACAGAAACGTTAACAAAATTAGCCGTTATGCATCCACGAGTTTGGGAGCGTGGCGAGAGCATTTGCTAAAACCACATGCAAAGGAACTGACATGAAGCAGGTTGTTTTTCAGGAGCAGCAAAGCGGATTCATTGAGCCGCTGTTAATCGACTCAGTGCGTAAAACTCTGGCCGAACAAGGTGCCGCGCTGAGCAACCTTTCGCAGCAACTTGATAGCCAGCAATATCAAAATGCGCTGCACCTGATCATGAACTGCAAAGGCCACGTGATTCTGTCCGGTATGGGTAAGTCAGGCCATGTGGGCCGCAAGATGTCCGCCACGTTAGCCTCTACCGGAACACCCAGCTTCTTTATTCATCCTGCCGAAGCCTTCCATGGCGACCTCGGGATGATAACTCCGTATGACCTGTTGATTTTGATCTCCGCCAGTGGCGAAACCGATGAAATCCTCAAGTTAGTGCCCTCGCTGAAAAACTTCGGCAACCGCATTGTGGCGATTACCAATAACGGTGACTCCACTCTGGCTAAGAACGCTGATGCGGTGCTGGAACTCAACATGGAAAGCGAAAGCTGCCCCAATAATCTCGCGCCGACGACCTCCACCACCCTGACTATGGCAATAGGCGATGCGTTGGCGGTGGCGATGATTCACCAACGTAAATTCATGCCTGATGACTTTGCCCGTTACCACCCAGGCGGTTCGCTGGGGCGTCGTTTACTGACGCGCGTAGTGGATGTGATGCAGCGTGATGTGCCGACAGTAAATATCGACGCACCTTTCAAAACGGTCATTCAGAAAATCACCAGTGGCTGTCAGGGCATGGTGGTGGTCGAGGACGCAGCGGGAAATCTGGCAGGCATTATCACTGACGGTGACCTGCGCCGCTTTATGGAAAAAGAGGATGCGCTGGCATCTGCCACGGCTGAACAGATGATGACGCGTCAGCCGCTGACTCTGCCAGAAGAAACCATGATTTTTGAAGCAGAGGAAAAGATGCAAAAGCATCGCGTTTCTGCGCTTTTAGTTACTAATAAACTCAATAAGATCACCGGATTGGTACGAATTTTCGACTAGCCGGACATGAATGGGTGTGTCGCGCGGTGAGCCGCAAGTCGTACCTCAACACGTGCCTGAGCACCCCAATAAAATTTGATGATAGTTCCATGTTGATGAAAGTGAAGTCCGCCGCATCCACGATGCGTTCGCGTTTTCCTGCCATTTCACTGGCGGAAATCCAGAAGCACCAGGCGAAAATTATCATTCTGCTGCCGATGGCGCTGCTACTGATCTATCTCGTGATCTTCAGCCAGCCGCGCTATATGAGCGAATCCAAAGTCGCGATAAAACGTTCGGACGATCTCAGCAGCAGTAGTCTTAATTTTGGCTTGTTGCTGGGTGCCTCTAATCCCAGTTCCGCCGAAGATGCGCTCTACCTCAAGGAGTACATCAATTCACCGGACATGCTCCGGGTGCTGGATAAGCAACTCGACTTCCATGAAGCCTTTAGCCATAGCGGGTTGGATTTCCTCAACCATCTGGCGAAGGAAGAGACCGCCGAGCGCTTCCTGCAGTATTACCGTGACCGCATCAGCATCGCTTACGACGACAAAACCGGCCTGCTGGATATCCAGACGCAAGGCTTCAGCCCAGAATTTGCGCTGAAGTTTAATCAGGCCGTGTTGAAAGAATCCGAGCGCTTTATCAACGAACTGTCGCACCGCATCGCGCGCGATCAGCTTTCGTTTGCTGAAGCGGAGATGGAGAAAGCACGCGTTCGACTGGATGCCAGCAAAAGTGAATTGCTCGCTTACCAGAACAGCAACAACGTGCTGGACCCGGAAGCGCAGGCTCTTGCCGCCAGCACCCTGGTCAATACCCTGATGGGTCAAAAGATCCAGATGGAAGCCGATCTGCGTAACCTGCTGACCTATCTGCGTGATGACGCGCCGCAGGTGGTGAGTGCGCAAAACGCGATCTCCTCCTTACAAGCGCAGATTGACGCTGAAAAAAGCAAAATCACCGCGCCTCAGGGCCACAAGCTGAACCGTATGGCGGTGGATTTTGAAGAGATTAAATCGAAGGTGGCGTTTGATACTGAGCTGTACAAGCTGGCACTGACTTCGATTGAGAAAACCCGCGTGGAAGCGGCGCGCAAGCTGAAAGTCTTGTCGGTGATTAGCTCACCGCAGCAGCCGCAGGAATCCACATTCCCCAATACCCCTTATTTGATCGCCTGCTGGTTGCTGGTGTGCTGCTTACTGTTCGGCACCCTGAAACTGCTGTTAGCCGTTATTGAAGATCACCGGGATTAATTGAGTTCGTCATGAAATTATTGAAGTCACTGTTACTGCTTGCCGTGTGGCAAGCCACCTCCGCCAGTGCGGCCGTCGATATTAATGCCGACCCGAATCTGACCGGTGCGGCACCGTTGCCTTCGTTCCTCACCGGTCAGCAGAGTCAGGTGCAGAGCAGCGATGGGTTTGATAACACCCCGCGCCCGCTAGCACCGGCGATGATGAGCCGCATGTTTGGCGCACAGCTGTTTAACGTCACCAGCGCCGATAGCGGCGCAACCGTCGGCTTCAACCCCGGCTATGTGCTTAATCCCGGCGACAGCATTCAGGTACGCTTGTGGGGCGCGTTCACTTTTGATGGCGCGTTACAGGTTGATCCGAAGGGCAATATCTTCCTTCCGAATGTGGGACCGGTTCAGGTCGCAGGTGTCAGCAACAGCCAGCTGAATGCGCTGATCACCACCAAGGTCAAACAGGTTTATCAGGCTAACGTCAGTGTGTACGCCTCGCTGCTGCAGGCGCAGCCGGTGAAGGTTTACGTGACCGGTTTTGTGCGCAGCCCTGGACTATATGGCGGTGTGACCTCTGATTCCCTGCTCAACTACCTGATTAAAGCGGGCGGCGTCGATCCCGATCGCGGCAGCTATGTCGATATCGTGGTGAAGCGTGGCAACCGCGTGCGTTCCAGCATCAACCTGTATGACTTCTTGCTCAACGGCAAGCTGGGTCTGTCACAGTTTGCCGATGGTGACACCATCGTGGTGGGGCCGCGTCAGCACACCTTTAGCGTGCAGGGCGATGTGTTCAACAGCTATGACTTTGAATTCCGCGACAGCAGCATTCCGGTGACGGAAGCGCTGAGCTGGGCGCGTGCTAAGCCAGGCGCCACTAACATCACTATTATCCGCCAGCAGGGCTTGCAGAAACGTAGCGAGTATTACCCGATCAGCTCTGCGCCGGGCCGCATGTTGCAAGATGGCGATACGCTGATTGTCAGCACCGATCGCTATGCCGGCACCATTCAGGTTCGCGTCGAAGGTGCGCACTCTGGCGAACACGCGATGGTGCTGCCATACGGTTCAAGCATGCGTGCGGTGTTAGCGAAGATTCGCACCAACAGCATGTCTGAAATGAGTGCTATCCAGCTTTACCGTCCTTCTGTGGCGCAGCGTCAGAAAGAGATGCTGGATCTGTCCCTGCAGAAACTGGAAGAAGCCTCGCTCTCTGCCCAATCCTCCACCAAAGAAGAAGCCAGCCTGCGCATGCAGGAAGCTCAGCTGATCAGCCGCTTCGTCAACAAAGCGCGCAACGTGGTGCCGAAGGGTGAAGTGATCCTCAACGAGAAGAACCTCGATTCGATTCTGCTGGAAGATGGCGACGTGATTAACATCCCGCAGAAAACCTCGCTGGTTATGGTGCATGGCGAAGTGCTGTTCCCGAACGCAGTGAGCTGGGAAAAAGGCATGAGCCCGAAAGATTACATCGAGAAATGTGGTGGTCTGACGCAGAAATCGGGTAACGCCAAGATTGTGGTGATTCGTCAGAACGGTGCAGCCGAGAACGGTGAAGATGTTGACACGCTGAACCCAGGCGACGAGCTGATGGTGCTGCCGAAGTACGAATCGAAGAACATCGAAGTCACACGCGGTATCTCCACCATCCTCTACCAGCTGGCGGTGGGTGCGAAAGTGATTCTGTCGATCTAAGGAATGGATATGAACAAAGCAGTGATTGTGATCCCCGCTCGTTTTGGCTCCTCGCGTCTGCCGGGCAAACCCTTGCTGGATATCGTCGGCAAGCCGATGATCCAGCACGTCTATGAGCGTGCGCTGCAAGTGGCGGGCGTGGACGAAGTGTGGGTAGCGACCGATGATGAACGTGTGATGCAGGCCGTCGCCGATTTTGGCGGTAAGGCGATCATGACGCGCGATGACCATGAATCGGGCACTGACCGTCTGGTAGAAGTGATGCAGAATGTTGACGCGGATATCTATATCAATCTGCAGGGCGATGAACCAATGATTCGTCCGCAGGATGTGGCGCATCTGGTACAGGGCATGCGTGATGACGCAGCCTTGCCAGTGGCAACCTTATGCCACCCGATCTCTGCAGAAGAAGCGCTGGAAGCCAGCACAGTAAAAGTGGTGGTGAATACGCGCCGCGATGCACTCTACTTTAGCCGTTCACCGATTCCCTATCCGCGTAATGCCGATAAAGCCCGTTATCTAAAACATGTCGGGATTTACGCCTATCGCCGTGATGTGCTGCAAAACTACAGCCAACTACCAGAAGCCATGCCGGAACAGGCGGAGTCACTGGAGCAGCTGCGTTTAATGAATGCGGGCATCGCGATTCGCGCTTTTGAAGTCGCGGCAACCGGGCCGGGCGTTGATACGCCAGCCTGCCTCGACAAAGTTCGTAAGCTGATGGCACAGGAGCTTGCGGAAACCGCATGATTGGCATCTTCTCTTCCGGTATCTGGCGCATTCCGCAGCTGGAAAATTTTTTGGCACAACCGTGTCAGAAACTTTCTGCACTGCGCCCGATCCCGCAGGAGATAGATACGGTAGCTGTATGGGGACATCGCCCCAGCGCCGCCAAACCGGTTGCGCTGGCTCAGGCTGCCGGTAAACCCGTTCTCCGTCTGGAAGACGGTTTTATCCGCTCACTGGATCTCGGCGTAAACGGTGCACCGCCTCTCTCCATCGTAATGGACGATTGCGGTATCTATTACGATGCCAACCAGCCAAGTGCGCTGGAAAAACTGATTCAGGATAAAGCCGGTAATGAGGTTTTAGCTGAACAGGCGCGTGAAGCGATGCAAACCATCGTGACCGAGGATCTGTCGAAATATAATCAGGCTCCGGCTTTTGTCGCAGGTGATGCCCTCAATCCTGAGCTGGTGTTGGTGGTCGATCAGACCTTCAACGATATGTCCGTCACCTATGGCAATGCAGGTGCCGATGATTTCACGGCGATGCTGGACGCCGCGATTAAAGAAAACCCGCAGGCTATCATCTGGGTCAAAGTGCATCCTGATGTGCTGCAAGGCAAGAAAGCAGGCTATTACGCCAATCTCCAGTCAACGCACCGCGTGCACCTGATGGCTGACAACGTGAGTCCGCAGTCTCTGTTACGCCACGTTTCACGTGTTTATGTGATGACCTCGCAGTACGGTTTTGAAGCTCTGATCGCGGGCAAACCGGTGACCTGTTTTGGTCAACCGTGGTACGCCGGTTGGGGATTGACTGACGATCGTCATCCGAAAGCTCAAGAGCTGGCAATGCGCCGTGGTAACGCATCATTGGTGGAACTGTTTGCCGCCGCATATCTGCGTTACTGCCGTTATATCGATCCGCATACTGGCGTGGCCAGCGACTTATTTACTGTGCTGCATTGGATGCAGTTACAACGTCGGCATCAGCAGCAGCGTAACGGGCATTTATGGGCGCCGGGCTTAACGCTGTGGAAATCCACCATCCTCAAACCTTTCTTACGCACCACTGCGAATAAATTGAGTTTCTCACGCCGCTGTTCAGCAGCGACGGCGTGCATTGTCTGGGGTGTGAAAGGGGAGCAACGCTGGCAGGAAGAAGCCAACAGGCGTTTGCTGCCGATGTGGCGGATGGAAGATGGCTTCTTGCGGTCATCTGGCCTGGGTTCCGATTTGTTGCCACCACTTTCACTGGTGCTGGATAAGCGCGGCATCTATTACGATGCAACTCGCCCAAGCGACCTGGAAGTCTTGCTGAACCACAGCCAACTCACGCTGGCTCAACAGCTACGTGCAGAAAAGCTTCAACAGCGCCTGGTGGAGAGCAAGCTGAGTAAGTACAACCTTGGCGCGGATTTTACGTTGCCCGCTGTCGCGCAGGGTAAAACAGTGATTCTGGTGCCGGGACAGGTTGAAGATGATGCTTCGATTCTTACAGGCACAGTTTCCATCAATACCAATCTCGGCCTGCTGCGCACTGTGCGTGAGCGCAATCCTGATGCCTTCGTGATCTACAAGCCACATCCTGATGTGCTGGTGGGTAATCGCAAAGGCGACATTCCTGCCGAACAGGTCGAACAGTTCGCTGACTACCAGGCGCTGGACGCCGACATCATTCAATGCATCCAGATTGCGGACGAATTGCATACGCTCACGTCGCTTTCGGGTTTTGAAGCGCTGCTGCACGGCAAGAAAGTATTTTGTTATGGCCTGCCATTTTATGCAGGTTGGGGACTCACCACGGATGAGCACAGCTGCCGTCGTCGTAGTCGCCGTTTGCTGCTATCAGACCTGATCTATCAGGCATTTATTGTTTATCCGAGTTACATCCATCCTCTGCGCCTTGAGCCGATTGCGGCGGAAGAAGCGGCTGAATACCTCATTCATACGCCACGCAGACAGATGTTTATTACAAAAAAGAAAGCGGGACGGATTATCCGTCATTACCGCAAGTTACTGATGTTTATTAAGGTCAGGTTCGGCTGAAGATAGCCGGTTACGGACAATAATGAATAACCATGAAGGTTGAATATGCACAGTAATGCATTGACCATTTTGCTGTCTGGGAAAAAATACCTGCTGCTTCAGGGACCGATGGGACCGTTTTTCAATGATGTGGCGGTTTGGCTGGAATCATTGGGACGTGAAGCGGTGAATGTCGTATTCAACGGTGGCGATCGGTTTTACTGTCGCCAGCGTGAATATCTGACGTTTGAACAGACGCCGAAGGAATTTCCAGGCTGGCTGCGCGACACTTATGCCAGCTACGACTTCGATACGATTCTGTGCTTTGGCGATTGCCGGCCATTGCATCAGGCTGCAGGGCGTTGGGCGAAATCCAAGGGTATTCGCTTCCTCGCTTTTGAAGAGGGGTATCTGCGTCCGCACTTCATTACGGTGGAAGAGGGCGGGGTGAATGCACACTCCTCACTGCCGCGCGACCCTGATTTCTATCGTCAACTGCCAGAGATTCCTGCTGCGCAGGTGGAGCACCTGAAACCTTCTGCGATGAAGCGCATTGGCCATGCGACCTGGTATTATCTGGTCGGCTGGCGCTACCGTCATGAGTTCCATAAATATCGCCATCACAAATCCTTCTCACCCTGGTATGAAGCGCAATGCTGGATTCGTGCTTACTGGCGCAAACAGCTCTACGGCGTAATGCAGCGTAAGGTATTACCGCGTTTGCAGTCAGAACTGGATCAGCGATATTACCTGGCAATCTTGCAGGTGTACAACGACAGCCAGATCCGCAACCACAGCCGCTATGACGATGTACGTGATTATATTAATGACGTGATGTATTCCTTCGCGCGCAAAGCACCGAAAGATAGCCATTTAGTGATCAAACACCATCCGATGGATCGCGGTCATCGTTTATATGGGCCGCTGATTAAGCGCTTAGGGAAAGAGTTTGGTGTGAGTGACCGTGTAATCTATGTGCACGATTTGCCGATGCCGGAATTACTGACACATGCTAAGGCGGTGGTCACGATTAACAGTACGGCAGGGATCTCAGCACTGATTCACAATAAGCCACTGAAGGTGATGGGCAATGCCCTCTACGACATTAAGGGGCTGACGTATCAAGGACATTTGCACCAGTTTTGGCAGGCTGGGTTTAAGCCGGATATGAAGTTGTTTAAGCAGTTTAGGGGGTATTTATTAGAAACCTCTCAAGTTAATGCCGTTTATTATCACAAAGGGAATGTGAAAGTTAATGCCTATATTAATTTCGATTCCATCGATATCAAAAAGAAATTAATTGCAGATGATGTATAAGAGCTTTTAATTATCTCTCCCATCTAATGTTTCTCTTTACTACTTTTGCTGGCGTTCCAGCAATAATGGTATTATCTTCTGTGAATGCTTTGTTTACAAATGAGGATGCTCCTATTACGCATCCATTAGGGATTGTAGCGCCTTTAGATATTATTACTCTTGCGGCAACCCATACATTATTCCCAATGATTATTTCCCGAGCAGGGTTAACCCTTTCATTGGTTGTTAGGTCATATATTTTATGCACATCTGTAGACCTTATTTCAATCTCGCGAGAGAACATGCAGTTTTCACCAATTGTCACATTTTCATCTCGACTAAGAATGTAAACACCTTGCGTCGTTGTATTGTTTCCAATTATAACTCTTCTATTTGAACCAACAACAAGAATATGACCAGTAAACTTGACGTTATCACCAATTATTAGACTGTTATTGTTTCCTTTGAAAACAATCTTAAGATTATTACAATAAAAGTTAGCGCCAATATTGATAGTGTTTCCCGAAGAGTTCCTCCAAAAGTTGAATTGATTTTCACCAACTGCGTTAACTTCTTGAGCCGAAATTGTGTTCTCACCTTCGTTACCGGTTATTTTAATGTTTTTCATAATGTCTCGTTGGTAATTTAATTGCATCGCGCCGGTTGTCAGGAAGATTAATTAATCGAATCTTTTTGAGAGTTGTGTATTACAGTATTTAATGTTCTTTTCAGTCCAATCTTCTAAAGTATATGGTGAAAAGGAGAGTTTTTCTGAAGACTCGAGATATTTTTCACGATTTAGTAAAGAGTTTTTAAGATGATTAACTAATTGACGATTGTTTTGGCCAGTTTTAACTGTAGTCCATCGCCCAGATGGGAACCACCTAGGAGTAGTGACCACTGACTTCCCACAGGCGCAAGCTTCATAAACGCTTAAAGGCACGCCGGGACTGATTGAGGCAGTAAATAGGACATCAATACGACTATAATCATCAGGACCGGCCGCCCTTTTTTCATATACACCCAAATCTTCTATGTGTTCTAATCCACGGCCAATCATCAAAACATCAAAATCGAAATCCTTTTTAGCGGCTAACACTACTTTTTTAAATGTTGATGAGCCTTTCCAACCTAATTTATTTTCCCCACAAAAAAATCCAACGGTTGGTCGGTCTGGAATTGTTTTGAAGGGCTTTATTTCAGCGCGTGTACCAATTGGTACTGTAATCGAACTTCCATTGAAACCGCTTCGTTTCCATAGCCATTCTTGCATTGGATGAGTAAAAATCACACCAAGTGCGGCATTAAATAAATGGATATCATGCGGTTCCATATTATGGACTTGAACAATAGTTCTAGTAATATCAGGAGATAATTTTAACTCTGATGATCTTATACATAACCAGATATCTGCTTTTTTAAAAGGTAGAGTTGATGGTGTGCAGCCAAACGTAGTGAGTTTTTCTTTAAGATCATTAAAAAGCCAACCTTTGTTTTGGCAATAAACATTAATTAGATGCATTTTTTACCTTCATCGCTTCTATTAATTGGTTGTCAATTTTTCTTGATAACGTAGAAATAGACTTTTCTAATGAGTGAATATGTTCTCTTAAGGATAAAAGTTCATTGGTTTTATCGCAAAGGGTATCTGCGATAGATTCTTCATCAGTTCGTATGTTGGCGGAGGTCATGTCGATTTTTGGGTTTGAATCTTTTATTTTCTTCATCTCGCTGAGGAATTTTAAAGCTTCCTCTGGTGATATGTATTTTCTATAAATAGGATCGAAGTATTTTGGATATACTATGTAAGAACCTGCAAAAAGTTCATCAATAGTTAATTTTCTGGTTCTTCTTGAATTTTCTTGTCGATCATCAGTTAGACCCCAACCGGAGTAAAATGGGCATCCAAGAGTAGTTACGTGAATGCCTCGAATCAGAGCTTCAAAGCCTGCCAATGAGGATATAGTATAAACATGATCAATGGTCTCTAGGGCTTGTGAAAGTGGAAAATCATTGGTAATGACGCTGCAAATATTTTTTACGTCTGATGGATTTGATTGGTATTTTCTAAACCCACTAAGAACATCGGGATGTGGTTTGTAAAGAATTTGAGCATCTGGGTTCTCAATTCTAGCCATCATCACAATATCGTTATTTGTGTATTTTATTTTAGAACCATACTCAATCGAAGCATCATCTTCGACTTGACCAATGACGAGAATTCTTTTTCTATTTTTAATTCCATATATTTTACTAATATCAACTTTTTCTGAATTGTTATATTTGCTTATTCCTGATTTTATTAAATTGTTTTTAAATTCTCTCGCTCTTTCAATTAGTTCTTTATCAAATGAATTGTTTTGTAGGATGTTTTCTAGATCTGATTCTTCACGAGCATTGAAGTATAAAGTTCTGGAGTCAAAGTTTAATGATAGCGGTGCTGTATGAGAAGCACCAAGCCCTAGAGAACGAATGAAGCCATCTTCAATGTATGTCTTTTTGATATTGATTTTTAAAAAGTCAGGATGAACCTTCATGCCCCATATCATAACCTCTGCATTTTTTGTATTTTTTATTTTCTTTATCCAGATATCGCGGGTAGCTTTATCTTGTAATTTAAATGGGATAAAAACGAATTTTTTATCTGGAAACCAACTTTTAAGAATTGGTCTTTTCCAGTCATTAATGTGGAAACCATAAACAGTAACATCATTATCAGAAAGATCAGGGAGGTTTTTCTTTTGAATGAAAGATTTCTTCTGACTAATTAAAATATCTAGTGATTCTTCAGGTGTAATGTATTTTTTGTATATTGGATCGAAGTATTTAGGATAGATTATATAGGCAGCTGCAAATACCTCATCAAGAGTTAATTTTCTCGTTCTCCTTTCATTGGGCTGCCTGTCATCCGTTAGCCCCCATCCAGAATAAAATGGGCAACCTAATGTAGTTACATGTATCCCACGCATTAATGCTTCAAAACCAGATAGGGACGAGATGGTGTAAACATGGTCAATTGTCTGTAAAGCTTGGTTTAAAGGGAAATCTTCCATAATAACCTGGCAGATATCCTTGACATCTTCAGGGTTAGAATTGAATTTCCTAAATCCATTAATGACATCTGGGTGTGGCTTGTAAATAATTTGAGCGCCAGGGTTTTCAAGATGAGCAATTGTTACAATATCATTATTAGTATATCTTTTTAAAGAGCCATATTTAATTGATGCATCATCCTCTACTTGCCCAATAATCAGAATTCTTTTCTTGTTTTTAGGTCCATAAATTTTATCAATGTCTATGTTTTGAGAGTTGTTATACTTGCTGATTCCAAGCTCAAGTAGTTTTTCTCTCATGCTTTTAGCTCGATTGACTAAAGCATCATCGAATTCGTAAGTATTAAGTAAGTTCTCTAGATCCGAAGGTTCTTTAGAATTAAAATATAGAGTTTTCGAGTCGAAGTTGAGGGATAAAGGAGGGGTATGGGAGGCCCCTAAACCAATTGAGCGAATAAAGCCATCCTCAACAAAGGTTTTTTTTATTTTTAATGCAGAGAAACGCTCGGGTAAATTCATTCCCCAAATTAATAATTCTGAATTTTTAGAGTTAGTTATTCTTTTTACCCAACTTTCTATCTGTTGTTTTGTTTTTAGATTAAAAGGGACATATACGAATTTTTTTTCTGGAAACCAAGATTCTATGATTGGTCTTTTCCATTCGTTTATGTGAAAGGCATATGAGACTTCTTCATTTTTCAGGGAGTTTTTCAGTTTTTTGTTTTGAATTGCATCGGCAAAAAACAGATTTGGATTTTTAAAAAGTTTTCTGGCTTTTTTATACATTATGTTTACTCATGTTGGATTTTTTAAGTTTATTTGAGATTTTAAGAAAGTTATTGGTCGTTATTTTTGGTTATTGAGTTGTTAATTCCATTGTCAATAATGGGAGTCTCAACTGAAATGAATTTATTATTGCTAACATTATTGTTGTCAGCATAGTCCGGGAAAAACTTACCTAAACCATCAATTGAACTATCCCCACAATCCATATGTTCCAGATTTTTATTCTTCCTTGATGCCAGCCAGATTCCGACTTTTTCACCTTTGAATAAGTTGTTTTGTATCCGATTAAAATCTGAATGCATTTTCCTAATTTCTTGGTTTCCAGAGTGAATTTTTTCGCTACAGTTTTTGTATAAAAAAACTCCTCCTAATCCATTTCTAACGAATGTATTAAAAGCTATAGTGTTTTTTTCAGACGAGTCGATGGCAATCGCTTCTCTCTTGGCCTTTCCATTTGAAAAGCCATTGCCTATAAATGTATTGTTCATTATTAGGTTTCGAATCGAATTATGTTCAATATATATTCCGGTTGCAGCAGAACCTAAAATTAACGAGTTTTTGACTGAAATGTTCGAAGTGAAATCATCTAAAAATATTCCATTTTTACCCGAGTTAGTGACAACTACATTTTCAATGGATATGTCATGAGGGGTTCTTAAATATCTGTCTGGCTGATTAGTTTTCTTAGTGTCAGGGCCCAGCCACGATACTCTTATAGCCGAATCTTGCGCTGAATCTATCTTGCAATTTTTGATTAAGATATTGTTTGTTTTTTTTCCGTTGGAGCTAACTGTAATTCCGTCTTTAAAATCACTAGCATTTATTGTTGCTCCATTGCAATCAAGAGTAGTATTGCTTTGGGTGATTAAAATACTGGTGTTATAAATGCATTGTTTGTTGAGTGTCACATTTCCGGATATTTCTTTATTTATGATGCATGCTTGTTCTGCATTCACGTTACTAATACATATAAAAAATAATACTGATAGTGATTTTTTAATTAAATTCATTTTTAGCTCAGTCTTATCTTAGTTAAGGATGATCTGCAGGACTATTGTCAATTTCATCCTCAAGATAATTATTTATTGCATCATTAATATCATTGTAATATATAACTTCATTTTTACGACCGATGTAAATTGAAGCGTCGCAAAATTCTTTCAATGATCTAAGGCTATGTGAGACCATGATAAAATTTGATTCTAAATGACGAGATTTGAATAGTGCTGAACATTTCTTTTTGAAGTTTGCATCACCTACTGCAGTTACTTCATCTACTAAATAATAGTCAAAGTTAAATGCCATGCTGAGACCAAAGCCTAATCTTGATTTCATTCCGGATGAATATGTTTTAATCGGCATGTCAAAATATTTACCAAGCTCTGCAAAATTTTCTACGAAATCTACTTTGTCTTTTAGTTCATTATTCTTTGAGTATAATCGTGCGACAAACTTTACATTCTCACGCCCAGTAAGGCTGCCCTGAAATCCGCCTGAAAGACCCACAGGCCAAGATATTGATTTCTGGGTTAATATTCTTCCCTTATCAGGAATGTCAATCCCTCCAATCATGCGCAATAAAGTTGATTTTCCTGCACCATTACGCCCTATCAATGCAATGCTTTTATCTGAAGGGATTTCTATATTTAAATCTTTAAATACAAAATGTCTTCCATTAGGCGTTTTGTAAGATTTCGTTAAATTTTCAATTTTTATCATGATCTCAACATCTCTTTTTCACGAATTTGATATATGGATAATGATAAAAACAAAGTTGCTAGCGTGCATATAAATAAATACTGCAAGCTTACGCCATCACTTACATATCCTGTTACCACAGCCTCCCGACTTAGTTCTACAGCATGCACTATTGGATTCCAAAGGAAGAATGACCAGTATTCTTTAGGTATCGAGTGTAATGGAAACATTATGCATGAAATAAAATATAGAGGTTTTAACATGATGGGAAGAAATCGCTGGGTCTCAGGTATTGTTTTTCCTGCAACCATGAATATTATACCTACGCTTCCAGAGAAAAATATTAAAAGTAACCATGAGCATATTAGTTGTAATAAATTCATTACTATAATTTTTTCTCCTGTTAATATTAAGGTGAACATGATTATCATATATACAGTTGCGTATATAATTGACTCTAGAATAACTCGTGCAATAATTGTGTCGATTGGTTTTATAGGTCGATAGTTAAATAGACCTAGGTTCGATTCTATGGCGCTAATTGAACGTTTGCTTATATTGCTAAATAAAAAGTAAGGTATGATTCCGTTAATTAAAAACACTGGAAAGGAGATGTCTGGCATAGTGCGGTGCATCACATACCCGAAGATAGTTAGCAATATCAAGAGATGTGCTGTTGGCTCCAGTATCGCCCAAAAATAACCCAATCGATACTTACCAAATCGTGTTCGTATTTCACGGAGGAACAGCGCCTTTACGGCAGCTTGCTGGACTTCAAATCCACTTCTGGCCATTTGTTTAACTCATGAGAATTGGGAGGGTTTTTTACACGCTACCGCCCCTGGCTTAACAGCTACCAATGCACTGGACGCAATACGGGCGGTGTAGGGGGGAGGTTTATAGTTTTTCAGACGAGGGCGCTGAAATAATCAGCATATTTTACGTAAATTCAAAAGATTAGAGCTGATGAATACGCGATAGACGTGATGCCATTTAGCACAATCAGATGGTTTAGAGTTGATATGAATCCATCCACTTGAACAGCTAGTCCCTGCTTGTCTGTAAGAATTTTCCCTAATTTTGACGGCTTAAGTTACAGATCATGTCGAAATAATCCTAAACGTTTTCGTCTATTAATATTTTGCAAATTATCTGTAAGGCCTATTGAACTAATCTATACATCCAATTTATGACAAGCGATTGAATATATTGAATTTAATTTATTTTATCGTTTCTGCTCTTAACCTCACTCTGTATCGTAAAATCAACACTGCTAATCAATTCATTCACGAGACAATCCACTGATTTTTACAAAAAGTAGTAGTTGTTACATTTCAAAGGTGATGATTGCAGGTCGTCTGATTCTTCGCGATAATCACGCATAACAAATCCCTTCCTCGTCGGGCCTAACGACGCGGAGGGGATTTTTTTCATCTATACCTTAGTGGCTAACCGACTCACGGATCTAAAGAGGACAAGTTATGTATAACACCCTGGGCAATCAGTACGATAACTCCCTGGTTTCTAACGCCTTCGGTTTCATGCGCTTCCCGGTGAACTTCCAGCCTTACGACAGCGATGCTGAGTGGGTGATCACTGGTGTACCTTTCGATGCCGCAACTTCAGGTCGTCCGGGCAGCCGTTTAGGGCCGGGCGCGATTCGCCAGATCTCCACTAACCTTGCATGGGAAGGTTGCCGCTGGCCGTGGGACTTCGATCTGCGTCAGCGCCTGAACGTGGTGGATTGTGGTGATCTGGTTTATGCATTCGGTGATTCACAGGATCTCTCTGACAAACTGCAGGCGCACGCTGAGAAGCTGTTGGCAAACGGTAAGCGTATGCTGACCTTCGGGGGCGATCACTATGTCACGCTGCCACTGCTGCGTGCCCACGCTAAGCACTTCGGTAAGATGGCATTGGTGCACTTTGATGCACACACTGACACCTACTCCAACGGTCCAACCTTCGACCACGGCACCATGTTCTTCACCGCGCCGAAAGAAGGCCTGATCGATCCGAATCACTCTGTGCAGATTGGTATCCGTACTGAGTTCGACAAGAGCCTTGGCTTTAACGTGTTGGATGCGGCACAGGTTAACGACCGCAGCGTCGATGATATTCTGGCGGAAGTGAAACGCACCGTGGGCGATCTGCCGGTGTATCTGACCTTTGATATCGACTGTCTGGATCCGGCACACGCACCGGGCACCGGCACGCCAGTGATCGGCGGACTGACCAGCGATAAAGCTACCAAGCTGATTCGTGGCTTGCAGGGTATGAACATCGTCGGGATGGATCTGGTGGAAGTAGCGCCGGGTTATGACCACGCTGATCTGACTTCACTGGCGGCGGCTACACTGGCGCTGGATATGCTGCACGTACAGGCAGCTAATAAAGGCTAATTACTCGGAGGGCAGGGCCCCATGCCTTGCCCTCCTGTTGGCAATTCCTAATAGTCATCATCTATATCGTTCATAGTTGAACGTAAAAAGTGACGCCCAGCACCTGCAACTAACGCGACAGCGGTAACGATTTGAATTGCCAGCATTCGACGCTCCTCGGCTCCTAAGGAGCCACGCACGCAAGATGTAATCTTTCTCTGACTTTCTCAATTTGCCATATTCAATACCGGTGAAGTCTCGCCATCATCACGTTTCTGCTTTCTCATTCTCCGCTTAATTCGTCTACTGATGTTTATCGTCTGATCTCGACGAGCATTGAAAGCAATGATGTCAATCTGTGAAGTGGGTTGGGATTTGTTGTGAGCGGCGCAGAGTGATTAAGAAAGGGTGATAGCTGATGGGGCGATCCATTGCCCTCGACGTCCCCGGTTCCTAGTAATCGTCATTCACATCTTTGGCTGCGGAACGTATCACCAGATACGCGCCGATTAGCACAATCGCGATAACGATGGCGAGAATAATCAGAATGGTCAACATAGTATGTGGTGCTCCGGTGACTCTCTCTGATATCGCCTGAAAACTAACGGTCAGTGTAGACCATGCTCACTATGACATGGCCTCGTCTGGCGAGTTCAGACCATTGTCACGCTTCTCGCATCAACGGCTCAACAACTTAACGGTGACAATTCGTTATCGGCTGCGCGTGGCTATACTTTGATGCGTACGTCATTAATCGCTTCGTTAATTACGGTTAGAGAAGCTTTGGAGGTCACCATGGGCTTTCTGGATGAATTAGTAGGTTCGCTGGGGAACGGCAACGGTCAGGGCAATCAGTTGGGTCAGTTGCAGGCGATCTGGAATTGGGTGCAGGAGCAGGGCGGAATCGAAGTGCTGCTGCAGAAGTTTCAACAAGGCGGGCTTGGCGAGGTGCTGGGTTCGTGGATCGGCACTGGTGGCAATCAGCAGGTCGGCGGCGGTGAGATTCAGAATGCTTTCGGTCAGGAGGAGTTGCAGTCGCTGGCCGATAAGCTGGGCACCGATGTGAATGGTGCATCTGGCACGCTGGCGGCGCTGTTACCGCAGCTGATCGATAAGATGTCGCCGCAAGGTCAGCTGGATGAGCAGAGTCTGCACAACAACCAAATGGATTTAGGTTCGATGGTGGATGACCTGTTTAAGCGCTAGCTGTTGAAGCTGAAGAGAGGAGCGCACATGGCGCTCCTTTTTATGGCCGATTATTTGCCATCTGCCGCAATACGATCGCGGATGTGCTGTGCACGTGCTGCGGAATCCGGGTGCGAATCGAACATCGAACTCGTTTGGCCTTGCTGCATTTTCGCCAGTTTCTCGAAACTGGTGGCTAAGCCAAGTGGATTAACACCGCGCTTTTTCAGCAGGTCATAAGAGTAATCATCCGCCTGCGATTCCTGTGTTTGCGAGAACTGCGCATTGACCAGCTTCTCGCTTAGATCGCCCAACTGGGATTGCGACAGTTGACCAATCACGCCGCCCACCGAGGCCGCAGCGGTGCGTGCTGCCGTGGTGGCGTAGGCAACCTGCATCGCTTTACGCGTATGGCCGAGCGCAACGTGGCCCATTTCATGGCCGAGCACACCTTCCACTTCGTTATCGGTCATCATATCCATCAAGCCGCTATAAACGCGGATGCAGCCGTTGGCCATCGCCCACGCATTCACATCTTTGGTCAGATAGACTTTGTAGTTGGCTGGCACACCATTGATGTTATCGCCCAGCGCAGCGGCGATTTTGTTCAGGCGCTGCTGATATTCACTATTGGCAGGCGCGAGCTGGTTGTCTTTGTCCATCTGGGCACAAGACTGATCGCTTAGCTGCTTCACTTGTGAATCATTCAACGTATAAGCCTGATAGGCCTGCGCGCCGGATTGCAGTAGCGCGTTATTGTCCATTCCTTCGCAGCCGCTCAGCAGCGAAGCGATTCCCACAGCAAGAATTGTGGCGCGGATTTTCATTGAGAGGTCCTTTGCGTAACAAGGTAGAGAAAACAAACACCTGAAATTGAGATCGGTGTTCAAACGCTTTGTTTATAGCTCGCATCCTGTTCACTGGCTAGCAGACAAGCCCCGAATTGCAACCGTTTACCCGCTATTTAGCACGTCGACACATGTACTTTTGCCCTGCGTTTCATGTACATTGATGTGCGACTTTTTTCTCGCTTCGCCTGATAACTGATTAATTACAATACGTTAAGCGCGGCGGAGCATTAATCCGACCTGGAGTAGAAGATGCCCTCTCGTAAAGAGCTTGCCAACGCCATTCGCGCGTTAAGTATGGATGCAGTACAAAAAGCCAAATCGGGACATCCTGGTGCCCCTATGGGCATGGCGGACATCGCCGAAGTGCTGTGGCGTGACTTCCTGAACCACAATCCGACTAACCCGCTGTGGGCAGATCGTGACCGCTTCGTGCTGTCTAACGGTCATGGCTCCATGCTGATTTATAGCCTGCTGCACCTCACCGGTTATGACCTGCCGATGAGCGAGCTGCAGAACTTCCGTCAGCTGCACTCTAAAACTCCAGGCCACCCAGAATACGGCTACACCGCTGGCGTTGAAACCACCACCGGTCCACTGGGCCAGGGTATCGCTAACGCAGTCGGCTTCGCCATCGCTGAGCGCACTTTAGCGGCACAGTTCAACCGTCCAGGCCATGACATCGTAGACCACAACACTTACGTGTTCATGGGCGACGGCTGCATGATGGAAGGCATCTCACACGAAGTGTGCTCAATCGCCGGTACCCTGAAACTGGGTAAACTGGTTGCCTTCTATGATGACAACGGCATCTCAATCGATGGTCACGTTGATGGCTGGTTCACTGACGATACCGCAGCTCGCTTCGAAGCTTACGGCTGGCACGTAGTGCGTGGCGTAGACGGTCACGATGCTGACGCCATCAAGAAAGCAGTAGAAGAAGCCAAAGCGGTTTCAGACAAACCTTCACTGCTGATGTGCAAAACCATCATCGGTTTCGGTTCTCCGAACAAAGCCGGTACCCACGATTCACACGGCGCACCGCTGGGCGACGACGAAATCGCACTGACCCGCAAACAGCTGGGCTGGAACCACGCGCCGTTTGAAATTCCTTCAGACATCTACGCGCAGTGGGATGCGAAAGAAGCTGGTCAGGCGAAAGAATCTGCATGGGATAAGAAGTTCGCTGCGTATGCTGCTGCTCATCCTGAACTGGCTGCAGAGTTCACGCGTCGTACCAACAACGAGCTGCCAGCTAACTGGGAAACTGAGTCGCAGAAGTTCATCGAACAGCTGCAGGCTAACCCAGCTAAAATCGCCAGCCGTAAAGCGTCTCAAAACGCGATTGAAGCGTTCGGTAAGATCCTGCCGGAATACATGGGCGGATCGGCTGACCTGGCGCCAAGCAACCTGACCATGTGGTCTGGTTCTAAGCCAATCAACGAAGATGCAGCCGGTAACTATATTCACTACGGCGTGCGCGAATTCGGTATGACCGCGATCGCTAACGGCCTGGCGCTGCACGGTGGTTTCCTGCCTTACACCGCAACCTTCCTGATGTTCGTAGAATACGCGCGTAACGCGGCACGTATGGCTGCGCTGATGAAGATTCGTCAGATCATGGTTTATACCCACGACTCAATCGGTCTGGGTGAAGACGGTCCAACGCACCAGCCGGTTGAGCAGATGGCCAGCCTGCGCGTAACACCAAACATGAGCCTGTGGCGTCCATGTGACCAGGTGGAGTCTGCGGTTGCCTGGAAATACGCTATCGAGCGCGTTGGCGGCCCATCAGCCCTGATCTTCTCTCGTCAGAACCTGGCGCAGCAGGATCGTACCGCTGAGCAGCTGGCAAACGTGGCACGCGGTGGTTATGTGCTGAAAGACAGCGAAGGTACGCCAGAGCTGATCTTGATCGCTACCGGTTCAGAAGTGGAACTGGCCGTTGCAGCTTATGACAAGCTGACCAGCGAAGGCCGCAAAGTGCGCGTTGTTTCAATGCCTTCAACCGATGCCTTCGACAAACAGGACGCGGCTTACCGTGAATCTGTACTGCCGAAAGCAGTTGCTGCACGTGTGGCTATCGAAGCGGGTATCGCAGACTACTGGTTCAAATACACCGGCCTGAACGGCGCTATCGTTGGCATGACCACCTTCGGTGAGTCTGCTCCAGCAGAGCTGCTGTTCAAAGAGTTCGGCTTCACCGTTGAGAACGTGGTGAACACCGCGAAATCTATTCTGTAATCAGCGGTCGCCGTGAGGGCGACCCAACAGGTTAGATGATCGCCAACGAAGGTGCGCTTTATGCGCACCTTTTTTCATTTCAGACCCCGCCTTCAACCTGAAACGCTTCAATTATTCCTGCAGTAATAATTTTTACGTGCGAAATATGTGACGTAGATCCAATAATCAGCAGCGCATTTGATCGCAATCATTCCTGTTATTCCGCGCATGCTTTATTCTAGCTGAACCGTTTCAGTTGCAATTGAGTGGCATCATTTTGCAACGTTAAGCGGGCAATAATTCCCTGTACAAAACGCAGCGAAACGCTCAAGGTATTTGGCACGTTTTTTTGGCTGTTGTTGCAGGAAGTGAGATGACCGTTCGCATAGCAATTAATGGTTTTGGTCGTATCGGACGCAATGTGCTGCGTGCGTTGTATGAAACCGGCCGCCGCGCTGAAATTACCGTGGTGGCGATCAACGAACTGGCTGAAGCCACCGGCATGGCGCATTTGCTGAAGTATGACACCAGCCATGGCCGCTTTGCCTGGGATGTGCGCCAGGAGCGCGATCAGCTGTTCGTGGGCGACGACACCATCCGCATTCTGCACCTGGCCGATATTGATGCACTGCCATGGCAGGAACTGAACGTCGATATCGTGCTGGATTGCACCGGCGTGTATGGCAGCCGCGCAGATGGCGAAGCACATCTGCAAGCGGGCGCGAAGAAGGTGTTGTTCTCGCACCCGGGCGGTAATGACCTGGATGCCACCGTAGTGTTCGGCGTTAACGAACAAGCTCTTAAACAAACTGACCGCATTGTCTCCAACGCATCTTGCACCACCAACTGTATTATTCCGGTGATCAAGTTGCTGGATGACGCCTTCGGCATTGAATCGGGCACCGTGACCACTATTCACTCGGCAATGCACGACCAACAGGTGATTGACGCCTATCACAGCGATCTGCGTCGTACCCGTGCCGCCAGCCAATCGATCATTCCGGTGGATACGCGTCTTGCTGCGGGCATTACCCGTATTTTTCCGAAATTTAACGATCGCTTTGAAGCCATCGCTGTGCGTGTGCCCACGATCAACGTGACAGCCATTGATTTGAGCGTTTCGGTACGCGAAGCCGTGAAGGCGTGTGAGGTCAATGCGTTGCTGCAAAACGCGTCAGAAGGGGCGTTTCGTGGTATAGTTGACTATACGGAATTACCGTTAGTCTCAGTAGATTTTAACCATGATCCGCACAGTGCCATAGTCGATGGCACGCAAACGCGGGTCAGTGGTCATCACCTGATCAAGACCTTGGTTTGGTGTGACAACGAATGGGGCTTTGCTAACCGCATGATCGACACCACGTTAGCAATGGCCGCAAGCGGTTTCAGGTAAGACGCGGACTGCGTCTGGCAAAACTTATGAGAATCAACGAGAGGGTTCACCATGTCTGTAATTAAGATGACCGATCTGGATCTTGCTGGTAAACGCGTTCTGATCCGTGCCGATCTCAACGTGCCAGTGAAAGAAGGGAAAGTGACGTCAGATGCACGTATCCGTGCTTCTCTGCCTACCATCGAAGCGGCGTTGAAACAGGGCGCGAAAGTGATGGTTACCTCTCACCTGGGTCGTCCGACCGAAGGTGAATACAACGAAGAGTTCTCGCTCCTGCCGGTTGTTAACTACCTGAAAGACAAACTGAACGGCACTAACGTGACCCTGGCGAAAGACTACCTCGACGGCGTTGAAGTCGGCGCGGGTGAGCTGGTGGTTCTGGAAAACGTGCGCTTTAACAAAGGCGAGAAGAAAGACGAAGAGTCGCTGTCAAAGAAATATGCCGCCCTGTGCGACGTGTTCGTGATGGATGCCTTCGGTACTGCGCACCGCGCGCAGGCTTCGACCCACGGTGTGGGCAAGTTCGCACCAATCGCTTGTGCTGGCCCGCTGCTGTCTGCTGAACTGGAAGCGCTGGGTAAAGTCATGAGCAACCCACAGCGTCCACTGGTGGCGGTTGTGGGTGGATCTAAAGTGTCGACCAAGTTCGACGTGCTGCAGTCTCTGGTGAAAATCGCGGATACCGTGATTGTCGGCGGCGGTATCGCTAACACCTTCGTGGCTATCGACAACAACGTCGGTAAATCACTGTACGAACCAGACTTCGTTGAAGCGGCGAAAAAGCTGCGTGACGAGCACGGCATTCCGGTTCCAACCGACTCTCGCGTGGGAACGGAATTCTCTGAAACTGCTCCGGCAACCGTGAAAAAGGTTTCCGAAGTGGCGGATAACGAAGAGATTATGGACTTCGGTGACGAAACCGCACAGGCGATGGCAAAACTGCTGAAAGAGGCAAAAACCATCCTGTGGAACGGTCCGGTTGGCGTGTTCGAATTCCCGAACTTCCGTAAAGGCACCGAAATCGTGGCGAACGCGATTGCAGACAGCGACGCGTTCTCTGTTGCGGGCGGCGGCGATACCCTGGCAGCGATTGATCTGTTCGGTATCGAAGACAAGATCTCCTACATCTCTACCGGCGGTGGCGCATTCCTCGAGTTCGTGGAAGGCAAAAAACTGCCCGCTGTAGCGATGCTGGAAGAGCGCGCTAAGCAGTAATTTTTGGGGGCGGCGCTTCGGCGCCGTCTGAAGGCTTGCCCATCCTGGGCAAAAAATCGACGTCCCTTTGTGGGATGAACGGTAACGAAACAGGACACAACCATGTCTAAAATTTTTGATTTCGTAAAACCCGGCGTTGTCACTGGTGATGACGTTCAGAAAGTTTTCCAAGTAGCGAAAGAAAACAAATTCGCTCTGCCTGCAGTTAACTGCGTCGGCACGGACTCCATCAACGCGGTACTGGAAGCTGCGGCCAAAGTTAAAGCGCCGGTCATCGTTCAGTTCTCCAATGGTGGTGCTGCCTTCATCGCCGGTAAAGGTTTCAAAACCGACAAGCCACAGGGTGCAGCAATCTTCGGCGCTATCGCCGGTGCGCACCATGTGCACCTGATGGCTGAACAGTATGGCGTGCCAGTGATTCTGCACACCGACCACTGTGCTAAGAAACTGCTGCCATGGATCGACGGTCTGCTGGATGCCGGTGAAGAGCACTTCAAGAAAACCGGTAAGCCACTGTTCTCTTCTCACATGATTGACCTGTCAGAAGAATCACTGGAAGAGAACATCGAGATTTCTTCTAAATATCTGGCGCGCATGGCGAAAATCGACATGACTCTGGAAATCGAACTGGGTTGCACCGGTGGCGAAGAAGACGGCGTGGACAACAGCCACATGGACGCTTCTGCCCTGTACACCCAGCCAGAAGACGTTGATTACGCTTACACCGAGCTGAGCAAAATCAGCCCGCGTTTCACTATCGCCGCTTCATTCGGTAACGTGCACGGCGTGTACAAGCCAGGCAACGTGAAACTGACCCCAACCATCCTGCGTGATTCTCAGGAATACGTGACCAAGAAACACAATCTGCCGCACAATGCGCTGGATTTCGTGTTCCACGGTGGTTCAGGTTCTTCTGCTGCAGAAATCGAAGAGTCAATTGGTTACGGCGTAATCAAAATGAACATCGATACCGATACCCAATGGGCGACCTGGGACGGCATCCTGCAGTACTACAAAAAGAATGAAGACTATCTGCAAGGCCAGTTGGGTAACCCAAATGGCGTGGATAGCCCGAACAAGAAATACTACGACCCACGCGTATGGCTGCGCTCTGCACAGGCTTCAATGGTTGTGCGTTTAGAGCAGGCTTTCAAAGAGCTGAACGCTGTCGACGTGCTGTAATTTTTCCTTACAGTACAAAAAAGGCCCGAAAGGGCCTTTTTTTATGCATTCGATTCGGAATAGTGAGTAAATTCAGCCCATCTTTGGCGCTTCATGCCATTTTTGTTTACCCTTGTACACGGGAGTGCCGGAGCTAATCTGGCCGTTTTTGCATTTTCCTGCGGGAAACTCAACAACAGGGCTAACAAATGGAAGACTTAAATGTCGTCGATGGCATTAACAGTGCCGGCGGCTGGCTGGTACGTAATCAGGCACTGATCCTGAGCTATGCGGTGAATATCGTTGCGGCGATCATCACCATCATTATTGGTATGTTCATTGCGCGTATCGTTTCAAATACGATCAATCGCGTGCTGCAGGCGCGTCATATCGACGCTACCGTTGCAGACTTCCTCTCTGCCCTGGTGCGCTACGGCATTATCGCTTTCACCTTAATTGCGGCGCTGGGTCGCGTGGGCGTGCAAACCGCCTCGGTGATTGCCGTACTGGGTGCCGCCGGTTTGGCCGTGGGTCTGGCACTGCAAGGCTCTCTGTCCAACCTTGCAGCGGGCGTGCTGCTGGTGACCTTCCGTCCGTTCAAAACCGGTGAGTTCGTTGATTTGGGCGTAATGGGTACCGTGCAAAACGTGCAGATTTTCTCTACCACGCTGAAAACCGTGGATGGCAAAATCGTGGTGATCCCGAACGGTAAAATCATCGCCGCCAACATCGTTAACTTCTCGCGTGAGCCGATTCGTCGTAACGAATTTATTATCGGTGTGGCCTATGATGCGGACGTTGATCAGGTGATCGAGCTGTTACGTGAAGTCGTCGAAGCCGATGAGCGTGTGCTGAAAGACATGGGGATTCAGATCGGTCTGAACGAACTGGCCGCCTCTTCACTGAACTTTGTGGTGCGCTGCTGGAGCAAAAGCGGTGACCTGCAGAACGTGTATTGGGATCTGCTGAAAAACTTCAAACGCGCACTGGATGCGAAGGGTATCGGCATTCCGTATCCGCAGATGGATGTGCATCTACACCAGGTGAAAAGTGAGCAGCAGGCTGCGCAAGCCGAGTAATCACTCAGTAGCCTTGTGTTTTGAACGGTAAACTGCACAACATCGTATAAAGGTCGTCATTTATGGCGACCTTATTATTTTCTCTAATACCCGATTAAATCTTTCAATTTCCACTAATATCCTCGCGTCACTATACTGCATCGCATTACCTCGTTATTCAGGACTATCAACGTGTTATCTGTTTATTTACAAGGGCTTGCTCTTGGGGCTGCACTCATTCTGCCATTAGGCCCGCAAAACGCATTCGTGATGAACCAGGGTATTAAACGCCACTACCATTTGATGACGGCGGGACTTTGTACGCTCAGTGACATTTTGCTGATTTGCGGCGGCATCTTCGGCGGCAGTGCGCTGCTAAATCAATCCCCCATTATGCTGATGCTAATTACCTGGGCCGGCGTGGCGTTTCTGCTGTGGTACGGCTGGGGCGCACTGCGCAGCGCATGGCAGGGTGATGTGACGCTGGCCGATGATGCGGTGATGAAGCAAGGCCGCTGGCGCATTATTGCTACCATCGTGGCTGTGACCTGGCTCAATCCGCATGTCTATCTCGACACCTTTGTAGTACTCGGCAGCCTGGGCAGCCAGCTGCCTTCTACCGCAGCGCGTCAGTGGTTCGCGTTGGGCACGGTGAGCGCATCGATTATCTGGTTCTTTGGTCTGGCGCTGTTAGCCGCATGGCTGTCACCGCGTCTGCGCACAGTGCGCGCCCAGCGCATCATCAATCTGCTGGTGGGCGGCGTGATGTGGTTTATCGCCATCCAGTTAGCGCGTCAGGGCATTGCCGCGTTCTGATGCAGATGTAAACCGTACAGTGCGGGTAGCGCGCCCGCACTGGCGATCAGCTCTAAGCGTATCTGCCGGAAACTGACATCCTGCGGCACGACGTGGTGGCATAGCGAGTGATGATTGTCCTTCACTTCCACCAGTAACATCTCATCCAGCCATAACCGGTAATGTGTGGTGCAGTGCGGCGTCACTGCTTGCGCATGACCCATCTGCACCGTCTCCATCGCATGGTCGAAGTCGTTATCAAACAGCAGGGTGATTTGGCGTGCGTGTTGCTGTAGTTCCCATCGCCAGGTGACCGTCGGCTGAGCATCATCCAGTGCTGGCACCCAACAGTTGGTGTGCTGTTCCGGACGCAATTTGCCGTTGAGTAAATAATCGCGATGCCAGAGTTTTAGCGGCGTCTCCAGTGCGAACGCCAGCAGAACCTGATGTGGCGCACGGCGCGGCAGCCAGAAATCAAACTCATCCACGCCGTAATCGCCGTCATTGATCTGCCTTGTGCGTTTGGCAACGCGAGGATTGAGGCTGTTGAACACCATCATCACGCCTGGCAAGCGCTGGCGGGTAAGTGCCACTTCAATCTCTGGCTGCTCTTCGAAGGCGATAAATAAGTAGCGATCAACCTCCGCACGGTAATCAAAGCTCAGGCGGTAGCTGCCCTGATCGTTAACCGTGATTGTCTGGTTGGCGATGTGCTGATCGCCGCAGGTGTTGGCCGGATTGTCACTGCTGAGCAGCGAAACCTGCAGTTTTTGCGTCTGTTTGGCGCGAAGCTGCAAGGATATCGTCGGTAAGCGCTCACCGGCTTTCAGTGGCAGCAGCAACGCACAGCGCGATTGCAACGACTGCCAACCGTCATCGGCGGGCAGGGCGCTGAGTTGCAGGGTGCTACTGACCTCGATCTGCGCATCGCTGACCGGGTGCAGCAATGGGTGGCGTGGGATAAACGCGCCCTGACGCAGCAGTTGTTGTTGCAACTGTGTGACGCGCTCCGGCTGTGCCAGCTGTTTCGGCGTGAGTTGCTGTTGCTGACAGATCGCCGCCGCACGTCCCACCACTTCACCCAGTACGCCGCAGGTGCACATCACGCGTGCGCTGCCAAAGGCCACGTGGGTGGCAGAAATCAAGCGACCGGTGAGCAGCAGATTATCCAGCGACTGGCTGTAAAGCGCACGGAATGGAATGGTATAGGTGCCTTTGCTGTGAAACTGGCGGCAGCCATCGTGTTCGCTGTAGACGCCATCGGCCGGATGCAGGTCAATCGACCAGCCGCCGTAGGCGACGGCATCGTAGTGATCGCGCTGTTCAATAATGTCCTGCTGGCACAACAAGGTGTCGCCCACAAAGCGGCGGCTTTCGCGTTTGCCAGGGATTAAACCGACCCATTCAATCGTTAGCGTGTCGGCATCCGGGAACTCGCCGGAGTTTTTAATGTAATCCCAAACGCCCCAGACAATTTTCCACAGCTCCCATTTGATGGTTTCGCTTTCGTGCACCGTATCGAGCCGTCCGCCCCATTCCAGCCACCACAAATCACAGCCGTTAAGATCGGAGGTCAGGCGTTTGTAACGCGGAATGGCGGTAATCTCTTTAAGCGCAAAAGAGGGCGGGACAAAGCGAACCGGCTGCGAAGTACGTTTGGTGTAGAAGTAGATTGAGTGGCCGAGTTTGTGGCCAAAATGTTCGCCTGGCGCCATCTTTTCGCCAAACTCTTCAACGGTTTCCGCACCCACGCGATGCGCTGCGCCCGCCAGATATCCCAGCACGCCATCGCCGCTGGCATCAATAAACTGGCTGGCCTTAACGTGATAGCGGGTCTGATTGATGGCGTTGAAGGCCTGCACCGATTGCAAATGACGGTCTGATTTCTCGATATCGGTGACCACGGTATTGAGCAACAGAGTTAATCCGGGCTGCGACTGCACCAAATCCAGCAGCACCATATCGAACAGCACCGGATTGCCCTCTTTGTTGCGCCACAGGTTCTCCTCCATGATCTCGCCCATGATGCCGCCTTCGCGCGCCCAGCGGTTGTTGTTGCCCATATGCGATGTCGCCCCGTTGGCCCACAAGCGCACTTCACTCGATGCGTTGCCACCCAGAACCGGGCGATCCTGAACCAACACCACCTGTAATCCGTCACGCGCGGCGGCCAGTGCGGCACACACGCCCGCGAGCCCACCGCCCGCCACCAACAGATCGGCCTGTATTTTTTGCTCTGGGAAGTGGCGCGCATTTTGCGAAGAGAAAGTCTGCATCATTTGCTTCCTGTCATGCTGAAGCTAAGATTGGTGTTTTGAGCGCCACAGGGTGAACTATGTCTTCTCAACCCAACCAAAGCCTGATTGATGGGATTCGCTGCTTGCAGTATTTGGTTTCCAGCGATAAAGCCGTGGGCTGCCGTGAACTGGCGCGACAGATGGACATGAACAGCACACGCGTTAACCGCCTGCTGATGACCATGGCCTCGATTGGCCTGACGATTCAGGACGAACATCGCCGCTATTTGCCCGGCCCGGGGATTCATGCTCTGGCGGCGCAGGCGATTCGCGGCTCCTCGCTGTTTGCCCAGGCGCTGCCGCAACTGGAAGCACACGCGCCGCGCGACATCGTGGTGGCGCTGGGCGTGTTGTGGGAGGACCAGGTGATTTACATCTGGCACTCCGAACCGGGTGAGCGCACCAGTGCCAGCCAGGCGCTGGCCGGTTTCCGCATGCTGCCGGCGTGGCAGTCGGTGATTGGTGTGTCGCTGCTGGCGACAGAGAGTGATGAGCAGTTGCGTCCACGATTTACCGACGAACAGTGGGCGCAGATGGCGCCGTTGCTGGCGCGCAAGCGTAATGCAAACCATTTGATCTGGCACCGTGATGACGGAGAAATCAGCATGGCGCAGCCAATCAATAACAACCGCGCCGCGCTGGCGTTTGCCAAAATCTGGCAGGCAGACGATGCGCATCTGCAGCAGCGGGTGACGCAGTTGCAGTCGCTGGCGAAAGTGCTGATCAGTGCGCGCTGACATGCTCGATTTTCCCGACCACGAACAGATAGCTGCAAATGCCTATCGCGGCCAGCACGGCAATAAAGCCGAGTGCTGGCGCGAAATTGTCGCCATCGATCAACGCGCCAATGGCAATCGGCACCACAATAGCGGAAAGCGCGCCGGTGAAATTGAATACGCCGCCCGCTAAGCCAATCAGATGGCGAGGTGCCAGTGCGGTGACAAACACCCAGGTGATGGTCGCGAGGCCGTTGCCAAAAAACGCCAGCGACATAAACAGCACGATGAGCGTGGCGTCGTCAGTGTAATTGGCGCCAAGAATAAATAGCGTCAGGAACAGGCCAAGGATCACCGGCAATTTACGCGCCACGCTGGGCGACACGCCTCGCCGTATCATGCGATCCGAAGCGAAACCTGCCAGCAGTACGCCACAGAAAGCGGCGAAGTAGGGCACGGAAGCCACGTAGCCGCTTTTAATGAAGCCCATATGGCGATACTCCACCAGATAGGTCGGGAACCAGGTGAGGAAGAACCAAAAGGTGGCGGAGATGGTGAACTGGCCGATATAGATACCCACCAGTTTGCGGCTGCGGAACATTTGTGCCAGATCGGCCCAGCGGGCCTTCGGCTGCAGCGTGTGCTGACGGCTCTCGAGTAAGGCACCGTTGCTGCGCAGGTAGTTTAATTCGGCTTCTGACACGCCTTTATGCTCATGTGGCTCACGGTAAAGCAGATACCACACCAGCGCCCAGATCATCCCGGCCACACCGGTCATTAGAAACAGTCCACGCCATCCAAACGCATCCTGCACGTGGAACAGCAGCGGCGTCATGCAGGCGAGTCCAACGAACTGGGCCGAGGAGTAAATGCCGATGGCGCTGGCACGCTCCTGTTCCGGGAACCAGCTGGATATTACGCGGTTATTCGAAGGCATCACCGGCGCTTCAAAGGCACCGACGCCCAGGCGCAGGCCAAACAGCGCACCGAAGCTGTTGGCGAGCGCATGCAGGGCGGTGATGAATGACCAGGCAAACAGTCCTACGCCATACACCAGTCGCGCGCCGAGACGATCAATCAGAAAACCTCCGGGGATCTGCAGCGCCGCATAGATCCAGCCAAATGCTGAGAAGATCAACCCCATCTCCATTGGCGTAAAGCGCAGTTCACCGGCCATTTGCGTGGCGGCCACAGAGAGATTGGTACGATCCATGTAGTTGATGATGATGTTGATGAACACCAGTCCCAACATCAGGAATCGGGTACGTCCGGCGCGTACGGCATCGGCGCTGTGGCTAAGGGGCTGTTCTGTCATAATACAACTCTCCCGGAGGCTAGAATTGTTTCTTTAATAGAAACACCAAGGCGAACTTTCCGCGAATCTGTCAGCATAGTTTTGCGATCGCGGATACGTTAAAAACGCCGTTATCCGAACTTTTTGGTGATTTCAAACTCAGACCATCACGCATAGTAATGTGTTTTAGGTTTAGCCATAGTGGCGACCTGTAAATTGAACCTTCAAGGAGGACTTTCGTGAAACTGAAAGCACTGGCGCTGGCCGCCGTTATGAGCACTGGCGTAATGTCAGCGATGGTACAAGCGGGTGAAGTCCCTAATGGCCCGCATGTTGTGACCTCAGGTCAGGCAAGCGTTGATGCCCGTCCGGATATCGCGACACTCTCCATCGTGGTGAATGTTTCTTCGAAAGATGCGGCAGATGCGAAAAAACAAGCTGATGACCGCGTGGCGCAATATTTCGATTTCCTGCAAAAGAACGGTATCGAAAAGAAAGATATTGATGCGGCAAACCTGAGCACGCAACCCGAGTATGACTACACCAAAGAAGGGAAGTCCGTACTGAAAGGTTATCGTGCGGTGCGTCAGGTGCAGGTGACCTTACGTCAGCTGGATAAACTGAATGAGTTGCTGGACGGCGCGCTGAAATCTGGCCTGAATGAAATCCGTTCAGTAGAGCTGGGTGTAGCGAATGCCGATGCCTATAAAGATCAGGCACGTAAAGCGGCGATTGCTAACGCCACTCAGCAGGCCGGTGCGCTGGCAGAAGGCTTTAATGCGAAATTAGGCCCGGTATACAGCATCCGCTATCACGTGGCGAACTATCAGCCAATGCCAATGGCGCGCATGTACAAAGCGGCTGCCGCCCCTGCGGATACTACCGCGCAGCAGACCTATGAGCAGCAGAGCATTCACTTTGACGATCAGGTGGATGTGGTGTTCGAGATTAAGCCGAATACAGCTCAGTAATCTGATGTGTTGAATCATAGCGGCGTGATTTATGGCGCTGAACGGCAGCAATACTGCTGTTCATTCATGCGATAAACCGCGCCGCTATGCTCATCAGTAATTGGGATTAGGCTGTCGCCGTATCCTGACGCAATACGCGATGACCGTGTGCAATCAATGCATCCGTCACGCTGCGCATTAAGCGGCTCTCTGGCGCGAAGCGGTGCCAGTAAAGCATGCGACGCTGATAAAGACCCGGCGTCAAATCCACCAAATCCCCTTGTGCCAGTTCACGCTCAATCTGTAAGTGCGGAATCATACAGCACACCGAACCCTGACGCGCCAGCTGCACGAAGGCTTCCGATGAGTTAACGATGTGGCACGGTACGCTACCCGGTGACAGATCAAAGTTCTGCTGTAAAAACGCCTGATGCATATCATCGAGATGGTCAAACGCCACCGCGGGAGCTTTCAACAAAGCCGAACGCGTGACGCCATTCGGGAAGTAGCGCGCAGCAAAATCCGGCGAGGCGCAGAACAGATAATCCAGTGCACCCAATTGATCCACCAGACAGCTTGGCAGCGGCTGCGGTTGAATACTGACAGCACCAACCACTTCACCACGACGCAGGCGTTCCTGAGTACGGGTTTCATCTTCGACCTGCAGATTCAGGCGCACCGGTGAATCGGCCAGCACATCTTTCAGCGCAGGCAGCAGCCAGGTCGCCAGACTGTCGGCGTTGACCGCCAGTGACAGCAGCAATGGCGTGGTGCCGCCGTTGTCATCACCCAGCCACTCTTCTTCCAGCAACTCGACTTGATGTAACAGTGCCAGCAGTTTTTGTCCTTGCTCGGTCGGACGCGGCGGCACGGTACGCACCAGCAGCGGCTGACCAAATAAATTTTCCAGCTGTTTAATGCGCTGTGACACCGCAGACTGCGTGATGCAGAGTTTTTGGGCCGCACGCTCAAAACCGCGCTCGCGAATCACAGCATCCAGCGCCTGAAGCGTTCGATAATCCGGGCGTTTCATTGTTGTTCTCTCTCGTTCAGGATGGAAAGTACTATGCCACAAAACTGTCATATTGTGCTGCGGCGCTTTTTTGCGGGCTGGCTTCCAAAGGCTTAAATCGATGCGTTAACAGCCGCGCATTTTCACGACGCCTTGTTTTATACTACGCGCACTTCGATGTCGCACAGGTTTTAAACATACCATGACCCAGGATGAACTGAAAAAAGCGGTTGGTTGGGCAGCACTGCAGTACGTGCAACCCGGCACCATTGTTGGCGTTGGCACCGGTTCAACAGCGGCGCATTTTATTGATGCGCTTGGCACCATGAAAGATCAGATTGAAGGCGCGGTCTCCAGTTCGGAAGCCTCGACGGAAAAACTCAAAGCCCTGGGGATTCCGGTTTTTGATTTGAATAATGTGGATGAGCTGTCGGTGTACGTTGATGGCGCGGACGAAATCAATCCACAGATGCAGATGATCAAAGGCGGTGGCGCAGCGCTGACGCGTGAGAAAATTGTCGCAGCGGTGGCGAAGAAGTTCATCTGCATTGCGGATGCCTCCAAAGAGGTGGATATCCTGGGTAACTTCCCGCTGCCGGTGGAAGTGATTCCGATGGCGCGTGCATTTGTCGCGCGTGAACTGGTGAAGCTGGGGGGCCAGCCGGAGTATCGTCAGAACGTGGTGACCGACAACGGCAACATTATTCTCGACGTGCATAATCTGCGTATTCTCGACCCGATTGCATTGGAAAAAACCATCAATGCACTGCCGGGCGTGGTCACCGTGGGCTTGTTTGCTGCGCGTGGTGCTGATGTGGCGTTGATCGGCACGGCAGAGGGTGTGAAAACCATCACTTATTGATCTGATAGCGTACTCACCGGCGCGAGTGCTGCGCCGGTTATTTCCATCTGCAAAACATCTTTTCTTGCTGGGGTGAAATTTGGTGACTTATGTCACAAAAGATTCATCAACAGCAGGTTCGTACTTCGGCGCACTCGCATCCCACGATTTTGTACGGCTTTGTGCTGCCTCAACGTGGGCGCGTGCTGGCGGTCAGGCAATCGTTTGTATTGCCGCGCTCGAAATTTTTGATATTTTGGCAGAAGGCTACCTTATGGTAGTCCTCGTTGAATTCTGAATAGGGTCGGGAAATGGCAAAGGTATCACTGGAAAAAGACAAGATTAAGTTCCTGCTGGTGGAAGGCGTTCACCAGAGTGCACTGGATAATCTGCGTGCTGCGGGTTACACCAACATCGAATTCCACAAAGGGGCACTGGATGCGGAGTCGCTGAAGTCTTCCATCCGCGATGCGCACTTCATTGGTATCCGTTCCCGTACCCAACTGACTGAAGAGATCTTTGCGGCGGCTGAGAAGCTGGTCGCAGTGGGCTGTTTCTGTATCGGTACTAACCAGGTTGACCTGAATGCGGCCGCAAAACGCGGTGTGCCGGTCTTCAATGCGCCATTCTCTAACACCCGTTCAGTGGCTGAGCTGGTGATTGGTGAAATGCTGCTGATGCTGCGCGGGATCCCTGAAGCGAACGCCAAAGCTCACCGTGGTATCTGGAACAAAGTGGCTAACGGCTCGTTCGAAGCGCGCGGTAAGAAACTGGGCATCATTGGCTACGGCCATATCGGCATGCAGCTGGGCGTACTGGCAGAAGGCCTGGGCATGCACGTGTTCTTCTACGATATCGAAACCAAACTGCCGCTGGGTAATGCGACACAGGTTCGCCACCTGTCCGATTTGCTGAATATGAGCGACGTGGTCAGCCTGCACGTACCAGAAAATGCTTCAACGCAAAACATGATTGGCGCTGAAGAGCTGGCGCTGATGAAGCCGGGCGCACTGTTGATCAACGCCGCACGCGGCACCGTGATTGATATTCCAGCCCTGTGCAACGCCCTGGCGAATAAGCATCTGTCCGGCGCGGCCATCGACGTCTTCCCGGTTGAACCAGCGACCAATAGCGATCCGTTCAACTCACCGCTGTGCGAGTTTGATAACGTGATCCTGACGCCACATATCGGGGGCTCGACTCAGGAAGCGCAGGAAAACATCGGCCTGGAAGTATCGGGCAAGCTGGCGAAATACTCTGACAACGGTTCTACGCTGTCTGCGGTTAACTTCCCGGAAGTGTCTCTGCCGATGCACGCTGCTAGCGTCAGCCGCTTGCTGCACATCCATGAGAACCGTCCTGGCGTGCTGACCGCGATTAACCAGATCTTTGCCGAGCAGGGCATCAACATCGCCGCTCAGTATCTGCAGACCTCGCCGGTAATGGGTTATGTGGTTATCGATATCGATGCAGAAGAAGATGTGGCGGAAAAAGCGCTGCAGCTGATGAAAGCGATTCCGGGCACCATTCGCGCCCGTCTGCTGTACTGATGATTCAGGGCACCATGCGTGCCCGTTCATCATGCTGATTGCTCAGGGCGCCACATCGTTTGGCGCCCTTTGTTTTATCGTTCGGCGCTATCCCACTGCCACAGCTTTGACGGCGTCAAAATAGCAGGCAAGGGGACATCCCATGCCGCGACTGGCAATGCCTCAACACGCTGGCAATCGTGCGCAATGCCCATCGGTAAAAAGCCATGCTGCTGCCAGTGCTGCAGGGTGCGATCGTAAAAACCTCCCCCCATGCCCAATCGCTGACCCTGGTGGTCAAATGCCACTAACGGCACCAGCATCACATCCAACTGATCGAGTGTGGCCATCTGCGTGATATCCAGCGGCGGTTCCGGGATGCGCAATTTGTTCGGGGTCAGTGAGGTCTCAGGTGTATAACGCAGGAACAGCAGATGGCCGGGAGCGAAAGGATGCAGTACCGGCAAATAAACCTGCTTTTTCTGCTGCCACAGCTTGGCAATCAGCGGGCGGGTGTTGATTTCGCCATCGACAGATAAAAACAGCGCGATGCGTTGAGCATTAGCGATAGGCGCAAAGTTGATAGCGTGCTCGGCGAGCAGATCGGCAGCTTGTTCCTGCTGTTCAGGCGTAAGGTTGCGACGCAGATGGCGCACATGCTGACGAATGTCCTGGCGATCAAGTAGGGAAGGTGCGGTCATGATGCCCCCCGGCAGAGTCGGCTATTTGGCCAACTATATCATGCGAAGCGGGAGATTCGCGTCATACTTCAGGTACAGGGGGTTAACTGCGCTCATGCACCCCAATCACTCAATTTGTTAAGCTGATTGGGATTCATTTGCTTGCCGCCTTGCTGAAACATGAGTCTCTGGCGAAGGGGACGAAAGAGGAGATCTCCGAGATGCCGCCGCAGGCTGTAACCCTTGAACCCTTGGTTCAAGGTGAATATGCCGTCGCAACCATCAGGCTTCTCGGACGGACCGAGCATGCTCACAGGTTACGGAGCGTCACATTCTGTTGGTATGAAATATCGGCTCAGGGGACTGGCCCGCTTGCAAACATCTCAGAGAAAATTGACTTCACCGTCACTCTAACACGAGTACCATGAAGTGTTATTCGAATTTAGGGCCCTGGCGATCAGTTATGCGACCTTGCTCAACTAATGCTTGTTCAATGGTCTGCTGCAGCATGCGGATACGTTGTTCCATGTTTGCTGCATAGTCGCGCGTCTTGCCTTTTTCCTGTGCCAGCTCGTGGCAGATATTTAAGGCGGCGATGAACACCAGTTGCTCTGTATTGGTGACTCTAGTGCGAACTTTTAAATCTTGCAACCGTTGATTGAGATCCTCAGCAGCCAGATTCAGCGCATCTTGCTGTTCGGGAGGACAATTTACTCTCAATGAACGACCAAAAATCTGAATATCTACCGGTTGTGCAGACATGCCACCATCCTGACTGATTACTCTGTTCGCATCTCCCTTACCTGTCAATGGGTTGGGAGGTGCGCAACTATATAGAGCCGCGATATAAGTTACAACCCCTTTTCTGGAAACCCTGAGGCACCTGGTGGTAGCATAACACGAACTTATTCTGCCAACGACGACCAAAGCCTATGTCTTTACAGAACGAAACTCCTGGTTACAACGCGCTAGCCGCAGCCCTTTCTCAGCAGGGCGTGGGCATGACGCCAGCCGAAATGCACGGATTGCTGTCCGGCATTTTGTGTGGTGGCAACAAAGACACCCGCTGGAAAACCATGGTCCATGACCTCACCAACGAAGGCATGGCGTTTTCACAAAGCCTGTCACAGCCGCTGCAGGCGCTGCATGAAAATCTGAGCAATACGCTGGAAGACGAGGGTTTCATGTTCCAGCTGATGCTACCGGAAGATGATGACATCACCGTCTTCGATCGCGCGGATGCGCTCGCGGGCTGGGTCAATCATTTCCTGCTCGGCTTAGGCGTTACGCAGCCGAAGCTGGATAAAGTCACTGGCGAAACCGGCGAAGCGATTGATGATTTGCGCACCATCGCGCAGCTCGGTTACGACGAAGATGAAGATCAGGAAGAGCTGGAGCAGTCGCTGGAAGAAGTGATTGAGTATGTGCGCGTGGCGGCCTTGCTTTGCCATGACACATTCACTCGTCAGCACACACCAACTGCGCCGGAAGTGCAAAAGCCAACGTTACACTAAGTGCGTGATTGCGGGCGCGTGGTGCCCGTTTCAACAGGGAGTGCAAACATGATTACACTGGATACTTTCCAGCAACGTCGTCAGGCGCTGATTGCCCGTATGGCACCTGGCAGCGCCGCTTTGATTTTCGCTGCACCTGAAGTGACCCGCAGCAACGACACGGAATACAACTTCCGCCAAAACAGCGACTTCTGGTATTTCACCGGGTTCAATGAACCGCAGGCGCTGCTAGTGCTGATCAAAAGTGATGACAAGCATAACCACAGCGTGCTGTTCAACCGTGTTCGCGACCTTACCGCTGAGATCTGGTTTGGCCGCCGCCTCGGGCAAGATGCCGCACCCGCTAAGCTTGGCGTTGACCGCGCTTTGCCTTGGGATGACATCGGCGATCAATTGCATCAGCTGCTCAACGGGCTTGATGTGGTTTATCACGCTCAGGGTGAGTACGCAGAAGCGGACCAACTGGTGTTCAGCGCTTTAGAAAAACTGCGTCGCGGCTTCCGTCAGAATCTCAGCGCACCTGCCACTGTCACCGACTGGCGTCCGTGGGTGCACGATATGCGCCTGTTCAAAAGCGAAGCTGAGATTGAAATCCTGCGCCGCGCAGGAAAAATCAGTGCTCTGGCGCATACTCGTGCGATGCAAGCCTGCCGTCCGGGAATGTTTGAGTATCAGCTCGAAGGCGAAATTCATCATGAATTCAATCGCCACGGCGCACGTTTCCCCTCATACAACACCATTGTGGGATCGGGTGAGAACGGCTGCATCCTGCATTACACCGAAAACGAAAGTGAAATGCGCGATGGTGATTTGGTGCTGATTGATGCGGGTTGTGAATTCCACGGTTATGCCGGGGACATCACCCGCACCTTCCCGGTTAATGGCAAATTCACGCAACCTCAGCGCGAGATTTATGACATCGTGCTGGCCTCGCTGTACAAAGCGCTGTCGATGTTCCGCCCTGGCATTAGCATCCACGACGTCAATGACGAAGTGGTGCACATCATGATCACCGGTCTGGTCGATCTCGGCATTCTGGAAGGCAATATCGATACGCTGTTCGAAGAGCAGGCGCACCGCCCGTTCTTCATGCACGGCTTGAGTCACTGGCTGGGGCTGGATGTGCATGACGTCGGCCATTACGGTACACCAAGCCGTGACCGCATTCTCGAACCGGGCATGGTGCTGACCATTGAACCTGGCCTGTACATTGCGCCGGATGCGAAAGTCCCACCGCAGTATCGCGGTATCGGTATCCGTATCGAAGATGACATCGTGATCACCGCTGACGGCAACGAAAACCTGACCGACAGCGTAGTAAAAGATGCCGAGGCAATTGAAGCCTTGATGGCAGCGGCACGCCACGCATGAGCATTTTGATTGCAGGCGGCGGCATGACCGGGGCAACTCTGGCGCTGGCGATTTCGCATCTGACGCAAGGCCAACTGCCCGTCACGCTCATTGAGCGCAGTCTGCCGGATAGCCGCAAACATCCGGGCTTTGATGGCCGGGCGATTGCGTTAGCGGCGGGCACCTGTCAGCAGCTGGCGGATATCGATGTATGGCGCTCGCTCGCTGATTGCGGCACGCCGATCACGGATATTCACGTCTCTGACCGTGGCCACACCGGTTTTGTGCAGCTAAAGGCGGATGATTATCAGGTCCCAGCGCTGGGGCAGGTGGTTGAGCTGTTTGATGTGGGCCAGCGCCTGTTCCAGCGTCTGAAAAGTGCGCCTGGTGTGACGCTGCGCTGCCCGGATTACGTCACGACGGTGGTGCGATCAGCTGAATCTGTCACGGTGACACTCAACAGCGGCGAGCAGCTACAGGGCGAGTTGCTGGTGGCAGCCGATGGCTCACGTTCGCCCCTTGCGGCGTCCTGTGGCATCAGCTGGCAGCGGGACGATTACCTGCAGCTGGCGGTGATCGCCAACGTCACCACGCAGCAGCCGCATCAGGGTCGCGCGTTTGAACGCTTTACCGAGTACGGCCCGCTGGCGCTGTTACCGATGTCTGGCAATCGCATGTCGCTGGTGTGGTGTCACCCCGTCGAGGCTGAAGCCACGGTGAAACAGTGGGATGATGCAACTTTCCTGCACGAGCTTCAGCAGGCGTTTGGCTGGCGCTTAGGGCGTTTTACCCATGCCGGCCAGCGCGAAGTGTACCCGCTGGCGCTGCAAACCGCCGAACGTCAGGTGGCGCATCGCCTGGCGTTGGTGGGCAACGCGGCGCAAACGCTGCATCCTATTGCGGGCCAGGGTTTTAACCTGGGCCTGCGCGATGTGATGTCGCTGGCGGAAACGCTGGCAGGCGCGCATCGTCAGCAGCAGGATGTTGGCGGCTATGGCGTTTTGCAGCACTTCGCTGCACGCCGTCAACCGGATCGCGCCGCGACAATCGGCGTGACCGATGGCCTGGTGCGACTGTTTGCCAATCGTTATGCGCCCTTAGTGGCGGGAAGAAATCTTGGGCTGGTGGCAATGGACCATCTGCCATGGCTGCGAAACCCACTTGCCGCGCGCACGCTCGGCTGGGTAAAGCGTTGAGCATGAATTAAGGGGCAGCAATGCAAACATTTGATGTGGCTATTGCCGGTGGCGGTATGGTAGGTCTGGCCGTCGCCTGCGGATTAAAGGGCAGCGGCCTGCGCGTTGCCGTGCTGGAGAAAGCACCTGAGCCACAATTTGATCCAGCGAGCGCCGCATCGATTCGCGTCTCGGCGATCAACGCTGCCAGCGAACGTCTGCTGCAAAAGCTGGATGTCTGGTCCAGCATCCTGGCGTTGCGCGCCAGCGCCTATCACGGCATGGAAGTGTGGGATCAGGACAGCTTTGGGTCCATCAGCTTTGATGATGAGCAGCAAGGCTTATCCCATCTCGGCCATATTATTGAAAATGAAGTGATTCACAGCGCACTGTGGCAGCGCGCCAGCCAGTGCAGCGATATCACCTTATTTGCCCCTGCGCAGTTGCAGCAGGTGGCCTTTGGCGACAACGAAGCGTTCGTCACTTTACAGGACGGCAGCATGATGAGTGCGCGCCTGCTGATTGCTGCGGATGGGGCAAACTCCTGGCTGCGCGACAAAGCCGATATCCCGATCACCTTCTGGGATTACGACCATCACGCGCTGGTCGCCAATATCCGCACCGATATGCCGCACGATGCGATTGCGCGTCAGGTGTTCCATGGCGACGGCATTCTAGCGTTCCTGCCTATGCAGGACCCGCACCTGTGCTCTATCGTCTGGTCGCTCTCACCGCAGGAAGCGGCCCGCGTGCAGTCGATGCCAGAAGCATTATTCAACCAGCATTTGTCGGTCGCCTTCGATATGCGTTTAGGCTTGTGCCACGTAGAAAGCGAGCGCAAAACCTTCCCACTGATGGCGCGCTATGCCCGTAACTTTGCCGCGCACCGCCTGGCACTGGTGGGCGATGCCGCGCACACCATTCATCCGCTGGCCGGACAGGGCGTTAACCTTGGCTTCATGGATGCCGCGGAACTGATCGGTGAAATTCGTCGTCTGCATCAGGAAGGCAAAGATATCGGACAGCACCTGTATCTGCGTCGTTATGAGCGCAGCCGCAAGCACAGTGCAGCAATGATGCTGGCGGGTATGCAGGGATTCCGTGAGCTGTTTGCCGGCACCCATCCGGCGAAAAAGCTACTGCGTGATGTGGGATTGAAACTGGCTGACACATTGCCGGGCGTCAAACCGATGATGCTGAAGCAGGCCATGGGGCTAAATGATATGCCCAGCTGGATTCGTTAAATTCTCTTTAAATGGCGCCGATTCAGGCGCCATTTTTTTGCATGAATCAATGTCTCGTCATACCAAAAGCCGCTCCTAAAGTGACAGTTACGTCTGCACTGGGACGTTGCAGGCTGTGTTTGGACAAGCGCATTTTAATTAGCTTTTTCACCTTATGCACTGCTCTGGTGCGCCTCTGCACTCAAATTGCGCCTCGTTTGATTTATTCTAATTTTACTCGCCAATTCGCATTACTTTAACTAATGAAGGTGTCGCGAGTTCGCCGGACCTATTTCCCGTACTGAGGCGTGTGTTCCATTATCAGGCTGTGTTTATCGTTATTAATTGTATTTTATGCGCGGTTAATCACAAAAATGCAGTGAATTGTGCTGTGGTGGGTTTGGTGCGTGCTGAAGGGTGGTACAGTTTCGCCCTCGTTTTCCTTATGGTTAATCGCCGCGTTCGGTGGTAACTTCAGCACAAAGAGAACGTTTGCGTCAGCCTGTACAGGCGGCGCAGGCGCGTCACACTCACTTGTTTTCACAGGATGGTTATGACTCAGCAAACGCCTCTATTCGAACAGCATCAGGCATGCGGTGCGCGCATGGTGGACTTCCATGGCTGGATGATGCCACTGCATTACGGCTCGCAAATGGATGAGCATCATGTGGTGCGCAACGATGCCGGTATGTTTGATGTTTCCCACATGACCATCGTCGATCTGCACGGTGTCCGCACCCGTGAATTCCTGCGTTATCTGCTGGCCAACGATGTCGCCAAACTGACGCAACCCGGCAAAGCCCTCTACACCGGCATGCTGAATGCTTCGGCTGGCGTCATTGATGATTTGATTGTTTACTTTATGACCGAAGACTTTTTCCGCTTAGTGGTGAACTCCGCGACGCGTGAGAAGGATTTGGCGTGGATCAAACAGCACGCTCAGCCGTTTGGTGTCGAACTCACCGAGCGTGACGACCTGGCGCTGATTGCCGTACAAGGCCCGCAGGCGCAGCAGAAAGCACAGACGTTGTTTACTGCGGCGCAGCGTGAAGCGGTGGCAGGTATGAAACCGTTCTTCGGTGTGCAAAGCGAAAACCTGTTCATCGCCACCACCGGTTACACCGGTGAAGCTGGCTATGAAATTGCGATGCCGAACAGTGAAGCGGCTGATTTCTGGCAGAAGCTGCTGGCGGCAGGCGTCAAACCGGCTGGCCTGGGGGCGCGTGACACGCTGCGTCTGGAAGCGGGGATGAATCTCTACGGTCAGGAAATGGATGAAGGCGTTTCACCGCTGGCGGCCAATATGGGTTGGACGGTGAGCTGGGAACCTGCCGATCGCGATTTCATCGGCCGCGAGGCGCTAGAAGCGCAACGTGAACATGGCACTGAAAAGCTGGTGGGTTTGATCATGACCGAAAAAGGGGTGTTACGAAACGGCTTGCCGGTGCGTTTCACCGATGAACAAGGTCAGCCACAGCAGGGTATTATTACCAGTGGTTCCTTCTCCCCGACGCTGGGTTACAGCATCGCGCTGGCACGTGTGCCAGCGGGCATTGGTGAGCAAGCGATTGTAGAGATCCGCAATCGTGAAATGCCGGTGAAAGTTACCAAACCGATTTTTGTTCGCGCCGGCAAGCCGGTCGCTCAGTAATTTTTCAGGAGAAATGGCGATGAGCAATGTGCCTAATGAATTGAAATACCGCGATAGTCACGAGTGGGTGCGTAAAGAAGCCGATGGCACCTTCACCGTGGGTATCACCGAACACGCGCAGGAACTGCTGGGCGATATGGTGTTTGTGGATCTGCCTGATGTGGGCGCCACTTTCGCTGCCGGTGATGACTGTGCCGTCGCGGAGTCCGTGAAAGCTGCCTCAGACATCTATGCACCACTGAGCGGTGAAATCGTTGCCGTGAACGAAGAGCTGGCCGACGCACCGGAGCTGGTCAACAGCGAACCGTACGCCGCAGGCTGGTTATTCCGTATCAAAGCCAGCGATGTTTCAGAACTTGATTCGATGCTCGACGCCGATGCCTACAAAGGCGCTATCGACGAGTAACCGGTAGTCATCGGAGGTGCTGCATTGCAGCGCCTTCTTTTTTATCTGCCTGATTTAATGCCATTTTTGTAACCCAGCCCGATTCAGGATTTACTGCAAATGACCCAGACTCTCAGCCAGCTTGAACACAACGGTGCCTTCATTGAGCGCCATATCGGTCCTACACCCGCGCAGCAGGCCACCATGCTGGAAGCGATTGGTGCCAGCTCTCTGGAATCACTGATCAGCGCCATCGTGCCTGCCGACATCCAATTGCCAGGCCCGCCTGCGGTCGGTGATGCCGCGACCGAACAGCAAGCGCTGGCAGAGCTGAAAGCCATTGCCAGTCAGAACCAAATCTACAAATCCTGGATCGGCATGGGCTACAGTGCCGTGATCACCCCACCGGTTATCCTGCGTAACATGCTGGAAAACCCAGGCTGGTACACCGCGTACACCCCGTATCAGCCAGAAGTATCGCAGGGCCGCCTTGAAGCGCTGCTGAACTTCCAGACCCTGACGCTGGACTTAACCGGTCTGGATATCGCCTCTGCTTCACTGCTCGATGAAGCCACTGCCGCCGCCGAAGCGATGGCGATGGCGAAGCGCGTCAGCAAACTGAAAAATGCCGGTAAATTCTTTATCGCCGAAGACATCCATCCGCAAACCCTGGATGTGGTGCGCACGCGTGCAGAAACCTTTGGTTTTGAACTGATCATCGACAGCGCCAGCAAAGCGCTGGATCACGACGACCTGTTTGGCGTGCTGCTGCAGCAAGTGGGCACCAGCGGTGAAGTGCATGACTACCGTGCACTGATTGCCGAGCTGAAAAGCCGCAAAGTGGTGGTGAGCGTGGCCGCCGATTTCATGGCGCTGGTGCAGTTAGAAGCACCGGGCAAGCAGGGCGCAGACATCGTTTTCGGTTCCGCTCAGCGCTTTGGTGTGCCGATGGGTTACGGCGGTCCACACGCTGCGTTCTTCGCCAGCCGCGATGAGCACAAACGTTCAATGCCGGGTCGTATCATTGGTGTTTCACGTGATGCCGCTGGCAACACTGCACTGCGTATGGCGATGCAAACCCGTGAGCAGCACATCCGTCGTGAGAAGGCCAACTCCAACATCTGTACGTCACAGGTGCTGCTGGCAAACATCGCCGGCCTGTATGCGGTTTATCATGGTCCGGCGGGCCTCAAGCGCATCGCCTCGCGCATTCATCGTCTGACCAGTATTCTGGCCGCTGGCCTGAAAAACGGTGGACTGAAGCTGCGTCATAACAGCTGGTTCGATACCTTAACGGTTGAAGTCGCCGATAAAGCTGAAGTGCTGAATCGCGCGCTGAGCTTTGGCGTCAACCTGCGCAGTGACGTGCTCAACGGCGTGGGTATCACGCTGGATGAAACCACCTCACGCGAAGATGTGCAGACGCTGTTTGCCATTCTGCTGGGTGATGCGCACGGTCAGGAGATTGATGCTCTGGATGCCAGCGTCGCTGCGGAAAACAGCGCTATTCCGGCAGGCATGTCACGTGAAAGCGAGCTCCTGACCCATCCAGTGTTTAACCGTCATCACAGCGAAACCGAGATGATGCGTTACATGCACAGCCTGGAGAAAAAGGATCTGGCGCTGAACCAGGCGATGATCCCGCTCGGTTCGTGCACCATGAAACTTAACGCCGCTGCCGAAATGATCCCGATTACCTGGCCAGAATTCGCCGAGCTGCATCCATTCTGCCCGGCAGAACAGGCTTCAGGTTATCTGCAGATGATTGGCCAGCTGTCACAGTGGCTGGTACAGCTCACCGGTTATGATGCGCTCTGCATGCAGCCAAACTCTGGTGCGCAGGGTGAATATGCTGGTCTGCTGGCGATTCGTCGTTATCACGAGAGTCGCAACGAAGGTGGACGTAATGTCTGCCTGATCCCAAGTTCTGCGCACGGTACTAATCCGGCTTCCGCACAGATGGCGGGCATGGCAGTGGTGGTGGTGGCCTGTGATAAACAAGGCAACATCGATCTCGGCGATCTGCGTGAGAAAGCCGCTCAGGTTGGCGATGAGCTGTCATGCATCATGGTGACCTATCCTTCAACCCACGGCGTGTACGAAGAAACCATTCGTGAAGTGTGCCAGATCGTGCATCAGTATGGCGGTCAGGTTTACCTGGATGGCGCCAACATGAACGCCCAGGTGGGTATCACCACGCCAGGTTACATCGGCGCAGATGTCTCGCACCTTAATCTGCATAAAACCTTCTGCATTCCACACGGCGGTGGCGGTCCAGGCATGGGCCCAATCGGTGTGAAAGCGCATCTGGCTCCGTTTGTACCTGGTCACAGCGTGGTGCAAATTGATGGTGTGCTGACGCAGCAAGGTGCGGTCTCTGCCGCACCATTCGGTAGTGCCTCGATTCTGCCAATCAGCTGGATGTATATCCGTATGATGGGCGCGGAAGGTCTGAAGCAGGCGAGTTCGGTAGCGATTCTGAATGCCAACTACATTGCCAGCCGTCTGCAATCTGCTTATCCAATCCTGTATGCAGGCCGCGATGGCCGTGTGGCGCACGAATGTATTCTCGATATCCGTCCGCTGAAAGAACAGACCGGTATCAGCGAGCTGGATATTGCCAAACGTCTGATCGATTACGGCTTCCACGCGCCAACCATGTCCTTCCCGGTGGCCGGAACACTGATGGTTGAGCCAACGGAATCAGAGAGCAAAATCGAGCTGGATCGCTTTATCGATGCAATGCTCTCCATCCGCATGGAGATCGACCGCGTCGCTGATGGCGAATGGCCCGCTGACGATAACCCGCTGGTAAATGCACCTCATACTCAGATGGAGATCGTTGGCGAGTGGGCGCATCCGTACACCCGCGAACTGGCGGTGTTCCCGGCAGGTAGCGCCAACAAATACTGGCCAACCGTGAAGCGTCTGGATGATGTGTTTGGTGACCGCAACGTGTTCTGCTCCTGTGTTCCAATGAGCGAATACCAATAATTTAGCCGTTATGCTCAGGGCCGCCGTTGTATTGGCGGCACTCATTCACCTCGCTCACGGACTTATATGGGCTTGCGGGAAGGGTGGGGCCTGCTGCCTTGTGCAACTCAAATTATTTTGGCTAAACACATTTTGATCCCTAATCTAAGGGCCGAGAAATCGGCCCTTTTTCTATTTGGAGGCAACATGGATTTGGCATTAGTCACCGGCGGTAGCCGTGGCATTGGACGCGCAACAGCCTTGATGCTGGCGCAGGCGGGTTATCGTGTTGCAGTTAACTATCGTAAGCGCGCCACTGAAGCTCAGCAGGTCGTGACTGAGATCGAAGCACAGGGCGGCAGCGCCTTTGCCGTGCAGGCGGATATCGCCGATGAAGCTCAGGTCGTGCGCATGTTCCAACAGCTTGATCAGCAGCCAGGCAACCTGCGCGTGCTGGTCAATAATGCCGGGATTTTATTTACGCAGTGCCGCGTAGAAGATCTCGATGCTGAACGTATTCAGCGCGTGTTCGCCACCAACGTTACTGGCACCTTTATCTGCTGTCGTGAAGCGGTGAAGCGCATGAGCACCGCACACGGCGGTCAGGGCGGTTCGATCATCAATGTCTCCTCAGCGGCAGCGCGTCTCGGTGCGCCGGGCGAGTATGTTGATTACGCAGCGTCAAAAGGGGCCATGGATACGCTGACCAAAGGCTTATCACTGGAAGTGGCGGCGCAGGGCATTCGCGTCAATAGCGTGCGGCCGGGCTTAATCTATACCGAGATGCACGCGGATGGGGGGGAACCAGGCAGAGTTGATCGTGTTGCCAGCTCACTGCCAATGCAGCGCGGGGGGCAGGCTGAAGAGATCGCCGCCGCGATTATCTGGCTGGCAAGTGATGCCGCTTCTTACGTCACCGGCACCTTTATTGATGCGGCAGGTGGCCGCTAATCTTCTGATTGACTATCCGACAGTGAGGCAGCGTTATCAACGGCGCTGCCATCGGCCATTTGTCACACGCCTGTCATAGAATTATTTTAGCGTACATGTGTACTCTGAAATTTTTCCCGGTTACCCTGATGTTGATAAAAAACACAGTTCTTAACCCTCTTTCCAGGACGTTAGCGCATGGCACAGAATCGTATACTTGCTCAGGGCTACTCGCTAGCCGAAGAGATCGCCAACAGCATTAGCCACGGAATCGGCTGCATTTTCGGCATCGTTGGTTTGGTGTTGCTGTTAACACAAGCGGTTGAAATGCGAGCCGACACCATTGCGATTACCAGCTACAGTCTGTATGGCGGCAGCATGATTTTACTGTTCCTCGCCTCAACGCTCTATCACGCCATTCCGCACCAAAAAGCGAAATATTGGCTGAAGAAATTTGACCACTGTGCGATCTATTTACTGATCGCGGGCACTTATACGCCTTTCCTGCTGGTGGGACTGAAATCACCGCTGGCGCAAGGGTTAATGGTGGTGATCTGGAGCCTGGCGCTGGCAGGCATCATCTTTAAACTGACGATTGCACACCGCTTTAAAGCGCTGTCGCTGGTCACCTATCTCAGCATGGGTTGGTTGTCGCTGGTGGTGATTTATCAGTTGGCGACCAGGCTGTCAGCCGGAGGTGTGTGGTTGCTGGCTGCGGGCGGGATTGTCTACTCGCTAGGGGTGATTTTCTATGTCTCGCGGCGTATTCCTTACAACCACGCTATCTGGCACGGCTTTGTGCTGGGTGGCAGCGTGTTGCACTTCTGCGCGATCTATTTTTATGTCGCCTGAGCTAACTGAGCGGTTGATATAAAAAGTGCCACCACCGGGTGTGACTTTCGACAAAGTCGCCATAAATGGCGACCTTACGGGGAAACATGCGGGGTTACTTAAGGTGCGCATTCATGCGCACCTGGAATGCAAATCAATCGACCAATGAATACGGCAGTGGCTGAATCGTCAGTTTCCCGCCTTCATCACCTTCCACGCGCAGCACACTGTCCGGCTCCAGGTCGTTGTTCATCACCACCTGCACCCACACGCTACCGTCATCCAGCTGCACACTGCTCAATACGGTGCCGGTACGACGCCATTTGTCGCCCATTTGCAGCTCCATCGAACCGTCAGCCTGCGGTACTTTGCTGGCGCTGCCCGCCAGCCAGTAAAGCGCACGCTTGTTGGCCCCGCGGAATTTAGCTCGCGCCACCATCTCCTGACCGGTGTAACAGCCTTTCTTAAAGCTAATCGCATCCAGCGCCTGCAGGTTGGTTGCCTGCGGAATCAACTGCGCGCTGGTGGCGGTTTCAATCACCGGAATGCCCGCTTCAATATCTAGCGCCAGCCACTGCGTGCTGTCATTGAACTGTGCAGCACCGGCTAACTTCTCTTTCAACGTTTCTGCCTGAGCCAGCGTGGTCACCAGCAGGAAACGTTCGGCGGGGTGTTCAAACCACAGCAGCGTGCTCTCGCCTTGTTGTACCACCGGTGTTTCTGCATCCGGCAGGGTGGCAAACACATCAGCCAGTGCCGTGCGTGCCTGAAAACCGGCCACACCCAGCAGCACTGCATCATCATCGGCAGCGATGGTGACTTTGGCGAACACCGCATATTTCTTCAGTTCGTTAAGTTGCTGCTCACGCAGATTGCGGCGCACGATGTAGGCGTAACCTTCGCCGCGATGAAACAGACGCAGGTTACTCCACATTTTACCTTTGGCATCACAATGGGCTGCCGGACGATGCTGGGTGGCGTCCATTGCAGCAACATCTAAAGTGACCTGGCCTTGCAGATATGACGTACTGTCTTTGCCCTGCACCGACACCAGCGCCCACTCGTCGAGGGAGATCAGGGTTAATGGCAGGCGTGAGGCCGCAGCAGGCTGGCGTGGCGGAAGGGTGAAAATCGGCATGGGTGCGTCCTGATTAATAACAATATTGCTTCCAATGTTAAAAGAGCAGTGCTGCTTTGCAACCTGTTTACCTCATCTGGCGCACAAATCGCGTGATAACCCTGCAATGGGTAGAACTGTTGTGCGCAATATCACGCAGCATTCAGCGCTGCGCCTGCAGGCAGAGAAAAAAGCAGGTACACTGAGCGCCACTGTTTTCAGCCATGGAAAAAAGACACATGGAAATTCATGATAAAGCTCGCGTTCAGTGGGCGTGCCGTCGCGGCATGCTGGAGCTGGATGTCTCCATCATGCCGTTCTTCAAATACGAATATGACTCGCTCACTGACACCGATAAGCAGGTGTTTATCGCCCTGCTCAAGAGTGACGATCCCGACCTGTTTAACTGGTTGATGAACCACGGCGAACCCGCTGATCCAGAGTTCAAGCGCATGGTGCAACTGATTCAGCAACGCAACCGTGAACGCGGACCGGTTCCAATGTGATGTGCAGCCGTCACGCAGCGCTCGGGCGCTTAACGTGACGCTGTATGTGCTGTTCACCGTTTGGCTGTTGAGTCTTGAGTGGCCCGAGGGCTGGGCGTGGGGCAAAGCCCCGCTGCTGATTCTGATGCTGCTGGAGTGCGGGCGCAATGAGCGTCGGCTCAGGCAGCGCACAGGTCGCTTAGGGCTGGATGAACAGGGTGACTGGCATTGGCATGGAAAGCGCTGGCAATTAGCGCGGCAGGCAGATTGGTTGCCTTTCGGCGTATTGTTAACGTTGCAAAACCAGCAGGGCACGCGCTGGCGGCTGTGGTTGATGATGGATAACCTGCCGCCCTATGCATGGCGCTCACTGCGCGCCTGCTGTTTTCTGCGTGACAGAGATGCGTCGCGTTAAAGCAGTGCGGCCGTTTCCGTCAGAATCTGTTCGCACCACTGTTCGACACGATCTTCACTCAGCTCGAACTGATTCACGTCGTCGAGTGCCAGGCCGACAAACTGGGTGCCGTCAGCCGTGAGTGGTTTTTTGCTGGCAAACTCATAGCCTTCCAGCGGCCAGTAACCAACAAACTGCACGCCCATCGGCTGCAGCAATTCATGCAGCATGCCGAGCGCATCTAAGAACCATTCTGAATATTCGGCCTGATCGCCCATGCCGTACAGCGCGACAATTTTACCCTGCAAATTCAGCGCGGGCAGTTGCTGCCACACTGCTTCCCAGTCCTCCTGTAACTCACCGAAATCCCAGGTGGGAATGCCGAGGATCAGCAAATCGTACTGCTCCATCAGCGAGGGATCTTCATCTTTGAGGTTGTGCAGCGTGACTAACTCTTCACCGATAAAATCGCGAATCTTCTCCGCCGTCATCTCGGTGTAACAGGTACTTGAACCGTAAAACAGACCGATATTCATGCAATTAATGCTCTGACTGAAACTCACTTTGGCGCAATTGTACCAGAAGCAGGTGACTTTCAGGCATAATGAGCACGATTTCACACGTGTTTGGGGGGAACCGTGCAGGATAGCGATCTGATTGAACAATTTCTGGATGCGCTCTGGATTGAGCGTAACCTGGCGCAAAATACCCTTGCGTCCTACCGCCAGGATTTGCAAACGCTCACCGGCTGGTTACACCACCACGAACGCACGCTGCTGACACTGGAAGCGCTTGACCTGCAGCAGTTTCTCGCCGAACGCGTCGAAGGCGGCTACAAGGCCACCAGTTCTGCGCGTACGCTCAGCGCGATGCGCCGTCTGTTTCAATACCTCTATCGCGAAAAGCTGCGTAGTGATGACCCCAGCGCACTGCTCTCCGCGCCCAAACTGCCGCAGCGATTGCCAAAAGACCTCAGTGAAAACCAGGTAGAACGTCTGCTGCAGGCACCGAGTATTGATGTGCCGCTTGAGCTACGTGACAAAGCGATGCTGGAACTGCTGTATGCCACCGGTTTACGTGTGTCGGAGCTGGTAGGCTTAACCCTCAGCGACATCAGTTTGCGTCAGGGTGTGGTGCGAGTGATTGGTAAAGGTAATAAAGAGCGACTTGTGCCATTAGGTGAAGAAGCGATTTATTGGCTGGAGCACTATATGGCCCACGGTCGGCCGTGGTTGTTGAATGGGCAAACGCTGGATGTGATGTTCCCCAGTAACCGCGCGCAACAAATGACGCGTCAGACTTTCTGGCATCGCATCAAACACTATGCCACCCTTGCCGGTATCGACAGCGAAAAGCTATCACCACACGTGCTTCGTCACGCATTTGCCACACATTTACTGAACCACGGTGCGGATTTGCGCGTCGTACAGATGTTGCTGGGACACAGCGATCTCTCCACCACCCAAATTTATACGCATGTAGCAACTGAGCGCCTGCGTCAGTTACATCAACAGCATCATCCGCGTGCTTGAACCGCGGCAACAAGGAATTGAGATGAAAAAACAGTTAACGATGCTGGCATTGCTGGTCAGCGCCTTTGCCGGTCTGGCTCATGCCGATGACAGCGCGATTCAGCAAGCCCTGAAAAAACTCGGTTTGCAGCAGACCGAGATTCAGCCTTCACCGCTGCCAGGCATGAAAACCGTGCTGACCGAGAGCGGTGTGCTGTACGTCTCTGAAGATGGTAAACACATGATTCAGGGCCCGCTGTACGATGTCAGCGGTGCACAGCCGGTGAACGTGACTAACCAACTGTTGGACAAAAAAATGAACGCGCTGGCGCCGGAAATGATCGTCTACAAAGCGCCAAAAGAGCAGCATGTGATTACCGTGTTTACCGATATCACCTGTGGCTACTGCCACAAGCTGCATGAGCAGATAGCCGACTACAATGCGCTGGGCATCACCGTTCGTTACCTGGCATTCCCGCGTGAAGGTTTGCACGGCCAGGTGGAAAAAGCCATGCGCGCCGTTTGGTGCAGTGCCGATCGCAACAAGGCCTTTGATGCCGCGATGAAAGGCGATGTACCGCAAATGGATGCACCAGCGACCTGTAAGATTGATCTGGATAAGCATTACCAACTCGGCATCCTGTATGGCATTCAGGGCACCCCAGCGATTCTCACCGACACCGGCGCGATGATCCCGGGCTATCAGGGCCCGCAGGAGCTGAAACAGGTTCTTGATGGCCAGAAGCGGGGCGGTTAATCCACAGTGATGCATTCTGTCGAACTGCGTCGGCGTGAAATTCAGGCTGACGCCAGCTTACCTGATAACTTACCCCCGCTACTGCGCCGCCTTTACCTGCAACGTGGTGTCAAAGAGGCCGCTGAGCTCGAGCGTGGTGCAAAACATCTGTTGCCGTGGCAAACCCTGGGTGGCATCGATCAAGCGGTAGCCTTACTGCATCAGATGCTGGAAACCGGTCGCCGTATTGTGGTGGTCGGTGATTTCGATGCCGATGGCGCAACCAGCACCGCGTTAACGGTCTTAGCGCTGCGCAGCATGGGCGGCAATGTCGATTATCTGGTGCCGAACCGCTTTGAAGATGGCTACGGCCTGAGCCCTGAAGTGGTAGAGCAGGCGCGCGCGCGCGGTGCGGAAATGATTCTCACCGTGGATAACGGCATCTCTTCCCATGCAGGCGTAGAAACCGCCCATCAGCACGGTATTCCCGTGCTGATCACCGATCACCACTTGCCTGGCGAAACGTTGCCAGCAGCGGAAGCGATCGTTAACCCGAATCTCAATGACAGTGCCTTCCCTTCGCGGTCGTTGGCCGGTGTGGGCGTGGCGTTTTATCTGATGCTGGCGCTGCGTGCACACCTGCGTTTGCAGAACTGGTTTAGTGATGGCCGAAACGAGCCCAATCTGGCGGAGTGGCTGGATCTGGTGGCGCTAGGTACAGTGGCTGACGTGGTGCCGCTGGATGCCAATAACCGCATTCTGGTGTGGCAGGGCTTGAGCCGCATCCGCGCTGGAAAATGCCGGGCGGGGATTCGTGCGCTGCTGGAGATCGCCAACCGCGATGCGCGTCAGTTGGCGGCCAGCGATCTCGGTTTTGCCGTCGGGCCTCGCCTCAATGCAGCCGGTCGACTGGATGATATGTCGGTCGGTGTGGCACTGCTGCTCACCGAAGATATTGCGCAGGCGCGCATGCTTGCCAACGAGCTTGATGCGCTGAACCAGACGCGCAAAGAGATTGAGCAGGGCATGAAGAGCGAAGCGCTGGCGCTGTGTGATGAGCTGGAACGCCAGCACACCGATTTGCCGCTGGGGCTGGCCTTCTATCATCCCGAATGGCATCAGGGCGTGGTCGGCATTCTGGCCTCACGGCTGAAAGAGCGTTTCCATCGCCCGGTGATCGCCTTCGCGCCAGCGGGCGACGGCACGCTTAAAGGATCGGGCCGCTCGATTGCGGGGCTGCACTTACGTGATGCACTGGAGCGTCTCGACACGCTCTATCCGGGCATGATGATTAAGTTCGGCGGCCACGCGATGGCGGCGGGCCTGTCGCTGGAAACCGAGAAGTATGATCTGTTCCGCGAACGCTTCGCCGCGCTGATCGACGAGTGGTTGGATGGTGAGGCGCTGCAGGGTGTGATTTGGTCCGATGGCGAACTGCATGCGCAGGAGTTCACGCTGCACACCGCTGAAATGCTGCGCGAAGCCGGCCCCTGGGGCCAGGCCTTTCCGGAGCCAGTGTTCGACGGCCAGTTTAAATTGCTGCAACAAAAGCTGGTGGGCGAGCGCCACCTCAAGGTGATGATTGAGCCACTGGGCGGCGGCCCACTGTTGGATGGCATCGCGTTTAACGTTGATACGACCTTGTGGCCGGATACCAGCGTGCGCCAGGTGAAGCTAGCCTACAAACTCGATATCAACGAATACCGTGGCAACCGCTCGGTTCAACTGATTATCGACCATATCTGGCCGCTATAACCGCATCATTCATTCGGGGGCGTGTAAAAGCGCACCCGGTAACCTGCAGCGAGTGACCCTGGCTCGCCATGGTGGGTAACCGAATCCCTTTGGGCGCACTGTTGCGCTATCTCGCATACCTGCAATGCTACAAAGTACGCGCAGTTTCGGGTAAACTAGCGCGTTACTTTTTATCCCCTTTCACCGAATCGTCAAAAAAGACTGAAAAGCCATGTTTGAAATTAATCCGGTCAAAAATCGTATTCAAGACCTCACCGAGCGCAGCGACGTTCTTAGGGGGTATCTTTGACTATGATGCCAAGAAAGAACGCCTCGAAGAAGTAAACGCCGAGCTGGAACAGCCTGACGTCTGGAATGAACCTGAACGCGCTCAGGCGCTGGGTAAAGAACGCGCTTCGCTGGAAGCGGTGGTAGAAACCTTAGATCATATGCGTCAGGGCCTGGAAGATGTGCAGGGCTTGCTGGATCTGGCTGTAGAAGCCGACGACGAAGAGACCTTCAACGAAGCCGTTATCGAGCTGGATGGTTTAGAAGCCAAGCTGGGCGAACTCGAATTCCGTCGCATGTTCTCTGGCGAGTATGACAGTGCCGATTGCTACATGGATATTCAGGCCGGTTCTGGCGGTACTGAAGCGCAAGACTGGGCCAGTATGCTGCTGCGCATGTACCTGCGTTGGGCAGAAGCCAAAGGTTATAAAACCGAAATCATTGAAGAGTCAGACGGTGAAGTGGCCGGTACTAAATCCGCCACCATTAAAATCATCGGTGACTACGCGTTTGGCTGGCTGCGTACCGAAACTGGCGTCCATCGCCTGGTGCGTAAGAGTCCATTTGACTCCGGCGGCCGTCGTCATACCTCATTCAGTTCGGTGTTTATCTACCCGGAAGTGGATGACAACATCGATATCGACATCAATCCCGCCGATCTGCGTATCGACGTTTACCGCGCCTCGGGTGCGGGTGGTCAGCACGTTAACAAAACCGAGTCTGCGGTGCGTATTACCCACTTGCCGACCAACATTGTGGTGCAGTGCCAGAACGACCGTTCACAGCACAAAAACAAAGATCAGGCTTTCAAGCAGTTGCGTGCGAAGCTGTACGAATATGAGATGCAGAAGAAAAACGCTGACAAGCAGGCCGCGGAAGACAACAAATCCGACATTGGCTGGGGCAGTCAGATTCGTTCATACGTACTCGACGATTCACGTATCAAAGATCTGCGCACTGGCGTAGAGACGCGCAACACCCAGGCGGTGCTGGATGGCGACATCGACCGCTTCATTGAAGCAAGTTTAAAAGCAGGGTTATAAGGAACCGACATGTCTGAACAACAACCGCAGAGCGCTGATGCCGCCCTTGAGTTAAACAACGAACTGAAAGCGCGTCGCGAAAAACTCAGCGCGCTGCGTGAAAAGGGCATCGCGTTTCCTAACGATTTCCGTCGCGATACCACGTCTGATGTGCTGCACGCCGGCTATGACGCAAAAGAGAACGAAGAACTGGAAGCGCTCGGCGTTGAAGTGAGCGTGGCCGGTCGTATGATGACCCGCCGCATCATGGGTAAAGCCTCTTTTGCCACCCTGCAGGATGTTGGCGGCCAGATTCAGATCTACGTATCACGTGACGATCTGCCAGAAGGCGTCTACAACGAGCAGTTCAAAAAGTGGGATCTGGGCGATATCCTTGGCGCACGCGGTAAGTTGTTCAAGACCAAAACCGGCGAGTTATCGATCCACATCACGGAACTGCGTCTGCTGACCAAAGCGTTGCGTCCACTGCCGGATAAATTCCACGGCCTGGCCGATCAGGAAACCCGTTACCGTCAGCGTTATCTCGATCTGATCTCTAACGATGAATCACGTAATACTTTCAAAGTGCGCTCTAAAATCATGGCCGGCATCCGTCAGTTCATGGTTAACCGCGACTTTATGGAAGTGGAAACCCCAATGATGCAGGTGATCCCTGGCGGCGCGTCAGCCCGTCCGTTCATCACCCATCACAATGCGCTCGACATCGACATGTACCTGCGTATTGCACCAGAGCTGTACCTGAAGCGTCTGGTGGTAGGCGGCTTCGATCGCGTATTCGAGATCAACCGTAACTTCCGTAACGAAGGTATTTCGCCACGTCATAACCCAGAGTTCACCATGATGGAACTCTATATGGCGTATGCGGATTACAAAGATTTGATCGAGCTGACCGAAAGCCTGTTCCGCACCCTGGCGCAGGATGTGCTGGGCACCACTGAAGTGCCTTATGGTGACCACACCTTCGATTTCGGTAAACCGTTTGAGAAGCTCACTATGCGTGAAGCGATCAAGAAATACCGTCCGGAAACCGACCTGAACGATCTGGAAGACTTTGATAAAGCCGTTGCGATTGCCAAATCGCTGCATATCAAAGTAGAGAAGAGCTGGGGTCTGGGCCGCGTCGTCACTGAGATCTTCGAAGAGACCGCAGAAGCACACCTGATTCAGCCAACCTTCATCACTGAATATCCAGCTGAAGTATCACCGCTGGCACGTCGTAACGACGAGAACCCAGAAATCACCGACCGCTTTGAGTTCTTCATCGGCGGCCGTGAAATCGGTAATGGCTTCTCCGAGCTTAACGATGCAGAAGATCAGGCTGAGCGTTTCCTGCAGCAGGTTAACGCGAAGGATGCAGGCGATGACGAAGCGATGTTCTATGACGAAGACTACGTCACTGCACTGGAGCACGGCCTGCCACCAACAGCAGGTCTCGGCATTGGTATCGACCGTATGGTAATGCTGTTCACCAACAGCCATACCATCCGCGACGTGATCCTGTTCCCGGCACTGCGTCCAACCAGCAAGTAAGGCAAATCGGTGCGCATAAATCCGCGCACTTTGCCGTAAGCCTTAGAGGTCGCCATTATGGCGGCCTTTTTTATGGCGCCCCTTTTTACCCGGCGGCATTTTTTCATTTCTATTCCCCTGGCAAAATTCCTGATGACAACCCGGCACGCTCTGTGCAGGATAGTTTTTTTATTTTAGGGAATCACCATGAGTGCAAAAGCGGCAACGTTAGAGGGCCGGATTCAACAGCACTGGGATCAACTCTCCAGCCACGAGCAGCGACTGGCTGACGTGCTGCTGGCGGCACCCGGCCAGCTGGCGATGAATACCGCCACCGAACTGGCACAGAGCGCGGGCGTTTCCAAAGCCACCACCACGCGTTTTTTCCGTCATCTCGGTTACGAAAGCTATGAAGCCGCGCGTCGGCAGGCGCGTGAGATGCAGAGCAGCGGCTCACCGCTCTATTTGCAGGCCGTACCAACCGCATCACCGCTGGCCAGCATCATGCAGCAGCACCTGGAAAAAGAGATCGCTAATCTGGTCAACAGCTATCGCACGCTCGACAGTGAACAGCTACAGCAGGCGGTGAGCGCCATTGCCCAATCACGCCGCGTGGTGGTGATGGGCTGGCGTCACAGCCAGACCATTGCCCAGCTGATTTACCGCGATCTGGTGCATATCCATCCTGACGTGCGTTTGCTGCCGCGTCCCGGCGATTCGCTGGCGGAGCATCTGGCGGCGCTGAATCAGCAAGATGTGGTGATCTGCGTTGGATTGCGTCGCCGTATGCCTGCGCTGGAAGCGGCGATGAATGCGCTGGCAGAACGCAACGTGCCGATGCTGTATATCGCCGATGTGCTCTCCGGCAAACCAGCGCGTCATGCGCAGTGGGTGGTGCGCTGCCACACCGACAGCAGCCTGATGTTCGACAGCACCGCCGCGCTCTCCGGCGTATGCAATCTGCTCTGCTCACTGGTGGCCCGGCAAATGGGCAAAACCAGCAATGATTATCTGGCGCAGGTTGAAGCGTTGCACCAGTCCCTCGACGAACTCGAATAATGCCCCGTTCTGGCGCGCCGTGCGCCAGGATTCGCACCAAAAAAGTGCAGCTATCGTCTCATCCTCGTAGTCCATTTATGCGTTAATGAAATTTTAGAAACTAACTTTTAAAATAAAGAAACAATTGTTTCTCATTGATTTTATTCAGTAATACCCTCTTTACCCCAAAGGTGTTAGCTGGGTGGTGAAAAAACTGGCACAAAATATGCTCAGTAGAAAAAGACATTTCACCAACACCAGGGAAACACCACAATGAAAAAAACAGCACTGCTGATCGCCGCACTTCTCTCCGTTGGCACCATGGCGCAGGCGCAAGCCGATACCCTGAGTGACATCAAAAGCAGCGGCAAAATTACCGTTGGTATCGATCCAACCTTTCCTCCATACGAATACACCGACGACAAAGGCGAGATCACCGGCTACAGCGTGGCGATCATGCAATCCTTCGCCAAAGATCTCGGTGTGAAACTGGAGTTTCAGAAAACCGCCTTCAGCGGCATTTTGCCGGGCCTGATCTCTGGCTCGTTCAACGCCGAAGGTTCTTCTCTTAACGTCACCGCCGAGCGCGCGAAGAAAGTGCTGTTCACCGTGCCTTATAGCAAAACCGTTAACGGCGTGCTGGTGCGTGAAAGTGAAGCCAGCACCTTCAGCGGCAAAACACTCAGCCCGGAGAGCCTGTCTGGCCTGCGTGGTGCGGTAAAAACCGCCAGCGTGCCCGAGCAGTTGCTGAAAGGCTTTAACGAGCAGCTGAAAAAAGAGGGTAAAAAACCGATCACCATCATCAACGTGGATTCGCTGGATCAGACGGTTAGCACCCTGATCACCAAACGCGCGGACTTCGTTTATGACGACATCTCCGTGCTGGCCCCGGTCGCGAAAAAATACGCCGGAAAAGTGGCGCAGGTGGGTGAAGTCGGTCCATCGCAGTGGATGGGCTGGGCGACACGTAAAGAAGACGGCAGCCTGAATAAAGCCATTAGCGACCACATTCTGGCAATGCAGAAAGATGGCGAGCTGACCAAACTGCAGCAGCAGTATCTCGGCACCACCTTTACCATGCCCGCCAGCGATTTCATTCCTCAGGAGTAATTATGTGCCAGTGCAACCTGACGGTGCCTGCGGGCCATGGCAAAACCTTCCGCGTGCGTAAGGGCCAGTTTATTACCGTGATTGACAGTGAAGGGCAGCAGGCGGCGGATTTCGTCGCCGTTAACGCCGATAATTTAAACGAAAAGCTGTCGCCGGTGCATACCCGCCAGCATCTACGCTCGCTGTTCTTTAAGCCCGGCGATGCACTGTGGTCGAGTGAAAACCGTCCGATGCTGCGCATTCTGGCGGACAGCATCGGCATCCACGATGCTAACGTGCCGGCCTGCGATCGCACCCGCTTTAGCGTCGATTTCGGCGTCGAAGGCCATCGCAACTGCGTCGATAACCTGCTGGAAGGGATGAAGGCCTTTGGCGTGACGTATTTCTCGCTGCCTGAGCCGTTCAACCTGTTCCAGAACGGCCCGGTGACCGCCGATGGCCGGATGGAAGTGACCGATCCCAACAGTAAAGCGGGCGACAGCATTACTTTTGAAGCGCTGTGCGACCTGATTTGCTCGGTATCGTCCTGCCCGCAGGACATCATTCCCGGCAACGGTTTACAGGTCACGCCGATTGATATCGTGGTGAGTGACACGTTTCACGCAGAGGAGATGAATCATGCTGTTAATGCGTGAAAGTTATGAAGAGACCGCTGAGCGCACGCTGGCTCAGCCGGTCACGGTGGAACCGGGCAGCGTCGGGTCGATTAAGGTGCTGCGCGGCCAGTTGCTGCGCATCACGGCGCAGGGCGACGGCGCGGTGGCTTCCCTGTTTGGCTTCAGCCTCGCCGATCCTGCGGTGTGGCTGTCGGTGCATCACACTCGCGTTTTCAGCAACAGCTATCTGCTGGGTTCCGGTATGCGTCTGGTGAACAACCGCCGCCGTCCGATGATGGTGCTGGGCAAAGACAGCGTGAAGCGTCACGATTTGCTGCTGCCTGCCTCTACCCGCGCCTTCCTGACGGAAAAAGGGTATCAGGGTGAAGGCTGTTTGGAAGCGGTGAGCGGCGAGCTGGCGCGCCTGGGCATGGTGGTGCCGAAGCTGCCGGACCCAATCAACCTGTTTATGCACGTCAAGCTGACGCGGGCCGGCGACATCCTGCCGGAGCCGAACCTCACCAAAGCAGGCGACAGCATCACCTGTCGCGTGGTGATGGACACGCAGTTTATCGTCTCGGCCTGCAACACCGGCATCGAGGGCAACGATCAACCGGCACCGCTGTTGCTGTCGGTGGCGGAAAACCTGCACGATTTTAACGCGGAGTAACGCATGGGGCTGGATCAACAGGTAGTGGCCGCGCTGCCGGAACTCGGACACGGCCTGCTGATGACGTTGGTACTCACGGTACTGGCGTCATTGGTCAGCGTGGTGATGGGGCAGCTTGGCTGCTTCCTGCAACTGCGCCGCGCCTGGATCTGGCGTGCCATCGGGCGGCTGTACGTTAGCCTGATGCGCGGTACACCGGCCATCGTGCAACTGTTCGTGGTGTTTTTCACCTTACCGCGCTTGGGATTGGGCGGTCAGCCAATGCTGGCCGCGGTGATTGCCATCGGCCTTAACAGCGGTGCTTACGTGGCAGAGATTTTGCGCGTCAATCGTTCACTGGTGACGCGCGGTCAGCTCGAAGCTGCACGCACGTTGGGGCTCAGCCGTTTCTTAACCTGGTGGTATGTGATCAATCCGCAGGTGATGCGTGCCAGCCTGCCGATGCTGGTTAACGAGTTCACCATCCTGCTGAAAACCACGCCGCTGGCCTCGGTGGTGGCGCTGACCGAACTGACTTACGCCGGACAGATTGTGATTGCGCGCACTTATGAAGCCACGCAGGTGCTGCTACTGGTGGCGGCTGGATATCTGCTGATCGCCATGCCGCTGATTGCCGCTGCCCGACGTCTGGAAGCTAAACGGAGGATCGCCTGATGGATTGGCAAGCCATTCTCACTTCCCTGCCTTCGCTGGGAGACGGTATGATCGCCACGCTGCAACTGTGCATTGTCGCCGCACTCTGTTCGCTGGCGTGGGGTGGGCTGATGGCATTACTGCTAATGCGCGCTTCGCCGTTCTGGTTGCGCTTGCTCAACCTCTACAGCGGCTTAACGCTCGCACTGCCGCTGCTGGTGGTGATCTATCTGCTCTATTTTGTGCTGCCGGAGTACGACATCACGCTGTCATCGCCGGTGGTGGGCGTGCTGGCCCTGACGCTCTATTACGCGCCCTATATCGCACAGGTTATTCGTGCGGCAATAGAGGCATTGCCGAAGGGGCAGTGGGAAGCTTGCCGCGTGCTGGGTTTGAGCCGCAGCGAACAGCTGCGCGATGTGGTGTTGCCGCAAACCCTGCCGCAGATGCTGTCGCCGCTGGTCGGTCTGATGATTGGTTTGATTAAAGACTCGGCGCTGCTGTCGATTGTCTCGGTGCAGGAGTTTATGTACGCCGCCAAACAGGCGATTTCAGATACCTACGCGCCGCTGGAGATCTATCTCACGGTGGCGCTTTGTTACTGGCTGCTCAACAGTCTGATCGACTGGCTGGCACGCGGCCTTGAATCTCGCATGACGCGCTATTGTCGCGGCATGCAGCATTAATCAGGAGAACACTATGTCCGCTGAATATCAGCATCGTGAAGCGATCACCATTCCCGCGCGCTACGGCAAAGCGGTGCGTCTGAAGAAAGGGGAAGCGGTGCAGGTGATCAATCTGCATGGCACTCAGGTAGTGGATTGCTGGGCGTACAACGCCGAAGACGTCACTGAATATATGTGTATGGAAGCGACGCGCGTGTGGAACCAGCGTCTTAATCCCAAAGTCGGTGACAGCTTTATCACCAGCCAGCGCCACCCGATTCTGACCCTGGTGGCCGATACTTCACCCGGCGTGCATGATTCCTTTATGGCGGCCTGCGATGCGCGTCGTTATGAGCTGCTGGGCTGCACCGAGTATCACCGCAACTGCCACGATAACCTGTTTGAAGGCATGCGCGAATTAGGTGTCGAACTGCCGCACGGCAACCTGGCGTCTCTGAATATTTTTATGAATATTCAGGTGCAGCCGGATGGTATCACGTTGAAAACGCTGCCGGTGGTGACTAAGCCCGGCGACTACATTGTGCTGCGCGCTGAGATGGATTGCTACGTGGCATTCTCCGCCTGCCCACAGGATATCGTCAGCATTCAGGGGCAGGGCGACAACACCCCGCGTGATGCCGAACTGCGTATTCTGACTGCCGGCTTCCCGCAGGTGCAGCTGAAAGGGGCCTGGGTGCCAGCGTAATTACGATTTCACGACCTGATCCAGCCACACCTGAAAACGCGAATAAGGCACATACAGCGCCACATCCTTATACAAGGTCTTACCGCTTTTATTGTCGTCAATCGCGCTGCTGTAGCCGACAATTACCCCCGCCAGCGTATCATCGCTGGCGTTGTACACCGCACCACCCGACATGCCTTTCACTACACCGGCATTCGCCGCGACCACCACACAACTCGGTTTATTCCAGTCGTTGGCCAGTGTGGTGTTGATCAAATTCTTGCCGCTTGAGGCCACCGGCATGGCAGAGATAAAGCTGTAACCGTAGAGATTGACGTTGTCGCCGATGTGGCTATTGCGGAACGGTGGGGGAAGATTGGGTTCGGTGTTCTTGTGGTACACCACGGCGATATCGCACTCGGGATGCCAGGCTTTCACCCGATACATCGAGTATTTCGCCACGTGCGCGGCCGTTAAGCTGTATTCAGGCGTCAGTGGAATGGTGGTGCCCAGCGCGCCAATGCCCAGCACGGTAGGAATGCCGGTTACGGTCATATCGACGCGTTTTGCGGCTTCTTTGCTGTACTCATAGTGCCCCACGGAGCAGCCGCTCAGGCAACCCACTGTCAGTGCGATCAGCCATCGCATAGGTGTTCCCCCTGCATTGTTTGACACCGCATCACCGCGTAACTGGTTGAGGTATCGGCAATGCGCGCCCATCCTTTACTGATTGATTTCTCGCCGAAAGCTGAATTGCTGTGACAACGATCACAGCTAAATCAAGCGTAGCGTGAAAAGTGCCATCTGTCTCAGTGGTCAGCTGCAGTCACTTTACCGCGCAGGGATTATTGCTTTGCAAGCAAAGATGCCTTGCAGCGCAGAGGCTGGTTGAGCTGCCAAGCCTGTGCTTTAATCAGAATGTGACGCAGTTCAAATATCTATAAGCGTCCGTTGTAACCGCACGGCGTTCGTTGTGCGGCCTGCCTGCAAAACATTTTAGGAGAGTGTGTTATGCCTGTTGCATTACTGGCGCTGGCGCTGAGTGCGTTCGCCATCGGCACCACGGAGTTCGTGATTATGGGATTACTGCCGGAAGTGGCGGGCGATCTGCAGGTAACGATTCCTTCAGCAGGATGGCTGATCAGTGGTTATGCACTGGGCGTAGCCATCGGTGCACCGATTATGGCGTTGCTGACGGCGAAGCTGCCGCGTAAACGAACCCTGATTCTGTTGATGATCATCTTCATCATCGGCAACGTGCTGTGCGCGCTGGCGTACACCTACAACTTATTGATGCTGGCGCGCGTGGTCACCGCACTGTGTCACGGTGCCTTCTTCGGGATTGGTGCGGTAGTGGCGGCGAGTCTGGTGGCACCGAGCCGTCAGGCCTCGGCAGTGGCGCTGATGTTCACCGGCTTAACCCTCGCCAACGTGCTGGGTGTGCCGCTCGGCACCTGGTTTGGTCAGATGTTTGGCTGGCGCGCCACCTTCTGGGGTGTGGCGATTATCGGCATCCTCGCTTTTATCGCTTTGATTGTCAGTCTGCCAACCAACAAAGAAGAGAAACCGGTACATCTGGCGAGTGAAGTCAGCGCGCTGGCAAATGGCAAACTGTGGCTGTCGCTGCTGATGACAGTGTTCTTTGCTGCTGCGATGTTTGCACTGTTTAGCTATATCGCGCCGCTGTTGTTGCAGGTCACGGGCATTACCGATCGTGGCGTGAGCTGGACGCTGTTCCTGATTGGCGCGGGCTTAACCGTCGGTAACATCCTCGGCGGCAAGCTGGCCGACTGGAAAGTTTCCTTCAGCCTGATCCTCAGCTTTGTGCTGATCGCCGTCTTCTCGCTGCTGTTCAGCTGGACCAGCCACGCGCTGTGGCTGGCGGAAATCACGCTGTTCCTGTGGGCGATGGCGACCTTTGCTACCGTGCCTGGCTTGCAGATTAACGTGGTGCGCCATGGTAAAGACGCACCTAACCTGGTCTCCACGTTGAACATTTCCGCTTTCAACGTCGGTAATGCGCTCGGTGCCTGGGTGGGCGGCGCGGTGATCGATAAAGGCTACGGCCTGACGTCAGTGCCGGTGGCCGCCGCTGCACTGGCGGTAGTGGGTCTGGTTATCTGCCTGATCATCTTCCGCAAATCGGGCGGGCAGGGCGAAACGGTGCGCGCTTAAACCAGGCGCTCGGCAATGCGTTGGGTAAAGGTGGCCACCTGCTGTTGCAGGTGGTCGCAGAAATGATCAACCAGCGCTGACGCCGGGCGATGCTGTGGCCGCACCAGACTGACGGTGAACGGCACCGCGATACTGAATCTGCGCATCACCACACCGCTGTCGGCGTAATCGAGCGCCGTCAGCGGATTCACAATCGAAATCCCCACCCCCGCGCGCACCATCGCGCATACCGATGCCGCACTGTGCGTTTCCAGCACTAAACGGCGCTCCACCTGTTGCTCATGGAACAGCGAGTCCAGCAGCTGACGATAGCTATCACTGCGTGACAAGCTGACGTAATTCTCCCCCTGAAAATCCTGCGGAGTTAACACCTCACGCTGGCACAGCGGATGGTTGGGCGGCAGCACGCACACTTCATCGCAGGTCAGCAGCGGCACGCGCTCGGTGCCTGCCGGCGCATGCTGGGTTTCGGTCAGACCCAGATCGTAGCGCTGTGCCGACAGCCACTCTTCCAGCAGCGGCGACTCCTGCGGAATGATGTTCAGGCTGACCTGCGGATAGCGTTGCAGAAAGGGTTGCAGCAGTGGTGGCAGCAGTGACTGCGAGAACACCGGCAAACAGGCAATCGACAGCTCGCCCTGACGGAATTGGCGCAATCCTTCGGCGGCATCCATGATGCGATCTAAGCCGTACCAGGATCGCTGAACTTCTTCATACAGCCGTAAACCCTGCACCGTGGGCTGCAAACGTCCACGCACTCGCTCAAACAGTTCCAGACCCAGCTGCTGCTCCAGCCGCGCCAGCTCACGGCTGACGGTTGGCTGTGAGGTGTGCAGCAACGCGGCGGCTTGCGTCAGGTTGCCGCTGGTCATCACCGCGTGGAAAATTTCGATATGCCGCCAGTTAATTTTTGCCATAGCTCCTCCGCTAGTCCATATCATATTTGTATAGCTGACGCTAAAACAGATATTTTTCTGAATTGAATGGCTGTGGCTAAATAGTGGCAAAGACACAGGAGAATTGAGATGCCACGTCCACTGAACAACACCGAAACGGCCCTGACCGCCGCTAATTTACTGCCACTGGCACAGCGCTATGCGGGGCCCTTCTGGGCTTACGATGCCGCCATTATCCAGCAGCGCATTGCCCAGCTGAGCGCGTTTGACGTGGTGCGTTTTGCGCAAAAAGCCTGCTCCAATATTCACATTCTGCGCCTGATGCGTGCCGCAGGCGTGAAGGTCGATTCCGTTTCCCTGGGTGAAATTGAGCGCGCGCTGGCCGCCGGTTTCCAGCCGGGCGGCGAAGATATTGTCTTCACCGCTGACGTTTTTGATCAGCCAACCCTGGCGCGTATCGCGGAAGTGAAAGTGCCGGTCAACGCCGGTTCTGTGGATATGCTGCATCAGCTTGGCGCGGTCTCTGCGGGCCATAAAGTGTGGCTGCGTATCAACCCGGGTTTTGGTCATGGGCACAGTCAAAAAACCAACACCGGTGGCGAGAACAGCAAGCATGGCATCTGGCATAGCGATCTGCCGCTGGCGCTGGCAGCGATTCAGCAGCACGGCCTGAAACTGGTGGGTCTGCATATGCATATCGGTTCCGGTGTCGATTACGGCCACCTGCAGCAGGTGTGTGACGCGATGGTCGATCAGGTCATCGAATTTGGTCAGGATCTGGAAGCGATTTCAGCTGGCGGTGGCTTGTCGATTCCTTACCGTTTCGGCGAAGAAGCCATTGATACCCAGCACTATTTCGGTTTGTGGAGTGGCGCGCGTGACCGCATTGCGGCGCATCTTGGCCATCCGGTGAAACTGGAGATTGAACCGGGTCGTTTCCTGGTGGCGGAGTCTGGCGTGCTGGTGTCGCAAGTGCGTGCGGTTAAAGATATGGGCAGCCGTCACTTCGTGCTGGTGGATGCGGGCTTTAGCGATCTGATGCGTCCATCGATGTACGGCAGCTATCACCATATTTCTGTGCTGCCAGTCGATGGTCGCGCGCTGAGCGATGCAACCGTTGAGAGCGTGGTGGCCGGTCCGCTGTGTGAGTCGGGCGATGTGTTCACCCAGCTGGAAGGCGGTAAAGTCGAGACGCGTGCACTGCCTGCCACTCAGGTCGGTGATTATCTGGTGTTCCACGATACCGGCGCGTACGGCGCTTCGATGTCATCCAACTACAACAGCCGTCCGTTGATTCCGGAAGTGCTGTTTGAGAATGGCGCTCCGCGTGAAATTCGTCGTGCGCAGACCATTCAGGAGCTGCTGGCGCTGGAGCTGATGTGATCAACATTGTTCCACTCACTGAAGTCCCACATCACGCCAGTCATATCACCGACTGGCTGTGGCAGGCGTTTGGCGAGGGGACGTCGCGCGAGTTTTACGACAGCATTGTGCGCAGCAGCCTGAACGGTGCCGAGTATCCGGTGACCTTTGTGGCGCTGGATGGCGATGTGCCGTTGGGCACGGTGGGATTCTGGCGCTGTGATCTCATCAGCCGTCAGGATCTCTATCCGTGGATTGCCGCGTTGTATGTGGATAAACATGCGCGCGGCAATGGCCTGAGTGAAGCGCTGCAGCAGCATGTGTTGAATTATGCCCGCGAGCGCGGGCATGAAAAGCTGTGGCTGTGGTCAACGTTCGGCGGCTACTACGAGCGCTTTGGCTGGCAGTATCAGTGTGACGCGCTGGAGTTCCCGGATGTGCGGGTGAAGGTCTATTCGCAGTATTTGTGACCCGGTGCGCATTGATGCGCACCTGGAGATCAACCCGGTCCGCTCACCGAATGCCTTCTCACCAGCGTCGGGCTAAACATATTGGTCACTTCCGGCATTTCCGTACCGTTGGCTAACGCCAGTGCCAGCTGTGCCGCCTGCTGCGCCATGGTGACAATCGGATAACGCACCGTGGTCAGTCGTGGACGCACATAGCGTGAGACCAGCACATCATCGAAACCAATCAACGACATCTCTTCCGGCACGCGAATGCCATTATCGCTCAGCACCGCCAGCGCCCCAGCCGCCATTGAGTCGTTGTAACAGGCCACTGCCGTGAACTGCTTACCGCGCCCCAGCAGCTCGGTCATCGCCTGCTCGCCACCGACTTCATCCGGCTCGCCCCATGCCACCAGGCGGTCGTTGGACGGCAAACCGTGCTCTTTCAGCGCATCGTAATAGCCCTGCAGGCGGTCTTCGGAGTCTGAAATCGGGTGGGTTGAGCAGATAAAGGCGATCTGGGTATGGCCTTGCTGAATCAGATGGCGTGTCGCCAGCCAGGCACCGTAACGGTCATCCAGCGCTATGCAGCGCGATTCAAAGCCTTTCAGCAGTCGGTTGAGCAGCACCATGCCCGGCACTTGCTTCATCAGCACTTCCAGGTCGGCATCAGGAATTTTCTTGGCGTGCACCACCAGCGCATCGCAGCGATGACGCATCAGCTGCTCAATCGCCTGACGCTCTTTTTGCTCAATGTGGTAACCGTTACCAATCAGCAGGAAGTTGCCGGTGGCACCTGCGACTTCATCGACCGCTTTCACCATCGCGCCGAAAAACGGATCGGAAACGTCACCCACCACCAGACCGAGGGTTTCGGTGGATTGCTGCGCCAGCGCGCGTGCATTGGCGTTCGGGTGATACTGCAACTGCTCCATTGCCTGGGTCACGGCGAGACGTGAACTCTCGCTGGCTTTGGGCGAATTATTGATGACGCGGGAAACGGTCGCGACCGATACCCCAGCCATGCGGGCAACATCCTTAATGGTAGCCATGCGGTTACTTGCATCCGGGAAAACGTTTACACATCCCATCAGTGTTACGGAAAACAGTACCTGTAGCAACCCGCGAGAATGCCAGCGCTGTCGCAAAAGTGCGGAAAATCAGGCGCTCACAGCCAGACTTCAGCGCGTCAGGGCGGCATGGTATGCTGCCAGCACGATTCAGACCTGTCTGCCGGACCCAATAACCATGAAAACACGCGTGCCACACCTGGCGCACTGGGGCGCATTTACTGCCGTCACGGAAAACGACCGCCTGATTGGCTGTGAACCCTTTTTTGCTGACGCCGATCCGTCGCCGATGCTCAACACCATCCCGGAACTGGTCTACTCGGATAAGCGTATCCGCCAGCCAATGGTACGTCGTTCATGGCTAAAGTCGCGTGAGAATAGCGATCGCACGCTGCGTGGACGTGAAGATTTTGTCGCCGTGGATTGGGATACCGCACTGGATCTGGTGGCAGAAGAGAATCGCCGCGTGCGCGATCGCTACGGCGCATCGGGTATTTTCAACGGTTCTTATGGCTGGTCTTCGGCGGGACGCGTTAACCATGCGCGCACCCTGATCCGTCGTTTCTACTTCCAGGGCGGCGGCGGGGTGGATCAGCAGGGCAACTACAGCTGGGGCGCCGCGCAGTTCTTCCTGCCTTACGTAATTGGCACCTATATGCCGCTCACCGGCCGCGTCACCGACTGGCCGAGCGTGGTGGAACATGCCGACATCTTTGTCGCCTTCGGTGGTCTGGCGCTGAAAAATGCCCAGGTGGCGTCGGGCGGTGCCGGACAGCACAGCCTGAAACCGGCGCTGGAGCAGCTGAGCGCCAAAGGCACGCCAATCATCAACATCAGCCCAATGCGTGATGACTGCCCAGCGTTCGTGAATGCCGAATGGATTCCGATTCGCCCGAATACCGATGTGGCGTTGATGCTGGCGCTTGGCTTCGAAATCACCCGCCGTAACGCGCTGGACGAAAGCTTCCTCGCCAGTCACTGCACCGGCTGGCCGCAGTTACGTGAATATCTGCTGGGTGAAAGCGATGGCATCGCCAAAACGCCGGCGTGGGCGAGTGCCATCACCGGCATTCCGGCGGCGCGTATCGCGTTACTGGCACAGCAGCTGATTGGCAAACGCAGCTTTATCACCTGTTCTTACTCGGTACAGCGCGCCCATCGCGGTGAGCAGCCGTACTGGATGATGATTGCGCTCTCCTCGATGCTCGGTCAGCCAGGCTTGCCGGGCGGCGGCTTCTCCTTTGGTCACGGTTCGATGAACAGCGTCGGCAACCCGCGTCAGGAAGGGCCCGCGCCGATGATGAGCACCGGGCCGAATCCCGGCAACTTCTCGATTCCGGTCGCGCGCATCAGCGATATGCTGCTCAATCCCGGCCAGCCTTACCACTTCCAGGGCGAAACCCTGCACTATCCCGATATCCATCTGGTGCACTGGGCGGGCGGTAATCCGTTCCACCACCATCAGCAGCTTAACCGCCTGGTGGAAGGCTGGCAGCGCCCGGATACCGTGATCGTGCAGGATATCGTCTGGACCCCGGCGGCGCAGATGGCGGATATCGTATTACCCGCCACCACCACGCTGGAGCGCAACGATATCGGCGGTTCTTCACGCGATCGTTTTGTGTTTGCGATGCATCAGGCGGTGAAACCGCAGCATCAGGCGCGTCATGACTTCGATATCTTTGCGGATATCGCCGATCGACTTGGCTACCGCGATCTGTTTACCGAAGGGCGCAACGAGATGCAGTGGATTGAACACCTGTATCAGCAATGTGCGGTGGCGCACGCGCGCAAAGATATCCACTTCCCGGAGTTTGGTGAATTCTGGGAGCGTGGTTTCGTTGAGATCCCGGAAGGTGGCAAGCCGTATGTGTTTATGGATGATTTCCGTGCTAACCCGCAGGCCCATCCGATCCAGACCGCCAGTGGTAAAATCGAGCTGTTCTGTCAGACCATCGCCGATTATCAACTGGAAGATTTTGCCGGACATCCCGAGTGGCGTGAGCCGCAGGAGTGGTTGGGCGCACCGCTGAGCGGGGATTTCCCGCTGCATATGATCTCGATTCAGCCTTCGGATCGGCTGCACAGCCAGATGGACGCGACTGCCACGGTGCAAGCGAATAAAACGGCCGGGCGTGAGACCTTGTATATGCATCCGCAGGACGCCAGTGCGCGTGGGATTGTGGATGGCGACGAAATCGAAGTCAGTAATGCGCGCGGCCGTATGCTGGCCGGTGTGCGTCTGACCGATGGCTTAACGCCAGGTGTGGTGATTATATCCACTGGCGCCTGGTTTGATCCCGGATTCGGCCGCACCTGGCAGCCGTGGGACCGTGCCGGTAACCCCAATGTGCTGACGCTGGACATCGGCACCTCGTCACTGACGCAAGGCCCTAACGCCATGAGTTGCCTGGTGGAAATCAAAAAACACCTGATGTGAATGGGGTGCTAACAATCTCACCGCTGGTTACATTTTGCGGGTAACTGTTGCGTTTGAGAGATGGAGAACCGTCATGCCACCTTGCTACAGTCAGGGTCCCAGAGGTATTGATGGGTGAACATCTAAAAGTTTTCTTGATTACACCGACCTGCGCAGATGCGCAGGTTTTTTTTGCCTGTCGTTCCCGCTAACGAACTGAAACACAGTTTTCCTGTCAACTCGCTTTACCTTTCTTTATAACTGCGGATAACAAGCTTGAAAAAACTGTTTATTGCAGCGGAATGCTATGCCCCGTATAAAAAAACTTCTGGGAAAAGACCAGATCAAAGCCCCATTTAACCCGTTTCGTTTTCGCCTGATTTGTCTGGGTGTCTTCAGCTGCATGGTGTTGCTGCTGATTTTCGTCGGTGACCTGCAACTGATTAAGCATCCGATGCTGGAGCACGAGGCCGATCAGCGTTCACTGCGCACCGTCACCTTGCCCACCAACCGTGGCACCTTACTGGATCGTGATGGCCAGGCACTGGCACTGAGCGTACCGGCGCGCGATATCATCGCCGACCCGATGCGCGTGCTGGAAGCCAATCCCGACTTCACCAACGCCAAATGGACCTATCTTGCCTCGGCGCTGAACTTACGTCCGGAAGAGTTGCGTGAGCAGATCACCGCGAACCCGAAAAAACGCTTCCTCTATCTTGGCCGTAAAATCGAACTGGGCATCGCCAAAGACATCGCCGAACTGCACCTGAAGGGCATCAGCTCGGTATACAACGACAGCCGCTTCTATCCAATGAGTGAAGCCGCTGCGCCGTTGATTGGCATTGTCGGTGCTGACAGCAATGGCCTGAACGGTCTGGAGAAAGGTTTCGACCACGTGCTGCAAGGCGAGCCGGGCAAAGAGGTTTATCGTCAGGACAAAGAGGGCAATATCGTGGCGATGCTGGATTACGAGCCGCCGAAGCAGCCGCCAACGGTACAGCTGAGTATTGATAAGTTTGACCAGTTCACCCTCTACAGCAAACTGCGCGATGGCGTGTTGCTGAATAAAGCGGATTCCGGTGCGGCAGTGCTGATCAAGATTGATACGGGCGAGATCCTGGCGATGGCTTCCTATCCTTCGTTCAACCCCAACAACTTCGATAACGCCACGCCTGCACAGATGCGCAACACGGCGATCAATGACAGCTACGAACCCGGGTCAACGGTGAAACCGCTGGTGGTGATGGAAGGGCTGGAGCGTCATCTGGTGCGTGCTGACTCGGTGATCGATACCACACCCTACAGCGTTAACGGCCACTTGATTCGTGACGTCGGCCACTGGCCGCGCCTGACCATGACGGGCATTTTGCAGAAATCGAGTGATATCGGCGTATCGCACATTGCGCTGGCGATGCCTGCTGAAGCGCTGGTGAACACCTATCAGGCGTTTGGCCTGGGTAAGCCGACCGGACTCGGGTTAACCGGCGAGAGCGTGGGCTACTTCCCGCTGCACCGTGAACGCTGGGCAGATATTGAACGCGCCACCTTTGCCTTTGGCTACGGCCTGCGCGTCACTCCGCTGCAAATCGCCCGTGAATACGCCACGCTTGGTTCTTACGGCGTATATCGTCCACTGTCGATTACCAAAGTGACACCGCCGGTGTTGGGCAAGCAGGTGGCCGATCCGCAAATCGTGCAAACCGTGGTGCACATGCTGGAGAGTGACGTATTGCCTGGCGGTACCGGCGTCAAAGCCGCTGTGCCGGGTTACCGCCTGGCGACCAAAACCGGTACCGCAGAGAAAATGGGCACCAGCGGGAAGTACGATGGCGGTTACGTTAACTACACCGCCGGTATTGCTCCTGCCAGCCATCCTGAGGTGGCGCTGGTGGTGATGGTCAACCATCCGACAGCGGGCGATCACTTTGGTGGTTCGGTAGCGGCGCCGATTTTCGGCAGCATTATGGGGCCGGTGTTGAAGCATATGAACATTGCGCCTGACGCCATTTACAGCAAACCGACTTCGGATAAATCTTAGTAAAATCAGGATGTAACTGCCGTGAGGTGCTTTTCACACCTCGTTGCATTTCGCCGAACTCCGTTGCGATTTGCGGCTGTTTTCTCACACCACTTTCGGCGACGATAAAAGTCCCAGAGGTATTGATTGGTGTGAAGATCGGCTGCTGCGGCAGCAATACCTGTCTTCAGGTATTCACCCTGTTCGGTTGCACCGACCCACGCGGATGCGTGGGTTTTTTTTGCCTGAAATTCAGCACTCAGCGAACTCGCTCACACCTCTTGTCTGAGTCTTAACACTTCCCCGCCAACATAAAAATATCTTGCCGTGTAACCTGTATGTAACGCACCGCGATGCCGCATTCCATTTCGGTTCGCCAGCCCCTTGCCGTGTTGGTAGCGCGGCTTTGGGGCGTTTTTTATTGCCATTCGTTGAGGTGTGACCCGATGCCAAAAACCAAAGACCGAACGCCAAAAGGCGAGGGCCGCTCCACGGCGTTTCAGTTACGTATTCATCCGGAGTTGCATGACCAACTGCGCGAAGTGACCGAAGATGAAAACATCACGCTATCGTGCTGGTTGAAAGATTTGGCGCGTCGCGAACTGCGCCGTCGCGGGATCGAGCCGAAAGGGTAAACCTGTTGCTCTGCATGGCGGTAAAAAACCCGCAAAAAGCTAATTTTCACAGCCATTTATGGCACGAAAGGTTTACCATTTTCCTTTGGAAAATATATTTTACGCAACCTTAACAACCGCCTTATCACTCCCTCCCTACAATGATTTTTTGCATGTCATCACATCAGTGACTATCCCTCCTTTCATCCAGAGAAAAATTATGCGCCTGAAACTTCTTTCTGCCAGCGTGGTGTTTTTACTGGCAGCCTGTGACCAGGGCGGAGCAAAGCCCGCTGCATCCGCGACACCCCAGGTGGGTGTCATCGCCCTAAAATCTGAGCCCGTTACGCTGGTGACACAACTGCCTGGCCGCACCACGGCGGTCCGCACCGCACAGGTGCGCCCACAAGTCAGCGGCGTGATCCAGAAAATCCTGTTTACCGAAGGCGGCGAAGTGAAAGCGGGTCAGCCGCTCTATCAGATCGATCCGGCGACCTATAAAGCCGCTTACGACAAAGCGATGGCGACCTGGCAAAACGATGCCATGGTGGCAAAACGCTATCAGCCGCTCGCTTCTGCGCACGCCATCAGCCAGCAGACTTACGACGATGCCGTTGCGGCAGAGCGTGAAGCACAGGCCGATGTGGAAACCGCTAAGGTCAATCTTGATTACACACTGGTGAAGGCGCCGATCTCCGGACATATCAGCCGTTCGCTGTATACCGCCGGTGCGCTGGTGACCAACGGCCAGACCGACTATCTCGCCACCATTACTCAGCTTGATCCGATCTATGTTGATGTCAGTGAGTCATCCACCGACCTGCTGCGTCTGCGCCGTGCCTTAGCCGACGGCAAGATCGCCAAAGTGGATGACAACACGGCGGCGGTCGGACTCACTCTGGAAGACAACAGCCAGTATGGCCAGCAGGGCAAACTGGCGTTCTCAGAAGTGAACGTCGACACCGCCACCGGCACCGTGGTGCTGCGTGCGGTGTTCCCGAACCCGCATAATGAACTGCTGCCGGGCATGTACGTGCACGCCAGCTTCCCGCAGGGCATTCAGCAGCAGGGGATTCTGGTGCCGCAGGAGTCGATCATGCATGACACCAAAGGCCAGCCGTATGTTTACGTGGTGAAAAGCGATAACACCATTGAGCAGCGCAGCATTCACACCGGCGAGATGATCAAAGGTGAATGGCTGGTGACCTCCGGCCTGAGCGAAGGTGAAAACGTGGTGGTGAACAATCTGCAAAGTGTGCGTGCTGGGGCGAAAGTCACCACCACCGCCGCCAGCACCCATGACACGCCATCTGCCAACGCTGTCAGTCTGTCGATGACCGACGCAGCAGCGCAATAGGGGGCGGCATGTCGAAGTTTTTTATTGAACGTCCCATCTTTGCCTGGGTTATCGCGATTATCGTGATGCTGGTGGGCGGGATTGCGGCCATCAGTTTGCCGGTCAATCAGTATCCCAATATCTCCCCACCTGCGGTGTCGATCTCGGTGACTTATCCGGGGGCCAGCGCCGAAACCACCCAGAACACCGTGGTGCAGGTGATTGAGCAGCAGTTGAACGGGTTGGATGGCTTGCGCTATCTGGAATCCAGCAGTGCCTCGGACGGCAGTGCGCAGATCATCGCCACCTTTAACCAGGGCATCAATCCGGATATCGCCCAGGTGCAGGTACAGGACCGCGTCTCGCTGGCGGAATCGCAGTTGCCAACCGACGTGACCCAGCAAGGGATCCGCATCCGTAAGTACCAAAAGAACTTCATGATGGTCATCGGGCTGATCTCTAAAGACGGCAAGCTGAGCAACGGCGATCTCGCGGATATGCTGGTGTCGAAGCTGGAAGATCCAATTTCGCGTACGCCAGGCGTCGGTGACTTTATGGTACTGGGTTCGGAATATGCCATGCGCATCTGGCTCGATCCCGCCAAACTGTACAAGTACAACCTGATGCCGAGTGATGTCACCACCGCCATTGATAACCAAAACGTGCAGGTGTCGTCCGGTTCACTCGGCGGGTTACCGACCATTCAGGGCGCCAAAACGCAGGCCACGGTACTGGGGAAAACTCGCTTCACCACGGTGCAGCAGTTTGAAAATGTGCTGTTGAAAGTGAACAGCGATGGCTCACAGGTGCGTTTGAAAGACGTTGCCAGCGTGGCGCTCGGTCCGCAGAGCTACGGCATTGACGCCACCATGAACGGCAAGCCCGCGGCAGGTATCGCGCTGCGTCTGGCCACCGGTGCGAATGAACTGGATACCGCTAAAGCGGTGCGTCAGACCATAGCCGATCTGAAAGACTCACTGCCGGATAATGTTGAAATTCAGTATCCGTATGACACTTCGCCAGTGGTCAGCGCCTCGATTGAAGAAGTGGTGAAAACGCTGATCGAAGCGGTGGTGCTGGTGTTCTTCGTCATGCTGCTGTTCCTGCAAAACCTGCGCGCCACCCTGATTACTACCCTGGTGGTGCCGGTGGTGTTGCTCGGTACTTTCGGCATCCTGTCGGCCTTCGGTTACAGCATCAACACCCTGACCATGTTCGGTATGGTGCTGGCGATAGGGCTGTTGGTGGATGATGCCATCGTGGTGGTGGAGAACGTCGAGCGTGTGATGCACGAAGAACATCTCGATCCGAAAACCGCCACCATCAAGTCGATGCAGCAGATACAGGGCGCACTGTTTGGTATTGCGCTGGTGCTGTCAGCGGTGCTGCTGCCAATGGCGTTCTTCTCCGGCTCGACCGGGGTGATTTATCGCCAGTTCTCGATCACCATTGTGTCGGCGATGGCGCTGTCGGTGATCATGGCGCTGATCTTTACCCCTGCACTCTGTGCCACCCTGCTCAAACCTTCGGCGGCGGAGCACAAGACCACCGGTTTTGCTGGCTGGTTTAACCGTAAGTTTGATAGCGGCGCGATGCACTACACGCGCGGCGTTAACAACGTTATTTCCCGTCGCGGCCTGTTCCTGGTGATCTACCTGGTGATCGTCGGCGTGACGGGCTTTTTGTTCACGCGTGTGCCCACCACGTTCCTGCCTGCAGAAGATCAGGGCTTGATGATGGTGCAGATGACGCTGCCGGTGAACTCCTCTTCACAGCGTACGCAGCAGGTGATCAACGATCTCAATGACTACCTGCAGAAGAATGAAGCCTCAGTGGTCACCACCACCTTTGGCGTGGCGGGCTTTAACTTTGCCGGTCGCGGCCAGAGTAACGCCATGGCCTTCGTGCGCCTGAAGGACTGGAGCGATCGTACTCACAGCGGGCAAAGCGTGCAGGATCTGGCGAACCGGGTGATGGCGCATTTTGCCAACTACAAAAACGCCAAAATCTTCGCCATGGTGCCGCCTGCGGTGATGGAGCTGGGTAACGCCACTGGCTTCGATCTCTATCTGCAGGATACGGGCGCGCACACCCATCAGCAGATGATGGATGCCACGCACCAGTTAATCGATCTGGCCAACAAAGATCCGCATCTGGCGCAGGTGCGCATGAACGGACTGGAAGATGAGCCGCAGTATCAGCTGGAGATCAATGACGAGAAGGCCAGCGCGTTGGGCCTGAGCATGACCGACATCAACAACACGCTGTCAGTGGCGTGGGGTTCCAGCTATATCGATCAGTTTATGTATAACGGCCGTGTGAAAGAGGTTTACCTGATGGGTAAAGCCGATTCACGCGTCACGCCATCCGATCTCGATAAATGGTACTTCCGCAACAGCAGCGGCACCATGGTGCCCTTCTCCGCCTTCGCCAGCGGCAAATGGGTTTACGGCTCGCCACACTTCGAACGCTTTAACGGCCTGACCTCTGAAGAGATCCTCGGATCGCCTGCGGCAGGGCAGAGCACCGGTGAAGCGATGAAAGCAGTAGAACAGCTGGCGAAGCAGTTGCCCAAAGGCTTCCGCGTGCAGTGGTACGGCATTTCCTATGAAGAGCAGGCTTCCGGCAACCAGACCACCCAGCTGTATATCATCTCGATTCTGGTGGTGTTCCTGTGTCTGGCCGCGCTGTATGAGAGCTGGTCCATTCCCTTCTCGGTGATCATGGTGGTGCCGCTCGGCATTCTCGGGACTATTAGTGCCGTACTGCTGCGTGGCTTGCAGAACGATGTGTTCTTCCAGGTGGGCTTACTCACCACGGTCGGGCTGGCGGCGAAAAACGCCATCCTGATCGTCGAGTTCGCCAAAGAGCTACATGAACGGGAAGGCAAAACGCTGGTTGAGGCGGCGGTGGAAGCCGCAAGATTGCGTATCCGCCCGATTATCATGACCTCGATGGCGTTTATCCTCGGCGTGCTGCCGCTGACCATTTCGAACGGCGCCGGTGCCGGTAGCCAGCACTCGATTGGTACGGCGGTGGCAGGCGGTATGATCACCGCCACCTTCCTCGCCATCTTCTTTGTTCCGATGTTCTACGTGGTGGTTTCGCAGTTCTTCGCCCGCAAGAAAAAAGCATCCGCAGAGGTGACAACGCATGAACACTAAAAATTTCCGTATGGCGCTGCTGCCGCTGGCTATGGCGCTGGCGGGCTGTACGCTGGCACCCCACTATCAGCGCCCCGCAATGCCGGTAGACGCGAAGTACGATCAGCCCACGCCGGTGGGCAACGTGGCGGATCTGCCGTGGCAGAACTTCTTCACTGACGCCACGATGCGCAATCTGATTCAGCTGTCACTCGACAACAACCGTGACCTGCGCGTCGCGGCGCTAAATGTCGAAGAGGCACAGCAGAGCGTCACGGTGCAGCGTGCGGCGTTAATGCCGTCAATCAATGCTACCGCCAGCCAGACCTCGGCGCATGAACCGGCCAACCTCTATAACACCAAGACCAGCGGTGCGGTGACCTATCACGAATTGAACGCCGGTCTGGGCGTCACCTCGTGGGAGCTGGACTTCTTTGGTCGTTTACAGAGCTTGCGTGATGAAGCGCAGGAAACCTATCTGTCCACCGCCGCGACCGAACGCGCCACGCGCATCTCGCTGATTTCGGAGGTGGCCACCGCCTGGCTGACCTTGAGTTCGGATAACGATCTGCTGCATCTGGCGCAAAATACCGCCAAAAGTCAGCAAGAATCGTATCGTCTGACGCAACTCAGCTACAACGGCGGGGCCAGTAGCGATCAGGATCTGGCGCAGGCAGAGAGCACGGTGCGGGCTGCCCAAGCGGATGTGGCAAGCTATACGCGTCAGGTACGGCAGGATGTGGATGCGCTGCGCTTGCTGGTGGGCACCGATCTGCCCGCCACTTTGCTGTCCCACGCGACGCTGGACGTCAACTGGCAGTTCCCGGCCACGCCAGCAGGCTTGCCATCTGATCTGTTGACGCGTCGTCCGGATATCATGGCCGCAGAACATAGCCTGAAAGCGGCGAATGCCAACATTGGCGCAGCGCGCGCGGCGTTCTTCCCGAGCATCACGCTGACCGCTTCTGGGGGATCGACCAGCAGTTCGCTCGGCAGTTTGCTGGGCGGCGGCACCGGTGCCTGGTCCTTTGTGCCGTCGATCAATCTACCCATCTTTGACGGCGGCAAAAACGAGGCTAATCTCAACATCGCGCATATAGAGAAACGCATTGAAATTGCTGACTATGAGAAAGCGATTCAAACCGCGTTCAAAGAGGTGAATGATGCGCTGGCCGGTCAGGATACCTGGCAGGATCAGCTGACAGCGCTGCAACAGGAGGTCGGTGCTAATCAACGCGATTACGACTATTCCGAAATGCGCTTTAAGCAAGGCGTAGACAATTATCTCAATGTATTAGTGGCCCAGCGATCGCTTTACAGTTCGCAGCAGTCGCTGATCAGTGCGCATCTGGGCCAGCTGAGCGAAAAAATCACCTTGTATAAAGCCTTAGGAGGCGGTTGGAAGGCCTGAGTGCCTTAACGTTACCCTTACGGTTTCTCCATGGAAATTCCATGGCACTTCAGCTGATAATACAAGCAGTGATGATTTCTTTTGAAATAATCCCCTGTTAGTTCAGGGGATTTTCCTTTTTCCTGTTTATCTGAAGAGTCCGATGACAATTAATTCCCCTGGCAAATCGCGTTTCCACTGGCTGAAATGGCTACTCATTTTACTTGTTGTGTTAATCGTGGCTGGCGTGATTTGGCGCGTTGTCGGCGGCCATGGCGGTGCGCCGGGCGGCATGCCACCAGGAGGTGGAAAAGGCGGTCATCGCGGGGGCGCAGGTGGACCTCCGGGCATGGCGATGATGGGCGGCAGTGCCACGCTGGTGCACAGTGGCGTGGCCACCACGGCCAACGTGCCGGTGTATCTCAATGCGCTGGGCACGGTGATCCCCAATGCCAGCGTTACCGTGACCAGCCGCGTAGCGGGTCAACTGGAAAAAGTGTTCTTTACCGAAGGGCAAAAAGTCGAGGCTGGACAGCTGCTGGCGCAGATCGATCCACGTAGCTATCAGGCGACACTGGCGCAGTATCAGGGCGACCTTAATCAGAACCAGGCATTGCTGAAAAGTGCCGAGTTGACGCTGGCCCGCTACAAAAAACTGGCGGCCCAGGACTCGTTGTCACGCCAGGATCTCGACACGCAAACGGCTACCGTTGGGCAGTACAAAGGCGCAGTGGCAGCCGATCAGGCGCAGATCGCCAGTGCAAAGCTGGATATTGAATACGCGCGCATCACCTCGCCAGTCAGCGGCCGTGTTGGCCTGCGTTTGGTTGATCCGGGCAATATGGTGCAAACCACTGATACCACGGGCATTGTGGTGGTGACGCAGATGCAGCCCGCAGCCGTGACCTTCAGCGTGCCGCAGAGCAATATCGCGCAGCTCACCAAAGCGCTGCATAACGGGCAGAGTTTACCTGCAGTGGCTTTTGATCAGGACAACAGCACCCAGCTGGCTCAAGGCAGCGTGCAGTTCATTAGCAACCAGATCGATACCAGCACCGGCACCATCGAGCTGAAAGCCACTTTCCCGAATGAAGATGAGTCGCTGTTTGCCAATCAGTTCGTCAACCTGCGTCTGCAAACCAGCATTCTGAATAACGCCACGGTGATCCCGGCGCAGGCGCTGCAACTGAGCAGCGACGGCAGCTTTGTGTTTGTGATCAATCAAGACAACACCGTGACGCGCAAAGCCGTGACCACCGGCCCGGCGTTTGGTGAAGATCAGCAGTCGATCCTTAAAGGCGTCGAGCCGGGCGAGCGTCTGGTCACCGAAGGCATCGATCGTCTGACCAACGGCAGTAAAGTCTCTCTGGCCGATGACAGCAAAACTGCCACAGCGGCCAAAAAATGAATCCGTCACGTCTGTTTATCCAGCGTCCCGTCGCCACTATCTTGCTGATGGTCGGCGTGCTGATTTCCGGGATTTTCGCGTATAAATTCCTCTCCACCTCGGCGTTGCCGCAGGTGGATTATCCGACCATTCAGGTCACCACCCTGTATCCCGGCGCCAGCCCGGATGTGATGGCATCGTCTGTGACCTCACCGCTGGAGCGCCAACTGGGGCAGATGGCGGGTCTGAGCCAGATGACGTCAACCAGTTCGGGTGGTTCCTCGATCATCACCCTGAAGTTCAGCCTGGATCTGTCGCTGGATGTCGCCGAGCAGGAAGTGCAGGCGGCGATCAACGCGGCCAACAACCTGCTGCCGAGCGATCTGCCGAATCCGCCGACCTATAAAAAGGTCAACCCGGCCGATACGGCGGTGATCACGCTGGCGGCCAGCTCGGACAATCTGCCACTGACGCAGGTGCAGGATCTGGTGAACACCCGCGTGGCGCTGAAGCTGTCGCAGATTAACGGCGTCGGCATGGTGACATTGGCAGGTGGTCATCAGCCGGCTATCCGCGTGCAGATGGACCCGAAAGCGCTGGCGGCACACAAGCTGTCGCTGGAAGACGTGAATACGCTGATCAGTAACAGCAACGTCAATGGTTCAAAAGGTGGCTTCGATGGCAAATACCATTCGGTCACCATCGATGCCAACGATCAGCTGCGCACCGCCGATGAGTACGGCAATCTGATCATCACCTATCAGAACGGTGCCGCACTGCGCCTGAAAGACATCGCGCACATTGAACAGGGTCCGGAGAACAGCTTCCAGTCGGCGTGGGCCAATAACAGCCCGGCGATTGTGATCAGCGTGCAGCGCCAGCCTGGTGCCAACGTGATTCAGGTGGTGGACAGTATCAAAGCGCAGCTGCCAACCCTGCAGGCCGCGTTGCCCGATGGCGTGAAGATGAGCATCTTGTCGGATCGCACCCAAACCATCCGTGCATCCATCAGCGACGTGCAGTTTGAGCTAATGCTGTCGGTGGCGCTGGTGGTGATGGTCACCTTCCTGTTCCTGCGCAATGTGGCGGCGACGCTGATTCCAAGCGTGGCGGTGCCGCTGTCACTGATTGGCACTTTCGGCGTGATGTATCTGGCCGATTTCAGCCTGAATAACCTGTCGCTGATGGCGCTGACCATCGCCACCGGCTTCGTCATCGATGATGCGATTGTGGTGGTGGAGAACATCTCGCGTCGGCTGGAAGAGGGCGAAACGCCGATGCAGGCGGCGCTGAAAGGCTCGCAGCAGATCGGCTTCACCATCATCTCGCTGACCTTCTCGCTGATTGCAGTACTGATTCCGCTGCTGTTTATGGGCGATGTAGTGGGGCGGCTGTTCCGCGAGTTCGCCATTACGCTGGCGGTGTCGATTCTGGTGTCGATGGTGGTGTCACTGACGCTGACGCCAATGCTGTGCGCCTATCTGTTGCAGCATATCCCGGAAGAGAAGCAGTCTCGCTTCTCGCGTAAGGGCGGACAAATATTCGATAAGTTGGTGCACGGTTACGACCGCTTGCTGACGGTGGTGCTGAATCATCAGAAACTCACGCTGCTGGTGGCGCTGGCGACCTTTGCGCTGACAGCGCTGCTGTATATCGCCATCCCGAAAGGCTTCTTCCCGACGCAGGATACTGGACTGATTCAGGGTGTCACCGTAGCGTCGCAGGATGTGTCGTTTAGCGAGATGTCGAAGCGTCAGCAGGCACTGGCGAAAGTGATTCTGCAGAACCCGTCGGTGGACAGCCTCTCTTCGACTATCGGGATTGACGGCAGCAACACCAGCCTCAACAGCGGTCGCATCCAGATTAACCTCAAGTCATTTGATGAGCGCGATGATAAAGCCGATGTGGTGATCAAGCAGCTGCAGCAGGCGGCGGAGCAGGTGGCGGGCATTCAGCTCTATCTGCAACCGGCGCAGGATTTGACGGTCAACGATCAGGTCACGCCGAGCCAGTATCAGTTCACGCTGGATGACGCAGACAGTGAAAACCTGGTGAGCTGGACGCCGAAGATGGTGGCGGCTTTGCAGCAGCGCCCGGAATTTAACGGCGTGGTGAGTAACCTGCAGGATCAGGGCCGTGTCGCCTACGTCGAGCTTAACCGCGACAAAGCCGCGCGCTACGGCATTACCGCCTCGGATGTGGATACGGCACTGTACAACAGTTTTGGTCAGCGTCTGGTTTCTACCATCTTTACCCAGGCCAACCAGTATCGCGTCGTGCTGGAAGTGGCACCGCAGTATCAGCAATCCCCAGCATCGTTTGATGATGTTTATCTGCCGGTGAGCAGCAGTTCCAGTACCTCAACCAGCAGCAGTTCGGGCAGCACATCCAGCAGCTCAAGCAGCAGTTCGACCACCAGCTCGGACAGCGACACCACCACCACGGGCATGGTGAAACTGACCTCGATTGCCACCATTCACCAGCGCACCGGTTCACTGATGCATATGCGTCTGAACCAGTTCCCGGCGGTGATGGTGTCGTTCAATCTCAACAGCGGTTATTCGCTGGAGGATGGGCAGAAGGCGATTGCCGAAGTGACGCAGCAGCTGGATCTGCCATCCAGCATTACGCTGCGCTATCAGGGGGAAACCTCGGCATTCCAGAGCGCGACCGGTAACACGCTGTGGCTGATTCTGGCCGCACTGATCACCATGTATGTGGTGTTGGGCATCCTGTATGAGAGCTTTATTCATCCGGTGACGATTCTCTCGACGCTGCCATCAGCGGCGGTGGGCGCACTGTTGACGCTGTTGCTGGCGGGCAGTGAATTCAGTTTGATTGCCTTGATCGGGGTGATCCTGCTGATCGGTATCGTGAAGAAGAACGCGATTATGATGATCGACTTTGCGCTGGAAGCTGAACACAAGCAGGGCATGAGCGCGCGTGATGCGATTCATCAGGCCTGCTTGCTGCGCTTCCGTCCGATTCTGATGACCACCATGGCGGCGCTGCTCGGTGCACTTCCGCTGATGCTGGCTTCGGGGTCCGGTGCGGAGCTGCGTCAACCGCTCGGTCTGGTGATCGTCGGTGGCCTGATTGTCAGCCAGGTGCTGACGCTGTTCTCCACGCCGGTTATCTACCTGTGGTTTGATGGCATCGCGCAGCGCGGCAAGCGCTATATGCAGCGTAAACAGCAGCAGGCGCGGAGCGAGTAATGAACCTCACCAGACTGTTTATCTTCCGTCCGGTCACCACGTTATTGTTAACGTTGTCGATCATGCTACTCGGCTTGCTGGGTTATCGGCTGTTGCCGGTGGCTCCGCTGCCGCAGGTGGATTTCCCGACCATCATGGTCAGCGCCAGCTTAGCCGGTGCCAGCCCGGAAACCATGGCGGCCACGGTGGCCACGCCGCTGGAGCGCTCGCTCGGGCAGATTGCCGGCGTCACCGAGATGACCTCGACCAGCTCGCAGGGCTCCACCAGCGTGATTTTGCAGTTTGATCTCGACCGCGATATCAACGGCGCGGCGCGCGATGTGCAGGCGGCGATCAACGCCGCGCGCAGTCTGCTGCCGAGCGCGATGGAATCACTGCCGACCTATCGCAAAGCTAACCCGTCCGATGCACCGATTGTGATGCTGGCGTTGACCTCCGCCACGCGCACGCCGGGTGAGCTCTACGACCTGGCGGAAAGTAAAATCGAGCAGGCGATGGGGCAGGTCAAGGGCGTGGGCGAAGTGTCACTAATGGGCAGCGCCTTGCCCGCCGTGCGTATCGATCTGCAACCGCTCAAGCTGGCGCAATACGGCATCTCGCTGGACACGGTGCGTGAAGCCATCGCCAACAGCACCACCAACAAACCCAAGGGCATTCTGCAGGGTAGCCAGCAATCATGGGTGGTGGACAGCAACGGTCAGTTAGATAAAGCGGCGCAGTATCAGGATCTGATCGTCAGCTATAAAGACGGCAAAGCGGTACGTCTGCACGATGTCGCCACCGTTTACGATTCGGTGGAAGATCAGTACCAGGCCGGTTTCCTCAACTCGCAGCCGTCGGTGATGGTGGGCATTAAGCGCCAGGCCGGCGCCAACATGCTCGACACTATTGATGCCATCAAAGCGCAGTTGCCAGCGCTGGAAAAAGATCTGCCCGCAGATACCCAGCTGAAAGTGGTGGTGGACCGTTCGCCGACGGTGCGTGAATCTTTGTACGACACCGAAGAGACGCTGCTGATCGCCATGCTGTTGGTGATCGCGGTGGTGTTTGTGTTCCTGCGTAACGTGCAGGCGGTGGTGATCCCAGCGCTGGCACTGCCGGTGTCGTTGATTGGCACCTGTGCGGTGATGTATCTGCTGGGCTACAGCCTCGATAACCTGTCGCTGATGGCGCTGATTATCGCCACGGGATTTGTCGTCGATGATGCCATCGTGGTGCTGGAGAACATCACCCGCCATATCGAAGAAGGTTTGAGTCCGCTGCGGGCGGCGCTAAAAGGCGCGCAGGAAGTGAGTTTCACTGTGCTGTCGATGACCATGTCGCTGGTGGCGGTGTTTATCCCGATCCTGCTGATGGGCAGTATTGTCGGTCGTCTGTTCCGCGAGTTTGCGGTGACGCTCACCGTCTCGCTGTTGATCTCGATGTTTGTCTCGCTGAGCCTGACGCCGATGCTATGCGCGCGGCTGCTGAAGCCAAAACCGAAAGTCAGCAAGCGCCCTCATCCGCTATATCAGTTTATCGAAAACCAGCTCAATGCTTTGCTGGCGGCCTATTCGCGTGGTCTGGCGTGGGTGATGGCGCACCAGAAGATCACCATGTTCAGCCTGGTGCTGACGGTGTTGCTCAACCTGTTTCTGTTCACCGTGGTGCAGAAGGGCTTCTTCCCCAATCAGGATACCGGCCTGCTGATGGGCGCACTGCGCGCCGATCAAAACATCTCGTTCCAGGCGATGAAGCCGAAGATGCTGGAGTTCACCAAGATCATCCAGTCCGATCCCGCAGTGGACAGCGTGATGTCGTCGATGGGTAGCGGCATGTTTGGCTCGCGCAACAGCGCCAACTTCTTTGTGCGTCTTAAAGACTTTAGCGATCGCGATGCCACGGCCACCGAAGTCGCCAATCGACTGAGCCTGAAGACCAGCCATATCGCCGGGGCGCAGATGTTCCTGATGGCGGCGCAGGATCTGCATATCGGTGGGCGCAGTGCCAATGCCACCTATCAATACAGCTTGCAGGCGGACGATCTGGATGTGCTGCGCGAGTGGACGCCGAAAGTGCAGGCCGCGCTGGCGGCGATCCCACAGCTCAACAGCGTGGACTCCGATTCGCAAACCGGCGGCCAGGAAGTGGTGATCAATATCGATCGCGACCGCGCGCAACGCCTTGGCGTGAATGTGCAGATGCTGGATACCATGCTGAACAACGCCTTTAGCCAGCGCCAGGTCGCCACGCTGTATCACACGCTGAATCAGTATCATGTGGTGATGTCATTGCAGGACAGCTACACGCGCGATCCAGAAATTCTGAAAGAGCTGTATGTGATTAACGACAGCGGCGATCGCGTGCCGCTCTCTGCTTTCGCCAGCTTCAAAGGCGGTAATGCGCCGCTGTCGGTGGCGCATCAGGGTCAGTCGGCCACCAGCACCGTTGCCTTTAACCTGAATGATGGTGTGTCACTGGAGCAGGCGCAGGCGCTGATTAAACAGGCGATGGCGCAGCTCGGCCTGCCGTCCACCATTCAGGCCGGATTTGCCGGTACCGCAGCCGCCTTTGCACAGCTGACCGCCACCATGCCGTGGCTGATTATTGCCGCACTGGCGGCGGTGTATATCGTGCTCGGCGTGCTGTATGAGAGTTATATCCATCCCATCACCATTCTTTCGACGCTGCCTTCAGCGGGGGTTGGCGCACTGCTGCTGCTGCTGCTCACCAATACCCAACTGACGGTGATTGCCCTGATCGGCATCATTCTGCTGATTGGCATCGTGAAGAAGAACGCCATCATGATGATCGACTTTGCAATCCACGCTGAGCGCACGCAGGGGATGTCGCCGAAACAGGCGATCACGCAGGCCTGTCTGATGCGTTTCCGTCCGATCATGATGACCACGCTGGCGGCCTTCTTTGGTGCTCTGCCGCTGGCATTAGGCAGCGGAGGCGATGCGGATTTACGCAGTCCGCTTGGCATCGCGATTGCTGGTGGTTTGGCGCTGAGCCAGCTGTTAACCCTGTTTACCACGCCGGTTGTTTATCTCTGGCTCGATAGTTTAAGCCGCGCCACCAAACGTCAGTGGCAGCGCATGCGTCATGTGGAATCCTGATCGATGAAAAATGTTCTGAAATTTACCCCGATGGTGATGGCACTTGTGCTGGCGGGTTGCGCAGTGGGCCCGGATTATCAGCGCCCGACCATGGCGATGCCGACCCACTTTAAAGAAGCCAAAGGCTGGCAGCAGGCCACGCCGCAGGATGAGCAGAGCAAAGGCGACTGGTGGTCGGTGTATCACGATGCCACGCTGGATAGCCTGTTGCGTCAGGTGAGCATCTCCAACCAAAACGTGGCGAGCTATGCCGCGCAGTACCGTGAAGCGCAGGCGCTGACCTCGCAGTCACGCGCCGCGTTATTCCCGTCGGTGAGTTACGACGCCAGCAGTACGCGTAGCGGCAGTCGGGCCAGCGCAGCGTCAGCAATGCGCATGCCGCCGATCTCAGTGCCAGCTGGGAGCTGGATTTGTGGGGCAAACTGCGCCGTACGCTGGAAGAGAACAAAGCCAGCGCGCAGGCGAGTAAGGCCGAACTGGCGAATATCACCCTAAGTGCCCAATCGGAGCTGGCGCAGGATTACTTCCAGCTGCGCATCCTCGACGAAAAAATTGCTTTGTATCAGCGCAGTATCGATGCCTATCAGCGCTATATGACGGTGATTCAGAATAAGTACTCGGCGGGCAGCGAATCACGCGCCACGCTGGCACAGGCGCAGATGCAACTGGAGAGCGCGCGCGCCTCAGCACAGGATTATCAGTGGCAGCGTGCGCAGTCGGAACACGCCATTGCGCTGTTGCTGGGCCGTGCACCGGCTGATTTCTCGCTGCCAGTGGCGAAGCTGGATGCCACGTTACCCGCGATTCCCAATAGTCTGCCTTCTGCGTTGTTGCAGCGTCGTCCGGACATTGCTTATGCCGAACGTAACGTGGCAGCGGCCAATGCGGCGGTGGGCGTAGCGATTGCAGGTTATTATCCCGATCTGACGTTAAGTGCCTCGGGCGGCGTGAGTTCATCGGCCATCAACAGTCTGTTCTCACTGCCAAATCGCGTCTGGTCATTAGGGCCGGAGTTGAGCGGCACGCTGCTGGACTTCGGTGCCACCTCAGCCAAAGTGGAGCAGGCCCGCGCCGCCTATGACGCCAGCGTGGCGGATTATCGCCAGTCGGTGCTGACGGCGATGGGGGAAGTGGAAGATTATCTGGTGCAGCTGAATACGCTGAAGGGCGAGATAGCTTCACAGCAGCTGGCGACCAGCGCTGCGCAGGAGTCAGCACGCGTGACGCGTAATCAGTATGATGCCGGGATGATTGATTACCTTGATGTGGCCACCACGGAAAACAGCAGTCTGAGCGAGCAGCAGAGCTTACTGTCACTGCAGAGCACCCAGTGGGTGAGCAGCGTTGAGTTGATCGCTGCGCTAGGCGGGGGTTGGCAGGGATAAGTGTTATTCGTTCTGGCAGGGATGAGTTTTAGCAGCATAGATGAAGGTTGTCTGGCAGTTTAGATCAGCTGAGTTTGAGGCTGTTGATTCTGTTGTGGGCTTTTTTGGGTGCGGCGTGGTGGGCTATAGCGTCTCTGTTCAATGGACTGCTTTGGTGCGCGGATGGGCCATAGCCCCTCTGCGGCGGCCGGGCCGTCCTCGCGCCGCTGACGCGGTGCCTTCGTCTTCCACGTCGTGCCTACGGACCGTTCGGGTAAGGCCGTCCTGGCCAACCCGAACTGCCAGTCGCATCCATGCGACTGGCTCCTGGCCCAACGTAAAAGCCTCAGCGCTGTGGATAGCCCGACCGCCGCAGAGGGGCTTTGGCCTTGAGCATCGTGCCCTTTTTGAACCAAACACTGAGCAAATGCATGATCTGGTTCCCTTCTTCCTAAACACATAAGCCAATGTGCAGCCTGTTCCCTCTTTTGCAAAACGCATTGATACTAATAGTCTTATTTTTCAACAACACGCACTGAAGCTAATAAGCGACTCCAGACTGCGTTATCACCGGTTTCTCTCCCCCAGTCTGCGATATCACCGTTTTCTCATTACAATCTGCGTCATCACCAGCTTCGCCAGTGCAGCCCTGACGGCATTAACATTGAGCAGAATTTCACAATTATCAGCACCCCAACGGTAAATTTTTACAGACTACACACCACACCCACCTCAATTCCTCACCATAAATCACCGCGCCACTTGTCGAAAATCGCCAGATCCTGCAAGGTAAGCGCCATATTTTAACGCTGCTAAGGAGCTGGCATGCTATTCACTGTTCTGCGTTTCCTGTTTCGCCTGTTATGGCGGGTGGAACTGCGTGGCGATCTCACCGCACTGCACAAAGAAAAAGTGCTGATCACCCCTAACCACATGTCATTCCTTGATGGCATTTTGGTGGCGCTGTTTTTGCCGATTAAACCGGTGTTCGCCGTCTATTCCTCAATCAGCGATCAATGGTTTATGCGGCTCCTGAAGCCGATTATCGACTTCGTACCGCTCGATCCCACTAAACCGATGTCGATCAAACACCTGGTACGCATGATCAATGAGGGTCGTCCGGTGGTGATCTTCCCGGAAGGGCGCATCACCGTGACCGGATCGCTGATGAAGATCTACAGCGGTGCGGGCTTTGTCGCGGCGAAATCGGGTGCGACCGTGGTCCCGATGCGCATTGAAGGCGCGGAATATACGCCGTTTGGCAGACTGGCAGGGGTGTTTAAACGTCGCCTGTTCCCACGTATTACCCTGAGCGTATTGCCTGCTACCATCATCCCGATGCCGGAAGCCAAACGCGCGCGCGATCGTCGCGTATTGGCGGGTGAGCACTTACATCATGTGATGATGGAAGCGCGCATGGCGGTGCGTCCACGGGAAACGCTGTTTGAAGCCTTCCTTAATGCACGCCAGCGTTATGGCCTGACTAAACCTTGCATCGAAGACATCAACTTCAAGCCGGATAGCTACACCGGGCTGCTGAAAAAATCGCTCGGTGTCGGTCGAATTCTTGAGCGTTACAGCCAGCAGGGTGAATACGTTGGTCTGCTGCTGCCCAATGCCACCGTCACGGCGGCGGCGATCCTCGGGGCGTCACTGCGCGGGCGTATCCCGGCGATGCTCAACTACACCGCGGGCGTCAACGGCATGCGCGCGGCGCTCACCGCTTCGCAGGTCAAAACCGTGTTCACCTCGCGCCAGTTCCTTGGGAAAGGCAACCTGGAGCACCTGCCGCAAGGCTTAACTGAAGTCCACTGGATCTACCTCGAAGACCTTAAAGACACCGTCACGCTCAAAGACAAGTTGTGGATTCTGGCGCACCTGCTGATGCCACGTCGCGCACAGGTCAGGCAGCAGCCGGAAGATGCCGCGATGGTACTGTTCACTTCGGGTTCGGAGGGTAATCCCAAAGGCGTGGTGCACTCGCACAAAAGCCTGCTGGCTAACGTTGAACAGATTCGCACCGTGGCGGATTTCACCCCGCGCGATCGCTTTATGTCGGCGCTGCCGCTATTCCACGCTTTCGGCCTTACGGTCGGCCTGTTTACGCCGCTGCTGACCGGCGCGCAGGTGTTCCTCTATCCGAGCCCGCTGCATTACCGCATCGTGCCCGAATTGGTGTATGACCGTAACTGCACCGTGCTGTTTGGGACGTCGACTTTCCTCGGCAACTATGCGCGCTTTGCCAATCCGTATGATTTTGCACGCCTGCGCTATGTGGTAGCGGGTGCAGAGAAGTTGCAGGAAGGCACGCGCCAAATCTACGCCGAGAAGTACGGCATTCGTATTCTTGAAGGCTACGGCGTCACCGAGTGTGCACCAGTGGTGGCAATCAACGTGCCGATGGCGGCGAAACCTCACACCGTGGGTCGTATTCTGCCCGGCATGGATTCACGTTTGATCTCCGTGCCGGGTATTGAGCAGGGCGGTCGTCTGCAACTGCGTGGTCCGAACATCATGAACGGTTATCTGCGCGTCGAGAATCCTGGCGTGCTGGAGAAGCCAGTAGCCGATAACGGTGAAGGCGAGATGGAAGTCGGTTGGTACGATACCGGCGACATTGTTAGCTTCGATGAAGGTGGCTTCTGTCAGATTCAGGGCCGTGCCAAACGCTTCGCCAAAATTGCCGGTGAGATGGTGTCACTGGAAAGCGTCGAACAGATCGCTTTGAAAGCCTCGGGCGAGAAGCAGCATGCCGCGTCACTGCGCCCTGACGGTCATCGCGGTGAAGCCTTAGTGTTGTTCACTACTGACAGCGAACTGGGGCGTGAGCAACTGCTTAAAGCCGCCCGCGATATCGGTGCGCCAGAACTGGCTGTGCCGCGTGACATTCGCTTTATGAAACAGCTGCCGCTGCTGGGTAGCGGTAAACCAGACTACGTCAGCCTGAAACAGCTGGCCGAAGAGGATCAAGCATGAGTCAGGCGGTTAATCCCGATTCACCGTTACTGTCACGCAATATGATGGCGGTGATTGTGGCGCAGTTTTTCTCCGCGTTTGGCGATAACGCGCTGCTGTTTGCCACGCTGGCGGTGCTGAAAAGTCAGCTCTATCCCGACTGGAGCCAGCCGATTCTGCAGATGATGTTTGTGGCCACTTACATTCTTCTGGCGCCGTTTGTCGGGCAGATGGCTGACAGCTTTGCCAAAGGCCGGGTGATGATGTTCGCCAACAGCCTCAAGCTGCTGGGCGCACTGATTATCTGTTTTGGCTTCAATCCATTCCTTGGCTATACGCTGGTGGGTATTGGTGCGGCATCCTACTCGCCTGCTAAGTACGGCATCCTCACCGAGATCACCAGCGGTGAACGACTGGTGAAGGCCAACGGTCTGATGGAGTCCTCTACCATTGCTGCCATCCTGTTGGGTTCAGTGGCGGGCGGTATTCTGGCGGACTGGAATCTGCTGGCCGCGCTGATTGTGTGTGCACTCACTTACGCGTTGGCAGTGGTGGCGAATATCTTTATTCCTAAGCTGTTGGCGGCACGACCGGGTCAGAGCTGGCAGTTTGGTGCCATGTTCCGCAGTTTCAAAGAATCCGCTTTGCTGTTGTGGCGTAACGGCGAGACGCGTTTTTCCCTGCTCGGCACCAGCATGTTCTGGGGCGCAGGCGTGACGCTGCGTTTCCTGCTGGTGCTGTGGGTGCCCGTGGCGCTCGGTATCACCGACAATAAAACGCCCACCACGTTAAATGCCATGGTGGCGATCGGGATTGTGATTGGCGCTGCCGCGGCGGCGAAACTGGTGACGCTGCAAACCGTGCGCCGCTGCATGCCCGCCGGGATATTGATTGGCGTGATGGTGGTGGTGTTCTCACTGCAAACCAGCTTGCTGAATGCCTATCTGGTTCTGATGGTGATTGGTGCGCTGGGGGGCTTCTTTGTGGTGCCACTTAATGCGTTGCTGCAGGAGCGCGGTAAAGATTCGGTGGGCGCGGGCAACGCGATTGCCGTGCAGAACTTCGGTGAAAACATCGCGATGTTGGTGATGCTGGCGCTGTACACCATCGCTGTTAAGTTGGGTGCACCTGCAGTGGCAACCGGTATTGGGTTCGGTGGGATTTTTGCTGTGGCGATTGCGTTGCTGTGGTGGAAATCGCGCCGTTAAGGCGGTGCGTTGAAAAACCAGGTCGCCAGCAATGGCGACCACAGATCCGAAATGCGCGCATTCGGGTGCACACAATCAAAACCGCGTCATACGCCTGTAGGGTGTGCATCAAGGCACATCGGGCCAAAGTCTTAGCCACAGGCCATCAATGCTGCAGGTCGTTGCGACGCAAACCTTTACGCCGCAACGATGATATCCCGTTAAGGTGCCGGGTAAGTATACTGACGATGAATCGCTTCCAGTTCCTCTAACACATCGGCATTCAGCGTCAGGTTGAAACTCTCCACGTTAATCTTCAGCTGTTCCAGCGTCGTCGCGCCCAGCAGGGTACTGGCGACAAATGGCTGCTGGCGGACGTAAGCCAGTGCCATCTGTGACGGATCCAGATTGTGCTTCTTCGCCAGACCAACATAAGCGGCAATCGCCTGATTCGACTGCTCACCGCTGTAGCGGGTGAAGCGGCTGAACAGGGTGTTACGCGCACCGGCAGGTTTAGCACCATTCAGATATTTGCCGCTCAGCGTCCCAAACGCCAGGCTTGAGTAAGCCAGCAGTTCAACCCCTTCATGCTGGCTGATTTCCGCCAGGCCGACTTCAAAGCTGCGGTTCAGCAGGCTGTAAGGGTTCTGAATGGTCACAATACGCGGCAGCTCGTGCTTCTCAGCCAGCTGCAGATAGCGCATCACCCCCCATGCGGTTTCGTTAGACACGCCGATGTAGCGAATCTTACCCGCACGCACCTGCTCATTCAGCGCTTCCAGCGTTTCCAGCAGCGTCACGTTGGCGGTGGTTTCGCTGTACTGGTAGCCCAGTTTGCCGAAGTAGTTGGTTTGACGTTGCGGCCAGTGCAGCTGGTAGAGATCGAGATAGTCGGTGTTCAGACGCTTCAGGCTGGCATCCAGCGCTTCGCGAATGTTTTTGCGATCCAGTGCCTGGTTAGGGCGAATCGACGCATCTGCGCCGCGCACCGGACCGGCAATTTTGCTGGCCAGAATGATCTTGTCACGGCTGCCGCGCTTCTTCAGCCAGCTGCCAATGTACTGTTCGGTTAATCCCTGGGTTTCCGGGCGTGGCGGCACCGGATACATTTCAGCGGTATCAATCAGGTTGATGCCACTGCTAATCGCGTAATCGAGTTGCGCGTGGGCGTCGGCTTCGCTGTTTTGCTCACCAAACGTCATGGTTCCTAACCCCAGTTGGCTGACTTCCAGCGTACTGTGGGGGATGCGGTGATAATGCATTGCCGGCTTCCTTTTTTCATTATGAAAGGGAATGTTGTGTCCTCTGGGACTATATCCTGTGAAGCGGCGCGGAAGGAAGGGGGGAAAGTTCGGGAAATCGCCTGCACTGGGGAAAAAATCGTGCAGGCAATCGAATTTGGCACTTAACGCTCAATGATGGTGGAGACCTCGTCACCATTGATCTGCATCACATGACCTTGATCGTCAGTGTACTGCACCAAACCTGTCTCTTTATCGATGGACGGTTTGCCATCAGTCTTAATCATACGGCCATCTTTGGTCGCCATCACGTAATCACTGCTGCAACCACTCAACGTCAGCGCGACCAGCATAATACCCACGACACTCACCAACCCTTTCATTCTTATCTCCCTCAACCTACTTCAACTGCAAAAGTGTAGTAATAAATGCTTTCGCTGGCTGACGTAATCGCATCATTCCTAAAATTAAAGGGCGAGATGCGCTCGCCCTTGACATCGTTAAGCCGCGCTTTTCTTGCTGCGCATCAGGTTCAGGCACTCCACGGCCATGGAGAAGAACATGGCAAAATAAATGTAACCTTTTGGTACATGGATACCGAAACTCTCCAGAATCAGGGTAAAGCCGACCAGAATCAGGAATGCCAGCGCCAGCATTTTCACCGAGGGATGACGCTCAACAAATTCACCAATGGCGCGTGCGGCAAACATCATCATCAACACGGCAATGACCACGGCAGCCATCATGATGAACAGATGATCGGACAAGCCGACAGCGGTGATCACCGAATCGAGGCTGAAAATAATGTCCAGCAACATGATCTGAACGATCGCGCCGAAGAAGGAGTGGACGTTGGTTTTGTGCTCACCTTCGGCGCCTTCGATGGTTTCATGAATCTCCATGCTGGATTTCCACAGCAGGAACAGACCACCAAACAGCAGGATCAGGTCGCGCGCAGAGAAGCTGTGATCCATCAGGGTAAACAGCGGATTGGTGAGACGGACTACCCAGGCAATGGACGCCAGCAGACCCAGTCGCATCAGCATGGCACCCATTAAACCGAGGCGGCGAGCTTTGTTTTGCTGGTGTTTCGGCAACTTAGCGACAACCAGCGACAGGAAGATAATGTTGTCGATACCCAAAACCACTTCCAGAATGGTCAATGTTCCCAGTGCCAGCCAGGCATTGGGATCAGCAATCCAGTCAAACATGAATCATTCAATCCTAAACGAAAATTAAACGGCGATTATACGCACCCGATACGCCTGACTTACAGTAGAAAATGGCGTGCCAGCAGCGGTCCGGTGAAGCTTTTCTTAAGATAGAAACCGCGCGGTAAGGTCATTATAGGCTCTCCATGCTCACCGATGGCTTCCGTCAGCGCTTTGCTGTTGGCCGCTTTCGGGCGGATCTGCAGCCAGGCGCCGTGACGGGCGGTAATACGTTCCACCTGGCCCAGCACGATCATATCCATCAACTCTTCCCAGTCTTCACGCAACTGCTGATCTTCTTCTTCGCTCGGTTGCCATAACAGCGGCGATCCCACTCGACGATCCGCGAGGGGCAAAGCACGGTCACCCTCAATCGGGATCCACAAAACGCGAGCCAGCTTGTGGCGCACATGGCTGGTCTCCCAGGTTACGCCGCTGTTGCCGGTCAGAGGCGCAACGCAGACAAAGGTGGTTTCCAACGGTTTGCCCAGCGCATCTACGGGGATGGTCTTGAGTTCGATACCGAGATGGGCGAAATCCTGCTCCGCTTTGCTGCCCGCGCTGGCACCAAGGTGCAGCTCAATCAGCATGCCAACCCAGCCCTTATCCCGCCTCAAATCGGCTGGCACCGGCAAACCCAGCTGAGCTGCCAGTGCGGCAAACGTCTGGCCTGCCAGCTGTTGTGCACGTTGCAGTAATTCCGCTTCATCTTGTGGTGGCGGCGGCAATAAAACGGGGGAATTCATGGCAAAACTCATATTGGTTAAAGGATGTACAGCGCTGGCGGGGACGAGTTTTCCACATGCGCGCAGCGTGAATAACCGTGATAATAGCATGATTAAGCGTGCTTTTTTATTTGCATTGCCGGACGGTTGTGGATGCTATGGCAAGGTTATCCCAGTTTGTTATCGACAATGAACAGGATCTCCAGACTACTTATCCACAGAATGGTGGGATAACCCCCCTCACAGAGCACCCCTGTTTCGATTTACAGCCTTGACTTTAGCGATTTGAACGCTTTTTTTCCTTTCTTTGACCAGGTTTAGGGCATTATCTGTGGATAAAAGCGACGCTGGTGGATCTTTGAGCAGCGAATGGAACCTGAGGATAATTAGAAAGTGATCCGCGTTGAAACAACACTGTCATTTTTTCCTATCACTATGATTAATGGTGTTTTTAGTGCTATTCTTAGTCTGCCTTATGAGAATTTTCCGAAGTGGTTATTCAACTCATTCCCGTGTTCTGCACAAAGCTATCCACAGAAAAGGTGAATAAGATCGCCCTGAAAACCGCTCCGCTGTTTATAACTTGGCTAAACTCTGTGAGTTATCCTGTTTTTATTCGGCTATCGCCCCGGATATCCAGTGGTTTACCGCCTGTAAGGAGTGTGAAACAATCAGGCTATTCAAATTTAGCTTTGAGGTAGTCCAGTGATCGATGATGATGGCTACCGCCCGAATGTTGGTATCGTAATCTGTAACAGGCAAGGACAAGTGTTATGGGCCAGGCGCTTTGGACAGCACTCCTGGCAATTTCCTCAGGGAGGCATCAATCCGGGTGAAACCGCTGAACAGGCGATGTATCGCGAACTGTTCGAAGAAGTGGGTTTACACCGCAAAGATGTTCGAATACTTGCTTCAACCCGTAACTGGTTACGTTACAAGTTGCCAAAACGTTTGGTGCGTTGGGACACAAAGCCGGTGTGTATCGGCCAGAAACAAAAGTGGTTTCTTCTGCAGTTGATGTGTAGTGACGCGGAGATCAATGTGCAACACAGCAGCACGCCGGAGTTTGATGGTTGGCGCTGGGTCAGCTTTTGGTATCCGGTGCGTCAGGTCGTCTCTTTTAAGCGCGATGTCTATCGCCGCGTGATGAAAGAATTCGCTGGCGTGGTGATGTCTATGCAGGAGAGTGCGGGGCAGCGTAATAACAATGCCGCTCATCGACGTAAAAGAGGATAGGCCACGCCCTTTATGCTCACTCAGTTGCGCGAAATAGTAGAGAAAGTGGCGAGTGCTCCGCGTCTGAATGAAGCACTCGACATTCTGGTAAACGAAATTTGCCTTGCGATGGAAACCGAGGTCTGCTCGGTTTATCTCGCAGATCACGATCGTCGTTGCTACTACCTGATGGCGACGCGCGGGCTGAAAAAGCCGCGCGGTCGCACAGTCACGCTGGCGTTTGATGAAGGTATTGTCGGGCTCGTCGGACGTTTAGCCGAGCCGATCAACCTTGCCGACGCACAAAGCCATCCCAGCTTCAAATACATTCCTTCTGTTAAAGAAGAGCGTTACCGCTCTTTCCTTGGCGTGCCGATCATCAGCCGTCGCCAACTGCTTGGCGTACTGGTGGTTCAGCAGCGCGAACATCGTCAGTTCGACGAAAGCGAAGAATCTTTCCTGGTGACGCTTGCCACACAGATGGCGGGCTTGTTATCGCAATCACAGCTCGGTCAACTGTTTGGTCAGTTCCGCCAGACGCGGGTGAAAGCCATTGCGGCGGCGCCTGGTGTAGCGGTTGCGCCTGGTTGGGTCGATGAAACCCAGCCCTTGCTGGATCAGGTTTCTGCGGCCTCAACGCTGGATGTGCAGCGTGAACGCGAGCGTCTGGTGCTGGCGATGGGTGAGGCAGGCAATGAATTCCGCCGCTTTAGCAAGCGCTTTACCGCCAGCGTGCAGAAAGAGAGTGCGGCGATCTTCGATCTTTACTCGCACCTGTTAACCGATGCCCGCCTGAAAAAAGATCTCTTTGCTGAGATCGATCGTGGATCGGTTGCCGAGTGGGCGGTGAAAACGGTGATCGAGAAGTTCGCCGAACAGTTTGCCAGCCTGCAGGATCAATATTTACGCGAGCGTGCGGGCGATTTGCGCGTGCTCGGACAACGTCTGCTATTCCATCTCGACGATACGCTGGTCGGCACCAATGCCTGGCCTGAGCGCTTCGTGCTGGTGGCCGATGAACTCACCGCCACCACGCTGGCAGAGCTGCCACCGGAGCGTTTAGCCGGTGTGGTAGTGCGCGACGGTGCGGCCAATTCCCACGCGGCTATTCTGACGCGCGCGATGGGCATCCCCACCGTCATGGGTGCGGATATCATCCCTGCGCAGCTCAACAAACGCCTGCTGATTGTCGATGGCTATCGCGGCGAGTTGTTAATCGATCCTGAACCCGTGCTGGTGCAGGAGTATCAGCGTTTGATCAGCGAAGAAAATGCGCTGAGCAAAATGGCTGAAGGTGTGGTGGAGCAGCCCGGCGAGCTGAAAAGCGGCGAACGGGTGCAGGTGATGCTGAATGCGGGCCTGAGCCCTGAGCATGAGCAGAAGCTGGATAACTGGGTGGATGGCATCGGCCTGTACCGCACAGAAATTCCATTTATGCTGCACAACGGATTCCCGTCGGAAGAGGAGCAGGTCGCGCAATATCAAGGCATGCTGCAACTGTTCTACGATAAGCCGGTGACGTTGCGTACGCTGGATGTCGGCGCCGATAAACAGCTGCCTTACATGCCGATCAGTGAAGAAAATCCTTGCCTCGGCTGGCGCGGCATTCGTCTGACGCTCGATCAGCCAGAAATTTTCCTGGTGCAGGTACGTGCCATGCTGCGTGCCAACGTGGCCTCCGGCAATCTCAGCATTCTGCTGCCGATGATCAGCCATATCGATGAGATCGACGATGCACGTCGCCTGATCGATCGTGCCGGTCGCGAAGTGGAAGAGATGCTGGGCTATGTGATCCCGAAACCGCGTATTGGCGTGATGATCGAAGTGCCCTCCATGCTTTTCATGATCCCGCATCTGGCGGATCGCGTGGACTTTATTTCGGTGGGCACCAACGACCTGACGCAGTATTTGCTGGCGGTAGACCGTAATAACACGCGTGTGGCGAACCTTTACGATCCGCTGCATCCGGCGATGCTGCGCGCGCTGCAGAGCATTGCCCACGAAGCCCGTCAGGCCAAACTGGAACTCTGCCTGTGTGGTGAAATGGCTGGCGATCCGATGTGCGTGGCGCTGCTGGTGGGCATGGGTTATCACCACCTCAGCATGAACGGTAAAAACATTCCGCGCGTGAAGTATCTGTTGCGCCACCTCGATCACGAGGAAACGCAGAAGCTTAGTGAAAATGGCGTGGCGGCCCATACCGCTTCAGAAGTGCGCCATCTGGTGTCCGCGTTTATGGAGCGACGTGGCCTGGGCGGTTTGATTCGCGGCGGTCGTTAACGGCGTTTACATTTCCGCGGCAATTGTGAAAAGCGGCTGTGCTATCATGCGCAGCCTTTTATGGTATGACCCCTTAGCCAGACCCGTTTCAGGGCAGAAAAAACGATGGTGAAAGATGACTAACGGCTACATTTCGTTTCCCCAATTCGATCCGGTAATTTTCTCCATCGGACCGATTTCGCTTCACTGGTACGGTTTGATGTATCTGGTGGGCTTTGTATTTGCTATGTGGCTGGCGGTGCGCCGTGCCAACAAACCCGGCAGCGGCTGGAAAAAAGAAGAAGTGGAAAACCTGCTGTATGCGGGCTTCCTCGGCGTGTTCCTCGGTGGCCGTATCGGCTACGTGCTGTTCTATAACCTGCCGCTGTTCCTCGATAATCCACTCTATCTGTTCAAAGTCTGGGATGGCGGTATGTCGTTCCACGGCGGCTTGATTGGAGTGATCGTGGTGATGCTGGTGTTTGCGCGTCGTACCAAACGTACTTTCTTCCAGGTGTCTGATTTCATTGCGCCGCTGATTCCGTTTGGTTTGGGCGCCGGTCGTCTCGGTAACTTCATCAACGGCGAGCTGTGGGGCCGTGTCGATCCTAACTTCAAATTTGCGATGCTGTTCCCGGGTTCGCGCAGTGAAGATATTGCGCTGGCGGCCAACAACCCGCAGTATCAGCAGCTGCTGAGCACTTACGGTGTGTTGCCGCGTCATCCTTCGCAGCTGTATGAGCTGTTCCTCGAAGGTATCGTGCTGTTCATCATCCTCAACCTGTTTATTCGCAAGCCGCGCCCGATGGGCAGCGTCTCTGGCCTGTTCCTGATTGGCTATGGCGCTTTCCGCATCATCGTCGAGTTCTTCCGCCAGCCGGATGCCCAACTGGGCCTGTTTGAAGGCGGCATCAGCATGGGGCAGATTCTCTCGATCCCAATGATTCTGGCCGGTGTGATTATGATGATCTGGGCGTTCCGTCGTCGTCCGCAGCAACAAACTCGTGAGGTAAAATGAAACAGTATCTGGATTTAATGCAACATGTGCTGAATGAAGGCGCAGAGAAAGCCGACCGTACCGGTACGGGCACCCTGTCGATTTTCGGCCACCAGATGCGTTTCAATTTGCAGGACGGTTTTCCGCTGGTCACCACCAAGAAAGTACACCTGCGTTCGATCATTCATGAGCTGCTGTGGTTCCTGAAAGGTGAAACCAACATCAGCTACCTGAAAGATAACAAGGTGACGATTTGGGACGAGTGGGCGGATGAGAACGGCGATTTAGGTCCGGTCTACGGTAAGCAGTGGCGCAGCTGGGGCAGTGCGTCAGGCGAAGAGATCGACCAGATTAGCAAAGTGATTGAGCAGTTGAAGCGCGATCCCGATTCACGCCGCATCATCGTATCGGCATGGAACGTGGGCGAGCTGGATCAGATGGCGCTGGCACCCTGTCATGCCTTCTTCCAGTTCTACGTGGCAAACGGCAAGCTCTCTTGCCAGCTCTATCAGCGCTCATGCGATATCTTCCTTGGTCTGCCGTTCAATATCGCCAGCTATGCGCTGCTTGTGCATATGGTGGCGCAGCAGTGCGATCTGGAAGTGGGTGATTTTGTCTGGACCGGTGGCGATACCCATCTGTACAGCAATCATCTGGAGCAGGCACAGCTGCAGCTGACGCGCGAGCCACGCCCGCTGCCGAAACTGGTGATCAAACGTAAACCTGCTTCTATCTTCGATTACAACTTTGAAGATTTTGAGATTGAGGGTTACGACCCGCATCCGGCCATTAAAGCGCCGGTTGCGGTGTAAACGCACGCGTCATCACGCTGAAGCCCTGCCACTGTGCGGGGCTTTTTTATCTCTGTTATCTGTATCCTCCTCGCAAAAATTTGTCTCTGCCTGTACCGCGCGAAAACAGCCTGCGCGACGCTTTCCATCCTGCCGCTTGATGCCTTGTTGCCTGTTCGATTGAAGCGCACATTGGCTGCCATGAACAAACACGCAAACCTCGGTTTCACCCTACCGGAGCTGCTACTGGTGATGGTGATCGCCGGCATACTCAGCCTCGGCGCCCTGCACAGTTGGCAGCGCTGGCAGCAGCATCAACAACTGCGCGATAGCGTGCTGCAGCTGCAGGGTTTTCTGTTACGGCTGCGCGCCCATGCGAGCGGGCATAACAGCGATCTCAATTTGTGGCTGATTCCCGGCGAACGCGGCTGTTTGGGCGTAGGTGTAAAACCGGCGGAGGGCTGTGAACTGCCTTCACGCTGGTGGCTAGCACCGCCGCATGCCGGGGTACGCTTCAGTGCCATCATCGGCGAGCCGGGTTTCTTTGGACGGCGTGACGTAGCGCGCCCTGGCAGCATTGAGATTGAAAATGCGGCCGGTCGCTGGCGGGTGATTATCTCTGCGCGAGCACGTATTCGCGCCTGCCAGACCGGAGAAAAAGGGTGCGAGTAGCGGAGGCCGGTTTCAGCCTGCTGGAAATGCTGATTGCTCTGGCAGTAGGCGCGATATTGATGGTGAGTGTGGGCCGATTTTTGCCGCTGCTGCTGGAGCAAAATCTGCGCCTGCAGCAGCGCGTGCAATTGCAACAGGAGCTACAGCAGCTTTCCCATACGCTGCAAAAGGCGTTACAGCGTGCAGGGTACTGTCGTGGGCAATGTAACGGACCGGCACTCACACTCGTTGCAGGTGGCAGCTGTGTCCTGCTGCGCTGGGATGAAAACAGCAATGGGCGCTGGGAAGATGTGGGCAGCAGTGACAGCGACTTTTACGGCTATCGGTTGCGCAGCGGGCAGCTGGAAATGCAGCGCGCGGTGGATAACTGCAACGGCAACGGTTGGGAACGCCTAACCGATCCCGCTTTCCTCACCATCGAACATTTTAGCGTGGTGCGGCAAGGCACCCGATTAATGCTCCATCTGACGGGGCGATCGGGTACACAAAGCCTGCAGGTGGAGCACTGGATTGAAGGACGAAACTTATGAGCCAGCACGGCAACAGCACGCTGGGCATGGTGCTGATGCTGTTACTGCTCGGCAGCCTGACGCTGCATGCCACACGCACGCAGTTGTCACAGGGTATGGTGCTGGTGGCCGATACGCAGCAGCACCATAAAGATTTTGCGCAGGCACAGGCTGCGCTGCAATGGGGACTGATGCAGAGTTGGCCAGAGGCGTCCGGCTGGCAATGTCAGCAACAGCCCGTACACCAGTGGTTAAGCTGCTTATTGCAGATGGAGGAGGGCAATGCGCTGTTATCGGGTCAGGATGAAAAGAGTGAACTCCGCCTCTGGCAATGGGTCTCGCCACGCAACCAACGGCTGCATCCCCAGGTGCACGGCTGGATTGACTACTGTCCATTGTCTAAACCTGAGCACTGCCAGCCGCAGGAAGGATCAGCAGGGCTTTAGCCTGGCAGAAACGCTGGTGGCGATGCTGCTGCTGGCGATGACCATCAGCACGCTGATGCAATACCATCGCGCGCTGGCCTTAGGGTTTAGTCAACAGTGGCAGCAGCGTCAGGCGTGGCAGGTTGCCGGACAAGCCTTGCTGGGGCGTGAGGTGGCGGGCTGGCAGATCGATCGTCAGCAGCAGAGTGTGGGCATAGGATGCGTGCTGGAGCGTATCACGGTGACGGGCTCGCAACAGCGCAGTGCCAGCCTGGCTCAGCTCAATTGTCACTAAGGTGACCTCGGCGATAGGCATCGTTAGCGATACAGGGTAGAGTGACCAGGCTGCGCTGTTTTCCCTCTCAAGGAGATTTATGTTCCGGGTTTACCACTCCAATCAGCTTGATCTGTTGAAAAATCTGGCAGGTATTCTGATTGAAAACCAGCCGCTGAACGATGCGTTCGCGGCCGAACAGGTGCTGGTGCAAAGCCCCGGCATGGCGCAGTGGCTGCAGATGGAACTGGCAAACAGTTTTGGTATTGCAGCGAATATCGACTTTCCGCTCCCTGCGACCTTTATCTGGAACATGTTTGTCAAAGTGCTGCCCGGCATTCCAAAGGAGAGCGCTTTCACTAAAGCCAGCATGAGCTGGAAATTGATGCATCGCTTGCCCACCTTGCTGGAGCAGGAGGCCTTTCAGCCGTTGCGTCACTACCTCAATGATGACGATGACAAGCGCAAGCTTTATCAGCTCAGCGCCCGCGTGGCCGATCTGTTTGACCAGTATCTGGTGTATCGATCTGACTGGCTCAACAGTTGGGAGCGCGGAGAACTCATCGACGGCTTGAGCGATGCCCAACAGTGGCAGGCACCGCTGTGGCGCGATCTGGTGGCGTTCACTGAACAATTGGGCCAGCCGATGTGGCACCGTGCCAACCTGTATGCGCGCTTTATCCATGCGCTGGAGCGGGCCGAAACGCCACCGGCGGGATTGCCGCAGCGCGTGTTTATTTGTGGCATCTCCGCGCTGCCGCCGGTGTATTTGCAGGCGCTGGAAGCGCTTGGCCGCCATATCGATATTCATCTGCTGTTTACCAATCCCTGCCGCCACTACTGGGGCGATATTCAGGATTACGCTTTCCTCGCGAAATTGCAGAGCCGCAAACGTCGCCGCATGCAGTCTGACGAAGCGCAGTCGCTGTTCCGCGATCCCGAAGCTGCCCCAACGCTGTTCAATGAACTCGGCGAGCAGCAACTCACCAATCCATTATTGGCCTCGTGGGGCAAACTGGGGCGCGATAATCTGTTTCTGCTGAGTCAGATGGAATCCGCCGCTAACGATATTGATGCCTTTGTTGAGATGCCGCAGGACAACCTGCTGCACAGTCTGCAAGCCGACCTGCTCAACCTGGATGACCACGCCGTGATCGGTTTGCATGCCGATGAACTGGGTAACAGCCACAAAAAACGGGTGCTCGACCCTGATGATCGCACCATCACGCTGCAGGTGTGTCATAGCGCTCAGCGTGAAGTGGAAGTGTTACAGGATCATCTGCTGGCGCTGATGGAGGCCGACCCCGATCTTAAACCGCGCGACATCATCGTGATGGTGGCGGATATCGATAGCTACGCGCCCTTCATTCAGGCGGCGTTTGCCAGTGCGCCTGCGGATCGTTATCTGCCGTTTGCCATCTCGGATCGCCGCGCCAGCCAGGCACATCCGGCGATTCTGGCCTTATTAAGCTTGCTGGCGCTGCCAGACAGCCGCTTTGCTTCCGAAGAAGTGCTGGCACTGCTCGAAGTGCCTGCGCTGGCGCAGCGCTTCTCGGTGGATGAAAGCGGTTTGCGCCTGCTGCGCCGTTGGGTGATGGAATCCGGTATTCGCTGGGGGCTGGATGATGCCAGCGTCGAAGCATTGGCACTGCCTGCCACCGGTCAACATACCTGGCGCTTCGGCCTGCAGCGCATGCTACTGGGTTACGCGCTGGAAAGCCGCAACGGTGACTGGCAGGGCATTCTGCCTTACGACGAATCCAGCGGATTGATTGCCGAACTGGCCGGGCATCTGGCCGAATTGCTCTCTCGCTTAGAGTCGTGGCGCACCCGACTGACCGGCGAGCGTACGCTACCGGAGTGGTTGCCGCTCTGCCGCGAGCTGATCGACAGCTTCTTCAACGGCGATGCCGAAAGCGACGCAGCATTACTGCTGGTTGAAACCCAGTGGAAACAGATTATTGAGCAGGGCACGCAGGCTGATTATCAGCAACCGATTCCCGTCACCTTACTGCGTGATGAGTTGCGGTCGCGCCTCGATCAGCAGCGTATCAGTCAGCGCTTCCTGGCCGGGCCGATAAACTTCTGTACCCTGATGCCAATGCGTTCGATTCCGTTCAAAGTCGTCTGCTTGCTGGGGATGAACGATGGCGTCTATCCACGCACGCTGGCACCGCTCGGTTTTGACCTGATGCAGCAGCAGGCACGCAAAGGCGATCGCAGCCGCCGTGATGATGACCGCTATCTGTTCCTTGAAGCCCTGATTTCGGCACAGCATCAGCTCTACATCAGCTATATCGGCCGCGCGATTCAGGACAACACCGAGCGTTATCCCTCCGTGCTGGTGACAGAGTTGGTGGATTATCTTGGTCAGAGTTTTTGTCTGCCAGGCGATGAAGCGTGCGAACCCGACGTCAGCGAGCAGCGTGTACGTGAGCATTTACAGAAGCTCCACAGCCGCATGCCCTTTGCAGCGGAGAACTTCCGCCCTGACGCTTACGGCCAGAGCTTCGCCGCAGAATGGTTGCCCGCTGCCACCGGCAATGGCGTGGCACAGCCAGACTTTGTGCAAAGGTTGCCGCCACTGCCGCTGGAAACGCTCTCGCTTGAGCAATTGCTGCGCTTCTGGCGTCATCCGGTACGGGCCTGGTTCCAACAGCGGCTGGGCGTGGCTTTCTGGATGGAAGAGAGCGAATTGCCGGACAGCGAGCCGTTTGCCCCGGATAGTCTGGAGCGTTATCAAATCAATGCGCAACTACTGAATACCCTGGTCAACGGTGAGGATCCCGCGCAGCTTTATGCGCGTCATCGCGCTGCGGGCAATCTGCCTTATGGTGCTTTTGGGGAACTTTTCTGGCAGAGCCAGACCGAAGAGATGCAGGAAGTGGCTGCGGAAGTGAGTGGACAGCGTCAGCCCTCAGAGAGTTGGGAAATCAATCTGCCGCTGAATGGGGTGCAGTTGACCGGTTGGTTAACCCAGGTGCAAGCTGATGGACTGTTACGCTGGCGTCCGGGTGTGCTGAACATGAACGATGGTCTGCTATTGTGGCTGGAGCATCTGGTGTACTGCGCGTTGGGCGGCACAGGTGAAAGCCGCATGTACGGGCGCAAACAAAGCCGCTGGCGTTTTAAAGCCATCGACGCTGAGTCTGCGCTGTCACTGTTGAACGAATACGTGACGGCTTATCAGGCGGGGATGACGGAACCGTTGATGTTGCTGAACAAATCGGGTGGCGCGTGGCTGGATGCCAGTTTTGATCGAAAATCCGGCCAGTTGCTGGACGATGACGCCACGCAGAAAAAGGCATTGAACAAATTGCTGCAAGCCTGGCAGGGTGGTTTTCAGGTGGAGGGCGAAGGCAGCGATCCTTATCTGCAGCGCGTGAGCCGTACGCTGGATGATGAGGCGGTGCAGGTAATTGTTGCCGCCGCTCGCCAGTGGTATTTATCGGTGCGCCTTGCGCATCAAGATGATGAATAGCAATTGGGTAACGCCGCTTTTGCGGGAGTTCCCAAAATCATAAAAAGTTGTCTATTGCGCCGCTGGGCACACAGCCAGCGGTAAAGGGTAAAGAAAGGGGTTTAAATGCGGATTTACGCACGCTGGATGGGAGCGCTGCTGCTGAGCATGCTGGCGCTGAATGCCTTTGCCGATAGCGATCGCGGCTGGCAGCCCATCAATGAAACGATTCGAAAAAGCGATCACGATCCGCGCAGTTATCAGGCCATCACGCTGACTAACGGTATGACGGTGTTGCTGGTGTCTGACAAAGAAGCGCCTAAATCACTGGCCGCACTGACGTTGCCTATCGGCTCGCTGGACGATCCCAATCAGCAGCTAGGGCTGGCGCACTATACCGAACATATGGTGTTGATGGGCTCAAAACGCTATCCGCAACCGGATAATCTGGCCGAATTCCTGAAAAAACACGGCGGCAGTCACAATGCCAGTACCGCGTCTTATCGCACCGCGTTCTATCTGGAAGTGGAAAACGATGCACTGCAACCGGCGGTGGATCGTCTGGCCGATGCCATTGCAGAGCCTTTGCTCGATCCGGTCAACGCCGATCGTGAGCGTCATGCAGTTAATGCAGAGCTCACTATGGCGCGTTCGCGCGACGGCCTGCGTATGGCGCAGGTCGGGGCGGAAACCCTGAATCCAGCGCATCCAGCTTCCCGCTACTCAGGCGGTAACCTTGATACGCTGCGCGATAAGCCCGACAGCAATTTGCATCAGGCGCTGACCGAGTTTTATCACAGCCACTACTCTGCCAATCTGATGAAAGCGGTGATATACAGCAACAAATCGCTGCCAGATATGGCCGACATTGCGGTCCAGACTTTTGGACGAGTGGCTAACCATCAGGCCATCGTACCGAAAATCGAAGTGCCGGTGGTGACCGATGCGCAGAAAGGCATCATCATCCACTACGTGCCTGCCCAACCGCGAAAACAGCTTAAAGTTGAATTCCGCATCGCCAACAACAGCGACCAGTTCCGCAGCAAAACCGATACGTTGATCAGTTACATCCTGGGCAACCGCAGTAAAAACACCCTTAACGACTGGCTGCAAAAGCAGGGGCTGGCCGACGGTGTGAATGCCGGTGCCGATCCGATGACGGACCGCAACAGCGGCGTGTTTGCCATCACGGTCTCCCTGACCGACAAAGGCCTGGCACAGCGTGATGAAGTGGTGGCGGCGATCTTTAGCTACCTCGACATGTTGCGTAGTAAAGGTATCGATAAGGGTTATTTCGATGAGGTGTCGCATGTGCTGGCGCTGGATTTCCGCTATCCGTCGATCACCCGTGACATGGATTATATTGAATGGTTAGTGGATACCATGTTGCGCGTGCCGGTGGATCACACATTGGATGCACCGTACCTCGCGGATAACTTCGATCCCGCGGCAATCAAATCTCGTCTGGATGAGATGACACCGCAAAATGCCCGCATCTGGTATATCAGCCCGAATGAGCCGCACAACAAAGAAGCCTACTTTGTGAATGCGCCTTACCAGGTCGATAGGATCAGTGATGCGCAGTTCAGTGACTGGCAGCAGCGTGGCACGCAGATTCAGCTGTCGATGCCGGCGTTGAATCCGTATATTCCTTCCGATTTCTCCATCATCCCTGGCGATGGCAAAACGTATACGCATCCGGAAGCGCTCACGAGCGGCGACAGCATGCGCATCTACTGGATGCCAAGCCAGTTCTACGCCAGTGAACCAAAGGCAGCCATTACTCTGGCACTGCGCAACAAAGCGGCAATAAGCGACGCGCGTCAGCAGGTGTTATTTGGCCTGAATGATTATCTCTCAAGCGTGGCGCTGGATGAGTTGAACTCGCAGGCGTCAGTGGGGGGGATCAGTTTTTCTACCGGTGAAGATGACGGCATTGTGTTCAGCGCCAGTGGTTTTACCCAGCGTCTGCCGGAGTTACTGAAAAAACTGGTTGAGGGCTACGCCAGCTTCCAGCCTGATGCACAGCAGCTGGAACAGGCAAAATCCTGGTATCTGGATCGACTGGAAGCCGCCGAGAAGGGCAAAGCCTTTGAGCAGGCGATTCAGCCGATGCAGATGCTGTCACAGCTGCCGTATACCCAGCGTGAGACGCGCCGTAAGCTGGTGAAAGATCTGACACTGAAAGACGTGACGGATTACCGTGATGCGTTACTGCGCAACGCCACGCCGGAAATGATGGTGGTCGGCAACCTCTCTGCCGATCGCGTTAAACAGCTGGGTGCCGACCTGCAACAGCAGTTGCACAGCGATGGCCAGAGTTACTGGCACAGCGATTACGTGGTGATCGATAAAGCCATGAAGGCCAACCTGCAAACCGCAGGAAGCAGCACGGATTCTGCACTGGCAGCACTCTACGTGCCACTGGGTTACGACGAGTATCAAAGCATGGCTAACAGCACCATGTTGAGCCAGATTGTCCAACCCTGGTTCTATAACCAACTGCGCACTCAGGAACAGTTGGGCTATGCGGTGTTCTCGTATCAGATGCCGATTGGTCGCCAGTGGGGGATTGGCTTCCTGCTGCAAAGTAACAGCAAGCAGCCGGCCTATCTGATGCAGCGCTTTGAGGCGTTCTATCCGCAGGCTGAACAACGCCTGCGCGACATGAAACCGGAAGGTTTTGCCCAGTATCAGCAGGCGCTGATCAACGACTTAAAACAGCGCCCGCAAACGCTTGATGAAGAAGCGAATCGCTACAGCCGTGACTTCAATCGGCAGAATTTTGCTTTCGATACCCGTGAAAAAGCCATCGAGCAGATTCAGAAGCTCACGCCGCAGGGCGTGGCCGATTTCTTCCATAAAGCGGTGCTGGAACAGCAGGGCATGGCGATGATTTCGCAGATTGGCGGTAGCCACGATGGCGCCACCAAAGATGATTATGCACCTCTGCCGGGCTTCACGACCTGGGATCAGGTGGAGAAGCTACAGCAATCCCTGCCGGTTAAGAGTGACGCGCAATGAGTCTGATTCAGCCGCCAGAACCGCTCAATCCGCTGACGCTGCCATTGCGTGGCGAGCGGCTGATTGAGGCGTCTGCCGGAACCGGCAAAACCTTCACCATTGGTCTGCTTTATCTGCGTCTATTGCTGGGGTTGGGCGGGCAACATGCCTATGCCCGGCCACTGTCGGTCGAGGAAATTCTGGTCGTGACCTTTACTGAGGCAGCCACCGCAGAGCTGCGCGGACGTATCCGTGCCAACATCCATGAGCTGCGGCTGGCCTGCATTCGCGGTACCAGCCGCAATCCGATGCTGATGCAGTTGCTACTGGAGATGCTGCAACCTGCAGAAGCGGCATCGCTACTGCTGGCTGCAGAGCGGCAGATGGATGAAGCGGCTATCTTTACCATCCACGGCTTTTGTCAGCGCATGCTCAATCTCAACGCCTTTGAATCCGGCATGCTGTTTGAACAGCAGCTGATTGAAGATGAACAACAGCTGCTGCGTCAGGCCACTGCCGATTTCTGGCGTCGCCACTGTTATCCACTCTCACTGGATATCGCCCGCGTGATTGTCAGTGAGTGGAGTGGTCCGGAGCAATTGCTGGCGACGTTGCGGCCATGGCTGCAAGGCGAATCACCTAACCTGCGTTTAGCGCCCGCTGACGACGAAACGCTGACGATGCGCCACAACGAAAACCTGGCGCGTATTAACGCGATGAAAGCCGAGTGGCGCGCGGTGGGTGAAGAGGTGCTGACGCTGGTGGGGCAGTCCGACGTGGACAAACGCAGCTACAGCAGTAAAAATCTGCCGGTGTGGGTGAATAAAGTCAGTTTCTGGGCACAGAGTGAAACCCTGGATTATCAGGTGCCCGCGGAGCTGGCGCGCTTTGGTCAACAGGTGCTGGAGGAGAAAACCAAAAAGGGAAATCCTCCGCACCATGCCCTGTTTGCAGCCATCGACCGGTTCCTGGCTCAGCCGATTTCACTGCGCGATTTGCTGATTGCGCGCGCGCTGGTGGATATCCGCGCCGCCGTACGGAAAGAAAAACGCCAGCAGGCACTGCTGGGTTTTGATGATCTCCTGAGCCGACTGGATGATGCCCTGCAGCAGCCTGCAGGAGAAATGCTGGCGCAGGCGATTCGTCAGCGTTTCCCGGTGGCGTTAATTGATGAGTTCCAGGACACCGATCCTCAGCAATACCGCATTTTCCGCACGCTGTACGGTAATCAGCCCGAGCATGCATTGCTGTTGATTGGCGATCCAAAACAGGCCATTTACGCCTTTCGTGGCGCAGACATCTTTACCTATATCCGCGCGCGCAATGAAGTGAGCGCGCATTACACCCTCGACACCAACTGGCGCTCTTCGCCAGCAATGGTGGAGAGCGTCAATCAGTTGTTCAATCGGCTCGAAGCGCCTTTTGTCTTTGATGCTATCCCTTTCTTGCCGGTGCACTTCGCTGAGCCAAATCAGACGCTTTCTCTCACACTGGATAACCAGGATCAGGCGGCACTGCGTTTCTGGCTGCTACCGGGCGACGGGTGCAGCGTCGGCGATTATCAGCAGGCGTTAGCGCGACAGTGTGCCGCTGATATCAGCCACTGGTTACAGGCGGGGCAGCAACAGCGTGCGTTGCTGGGTAAAGCGGCCGCGCAGCGCCCGGTGCAAGCATCGGATATTACGGTGCTGGTGCGTAGCCGCAACGAAGCCAATCTGATCCGTGAAGCACTCAACCAGCTTGGCATTCCCTCGGTCTATTTATCGAATCGCGACAGCGTGTACACCACGCCGGAAGCGCGCGAGTTACTGTGGTTATTGCAGGCGGTGCTGGCTCCCGAGCAGGAGCGTATGCTGCGCACGGCGCTCGCTACCTCGCTGTTTGCCTTTGATGCGGCACAGCTGGATGCGTTGGATCAGGATGCGCGCGGCTGGGATGAGCTGGTAGAGACTTTTGCCCGCTGGCAACTGCTGTGGCAGCAGCGCGGCGTACTGCCGATGCTGCGCCAGCTGATACAGGAACGCCAGCTTGCGGAAAACCTGCTCGCCTCAGAAAATGGCGAACGCCGCCTGACCGATTTGCTGCATCTGGGCGAACTGATGCAGGAGGCGGCGGCGCAGCTCGACAGCCCGCACGCGCTGGTGCGTTATCTGGCGCAGCAGATAGCCAGCCCGGACAGCCAGTCGTCCAGCCAGCAATTGCGTCTGGAAAGCGATCGCCATTTGGTGCAGATCGTCACTATCCATAAATCTAAAGGACTGCAATATCCGCTTGTGTGGCTGCCGTTCGCTGCCGGATTCCGCGAGGCGGATACCGCGCTGTATCACGATCGCGACAACTTTGAGGCGGTGCTGGATCTGCAGGCTGATGACGCAAGCCTGGCGATGGCCGAGCAGGAGCGTTTGGCCGAAGACCTGCGCTTGCTGTACGTGGCACTTACCCGTTCGGTGTATCACTGTAGCGTAGGTGTGGCACCGCTGTTTCGCGGCACGCGCAAAAAAGAAGGCGAGAGCGATCTGCATAAGAGCGCACTGGGCCATCTTTTGCAGCGTGGTGAAGCGGCGACAGCGGCACAGCTGGAAACTTTACTCAATCAGCACAATGTCGCGGGTTCCGAGGTGATGCACGTGCAGGAACAGGTAGCCGAACGCTGGCACGCGCCTGATCCCGCTCATGACACATTGGCCGCCCGCACCGTCAGCCGCACGCTGGTGGAACCCTGGCGCGTCACCAGCTACTCAGGCTTGCAGCAACACGGTAGCCAGCGACTACTTGATGTGATGCCACGTTTCGATCTGGAAGCCGCAGGCGAAGAACAGCAGGAAGAGATCGCTGAAGCTGCACTGACACCGCACCATTTCCCGCGCGGCGCCGCGCCGGGGACTTTCCTGCATGAACTGTTCGAATCTCTCGATTTCCCACATCCCCCCACGGCCGCATTGCTGGAGCAACATCTGCAGCAGAATGGCTATCCATTGTACTGGCAACCGATACTGACGGATTGGATTGCGCGCGTGGTGAGTACGCCGCTCAACGATCAGGGGATACAGCTCGGTCAGGTACAGACCAGCGATCGACTCGTGGAGATGGGTTTCTACTTGCCGATTGACGGTTTGCTGACCGCGAATGATCTGGATGCGCTGATCCGTCAGGATGCTTTATCGTCCGATGCGCCGCCGCTCGATTTTCGTGAGGTACAGGGCATGTTGAAAGGCTTCATTGACCTGGTGTTCCGCTGGCAAGGCAAATATTACCTGCTGGATTACAAATCCAACTGGCTGGGCGACAGCCACGAAGCTTATACGCCAGCAGCGATGAGACAGGCGATGATCGACCACCGCTATGATTTGCAATATCAGCTCTACACGCTGGCGCTACATCGCTATCTGCAACATCGCGTGGCAGATTATGACTACGAGCAGCACTTTGGCGGCGTGTTTTATCTGTTCCTGCGTGGCATGGATGGCACTTCACCGGCCAACGGCGTATTCCACACACGGCCAACTCTGGATTTTGTTTCACAACTGGATAGCCTGTTTCGCGGGCAGGGAGCCTCGGCATGAGTGGCATTACAGCGCTACTTCAACAGGCGGTTGAGCTGCGTTTGCTGCGCTCACTGGATGTTCAGTTCGCCCTGTTGCTGGCGGATGACACGCAGCCAGCACGCCTCCTGGCGGCTGCCTGTCTCAGCGCGGAAGCGGGTGAGGGGCACGTCTGCTTACCGCTGTCACAGCTGAGCCGTGAAGGGTTATTCAATGGCCGCCATCCTGAACTGGCGCAGGCTATCTGGCTGGCGGCGGGTGAACCGCAGGACTGGACGCAAATTCTGGCTGGCTGGCCTGCTCTGAGCAACAGCAACAACGATCAGGCAGCACCGATTGTACTGACCGAAGGCCGTCTTTATCTGCATCGTCTCTGGCACCATGAAGGGCAGGTGGCGCGTTTCTTTCAGGCGCAGTCTGCTCCGCAGGCATTTCCTGATGGAGAGGTGCGTGCTGTACTGGATAACCTGTTTGGTACTGAACCCGATGACTGGCAAAAAATCGCGGCGGCGGTGGCGCTAACGCAGAAAACAGCAGTCATTTCCGGCGGCCCAGGCACCGGGAAAACCACCACCGTGGCAAAATTGCTGGCGGCATTGATTCGCCTGAGCCAGGGTGCACTGCGCATTCAACTGGCAGCCCCGACCGGCAAAGCGGCGGCGCGTTTAACCGAATCGCTCGGTAAAGCGCTGCAAAAACTGCCGGTCAGCGACACTGAGCGCCAACGCTTCCCAGCGGAAGCTGCCACCCTGCACCGTTTACTCGGTGCACAGCCAGAAACCCAGCGCCTGCGCTATCACGCCGGTAATTTACTGCACCTGGATGTGCTGGTGGTGGATGAAGCCTCAATGGTTGATTTGGGCATGATGGCCAATCTCATCGCCGCACTGCCACCCCAGGCGCGCGTGATTTTTCTTGGTGACCGCGATCAGCTGGCGTCAGTAGAAGCCGGTGCGGTACTGGGCGATATTTGCCGCTGTGCGGAAGCGGGATACAGCGTCGCGCGTGCAGCCCAGCTGAGTGCGTTAACCGGTTGCCAGGTTGAAGGCCACGATGATGACAGCGCGCCAGCCGTGCGCGACGCCATCTGCCTACTACGCAAGAGCTATCGCTTTGATGCTAACTCGGGCATCGGCAAGCTGGCGGCTGCGGTCAATGCCGGCGAGCCAAAGGCGGTCGATGCGGCATTTAACGCGGGCTTTAGCGATATTTCTCGCCAGCCACTCAATGATGGCGAGGCCTATCAGGCAATGCTGAATGCTATCGCAGAAGGCTACCGTCCATTCCTGCGGCTGGTGAGCCAGCGAGCACAGCCCGCAGAGATTCTGCACGCATTTGGGCATTATCAGCTGCTGTGCGCATTGCGCGAAGGGCCGTTTGGCGTGCAGGGATTAAATCAGCGTATTGAGCAAAAACTGATGCAGATGCAGCTGATTCGTCGTCCGCTGGGGGGGAGCCGCTGGTATCAGGGCCGTCCGGTGATGGTGACTCGCAATGACAGCGCGCTTGGGCTGTTTAACGGCGATATTGGCATTACGCTGTTTGATGATGAAGGGCTGCTGAAAGTTTTCTTCCCGTTGCCGGATGGCAGCATCAAAGCCGTACAGCCAAGCCGGTTACCGGCGCATGATACGGCCTGGTCGATGACGGTGCATAAATCGCAGGGATCGGAGTTCGACCATACCGCGCTGGTGATGCCGGCACAGTTTTTACCGGTACTCACCCGCGAACTGATTTACACCGCCATTACGCGTGCGCGCAAACAGTTAACCCTTTACAGCGATGAAGGCGTATTTCGTCGTGCGGTGCAATTACGCACTCAGCGTCGCAGCGGATTGTTGGACCGGTTAAGCGGAGAGTCATTCTGAGCGAGAGTTGAGGTCGGTAAAGAAACCGACCGCAGGCAATGCAGATGTTTTATTGGATGCGCGTGGATGCGCATCCTGACAACGTTATCAGTTTAAGACGTTGGGCAATTCCAGACCGTTTAGCGAAACCTTCCCTACGCTGCCTTTAACTGCCTTTAACCGCGCTAGCTGGCATTCCCCGCCGTTAGCGCAAATCCGCCATCAACACTTTCGAACGGCGCTGATAGTTATACATCTGCTTCTTACTCTCCGGCAGTGATTCAATATCAACCGGCGTAAAGCCGCGTTCCTGGAACCAGTGAATACTGCGGGTGGTCAGCACAAACAGCTTCTTCAACCCCATCTGGCGTGCCTGTAGCGCCACACGCTCCAGCAACAGCTCACCGCGTGAAGAACTGCGGTAATCGGGATGCACCGCCACGCAGGCCATTTCACCAATCTGCTCATCCGGGAACGGATAGAGTGCGGCACAAGCGATGGTCAGATTGTCGCGCTGAATAATGGTGAATTTGTCGATCTCCATTTCCAACTGCTCGCGTGAGCGACGCACCAGAATGCCTTGCTGCTCCAGCGGGCGAATCAATTCGAGAATGCCGCCAATATCGTTGATGGTGGCGCGACGAATCTGCTCAGCGGACTCCATCACAATCTGGGTACCAATACCGTCACGCGAGAACAGTTCCTGAATCAATGCGCCATCTTCCTGATAGCTGATCAGGTGGCTACGACGCACGCCGCTGCGGCAGGCTTTCACCGCGCCGCGCAGGAAACGCACGGTGCCTGACAGGAAATCACCGTCGTTCTCCATCTCATCGATACGCGCCTGCGCTTCGTTGGGGAACAGCTCAGAGACAATGGTACCTTCGCGGTTGGTGACACCTTGTTCAGAGCAGAAGCCAATCATTTTCTCGGCTTTCAGCTTAATCGCCAACTGCGTGGCCACTTCTTCTGATGTCAGGTTAAAGCTTTCACCGGTCACCGACACCGCGACTGGGCCGAGCAGCACAATGGCATCATTATCCAGCTGACGATGGATGGCTTCTTCATCGATACGACGAATACGGCCGCTGTGGCAGTAGTCCACGCCATCATCGACGCCCAGCGGCTGGGCAATAATAAAGTTACCGCTTACCACGTTGATGTGCGCGCCCTGCAGCGGGGTGTTATTCAGGCTCATCGACAGGCGAGCGGTGATGTCCAGCTGCAAACGTCCGGCAGCCTGCTTCACCAGTTCCAGTGATTGGGCATCGGTTACGCGCGTGTGTTTGTGGTAAATCGGTTCCAGCTGTTGCTGGGCCATGCTGGCATCAATTTGCGGTCTGGCACCATAGACAACCACCAGGCGAATGCCGAGACTATGCAACAAGCCAATGTCGTTAACGATGTTGGAAAAGTTCTCATGCTCGATAGCTTCGCCGCCAAGCATAATGACAAAGGTCTTGTCACGGTGGGCATTTATATAGGGAACGGTATGGCGAAAACCCTGAACCAGTTCAGTACTACGTTCCTTCACGGCAAACCCTCTGTGAATGTTTATTCGTAATTTGTGTATTTTTATGCTCTTTTGCCGGCTATTGCAAGCGCCGGGCCTGACGTTACTTTACGATTTTCCTGATGCAACCCATGCTAACAGCCTGCATTATCTGGTTTTTCTGGCAAAACATGACACGGCTTGCTAAGCAAAGTTTTCGCCTTTCACTCGTCGATTGACGATATTTTAGACATTACACAGCAGTTGGAGCGGCATGTCCGAAGCTTTTACACGACGACGATTATTACAGGGTGCGGGCGCGCTCATGCTATTAAGCGTAACGCGAACCGGGCTGGCGGCCAGTCAGCACATTGTGGCGGTGCGCATCTGGCCATCGTCAACCTACTCCCGCGTGACGCTGGAGTCGAACGTCCCCCTCAAGTACAAACAGTTCACGTTGAGCAATCCCGATCGTCTGGTGATCGACATCGATAACCTGCATATCAATCCGGTCCTGAGAGGGGTGGATAAGCAAGTGCGCGTTGACGATCCCTATATCAAACATGCGCGAGTTGGCCAGTTTGATGCCAACACGGTGCGAGTGGTGCTGGAGCTGAAACGCAACGTGGCGCCGAAGATATTCACGCTGGCACCGGTTGCGGGCATCAAACATCGCTTAGTGGTCGATCTCTATCCGAGCCAGCCCTCGCCGGAAGAGGATCCGCTACTGGCGTTACTGAACGATTACAACCAGGGCGATCTTGAGCGTGATCAACCGGCGCAAGCACCTTTGCCGGGCAAAGCGGGGCGCGATCGTCCGATCATCATCATGATCGATCCCGGCCACGGTGGCGAAGATCCCGGTGCGCATGGCAAATACAAAACGCGCGAAAAAGACATTGTGTTGAAGATTGGTCGCTATCTGAAGGCGCTGATCGACAAAGAGCGCAACATGAAGGCGTATATGACGCGCAACGAGGATGTGTTTATCCCGCTGCGCGTGCGGGTAGCGAAAGCACGTAAACAGCGCGCCGATCTGTTTGTCTCGATTCACGCCGATGCTTTTACCAGCCGTGCGGCGCGCGGTTCGTCGGTGTTCGCCCTTTCGACCAGCGGCGCAACCTCAACCGCAGCGCGCTTCCTGGCACAAACCCAGAACGAATCGGATCTGATTGGTGGGGTGAGCATGAGCGGTGACCGCTATCTGGATCACACCATGTTCGATATGGTGCAGCGGCAGACCATCAGCGACAGCCTGAAATTCGGCAAAGAGGTGTTATCGCGCATGGGCCACATTAATCACCTGCATAAACGCACGGTGGATCAGGCGGGGTTTGCGGTGCTCAAAGCCCCGGATATTCCGTCGATTCTGGTGGAGACCGCGTTTATCAGTAATGTGGAGGAGGAGCGTAAGCTGCGCACGCCGCGTTATCAGCATCAGGTGGCTGAGGCGATTCTGCATGGGATTAAGGCGTATTTCGATAAAGGTGCGGTGCTGGCGCGTCGCTGAGAGGAGAGCGGCCACTGTGCCGCTTTTTTATCGGAAGCCAAAAACAAAAAAACACCCGTTAAGGTGCTTATCTGTAATTGGTTGCGGGGGCCGGATTCGAACCGACGACCTTCGGGTTATGAGCCCGACGAGCTACCAGGCTGCTCCACCCCGCGTCCGTCTGCCGCGTTAAGCGACTTTTCACATTGTATTCTTCTTAAGACAATTGGTTGCGGGGGCCGGATTCGAACCGACGACCTTCGGGTTATGAGCCCGACGAGCTACCAGGCTGCTCCACCCCGCGTCCGTCTGACGCGTTACACGACTTTCAAATTGTCTCTTCACTTAAGAAGAATTGGTTGCGGGGGCCGGATTCGAACCGACGACCTTCGGGTTATGAGCCCGACGAGCTACCAGGCTGCTCCACCCCGCGTCCGTGGATGCGCACTATACTCTCGACGCGCGGCGATGCAACCCCTTTTTGTGTTAAAGCCTTAAATTTACAGCCAGTTGGTGATTAATAGTGCCATTGGGCGATTAATTGTACAGATGTGAGCGCGGTAACTCGTGGCGGATTTCATTCTCTCTGCCCCTTTGCTATCGTCGCGGTGCAAACAACCGAGAAAAAGAGAAAGTGATGAAAGGACATTGGGCGAAGTATGCACTTACTGGCGCGTTTCTCGCGCTGTTAGCTGGTTGTAGTTCTAAACCGACTGACCGTGGTCAGCAATATATTGATGGCAAGCTGGAGCAACCGCTTGGGCTGGTCAATGAACCGAATGCCAAAGGGCGTCCGGTGAATGGCAGAGATTTTGGTGTACAGATTCAGCAGATTCAGAGCGCCTCCAGCGGCTTATACAGCCGCAACACCGGCACTTACAGCGCCATACAGAACTGGCTGCTCTCCGGTGCCGATACCCGTCAGCTGAGTCAGTTCGGCCTTAACGCCTATCAGATGGAAGGCACCGATAACTACGGTAACGTGCAGTTTACCGGCTACTACACGCCGGTGGTGGAAGCTCGCTACACGCGTCAAGGGGAGTTCCAGTATCCGATTTACCGCATGCCACCACGCACGCGCGGTCAGAAACTGCCAAGCCGTGCTTCTATATATAGTGGCGGACTCGACGATCGTTACGTGATTGCCTGGAGCAACTCGCTGATCGACAACTTTATGATGGACGTGCAGGGCAGCGGCTACGTTGATTTCGGTGACGGTCGTCCACTGCGCTTCTTCGGCTACGGCGGTAAAAATGGCTGGGCCTATCACAGTATCGGCAAAGAGCTGATCGATCGCGGTGAAGTGAAGCGCGAAGATATGTCGATGCAGGCGATTCGCCAGTGGGCACAGGAACATACGCCGGATCAGGTGCGTGACGTGCTGGAGACCAACCAATCCTTCGTATTCTTTAAGCCAGAAGAGTATGTGCCGGTGCGCGGTGCCAGCGCAGTGCCTTTGATTGCCAAAGCGTCTGTCGCATCCGATCGTTCATTGATTCCCGCAGGTACGGCGCTGTTAGCCGAAGTGCCGCAGTTGAACGAGAAGGGCAAATTTAACGGCAAGTATGAGATGCGCCTGATGGTGGCACTGGATGTGGGTGGGGCGATCAAAGGTCAGCACTTCGACATCTATCAGGGTGTGGGTCCAGACGCTGCGCATCTTGCCGGATTTTATAATCACTATGGCCGCGTTTGGGTGCTGAAAGCCGCGCCAGGTGCAGGACAGCCGCTGTTCAGCAATCCGCAAAATGGCAATAATGGTTCACTGATTATCGGGGCGAATTGATATTCTTCCCTGCAGCAAATCAGCGGGAGTATTCAGCTGATTTGCCATGGGTCGCCAGTCTTCGCGATCCAATGCGTCCATCACTGTTTCTGTAGGGTGCGTATTCATGCGCACCGCATCAAAAGGTTTGATATGAAAGTAGTCAGCGATGCCTGGCGGCAACGTTTTGGCGGTACGGCACGTCTGTATGGGGAAGAGGCGCTGCAGCGTTTTGCCGACGCCCATTTTTGTGTGATTGGTATCGGCGGTGTCGGTTCGTGGTCCGCCGAAGCGTTAGCGCGCACCGGGATTGGTAAAATCACGCTGATCGATATGGACGACGTCTGCATTACCAACACCAATCGCCAGATCCACGCCCTGCAAGGAAAAGTAGGACAAGCGAAAACCGAGGTGATGGCGGAGCGTATTCGCGCCATAAATCCTGAGTGCGAAGTGATCTGCATTGATGATTTCATCACGCCGGATAACACCGCTGAAATGCTGTCAGCCGGTTTTGATTACGTGATTGATGCGATTGACAGTGTGCGCCCGAAAGCCGCGCTGATTGCCTGGTGTCGTCGTAACAAGATTCCGTTGATCACCACTGGCGGTGCGGGCGGGCAGATCGATCCGACGCAGATTCAGGTCAGCGATTTAGCCAAAACCATTCAGGATCCGCTGGCGGCAAAACTGCGTGAGCGCCTGAAGAGTGATTTTGGCGTGATCAAAAACAGCAAAGGTAAGCTGGGCATTGATTGTGTGTTTTCGACGGAAGCGCTGGTGTATCCGCAGCTGGATGGCAGTGTCTGCACTTCCAAAAGCACCGCAGAAGGCCCGAAACGTATGGATTGTGCGGCGGGCTTCGGTGCGGCCACCATGGTGACCGCCACTTTCGGGTTTATCGCGGTGTCGCACGCGTTGAAGAAATTCCTCGCACGCGCGGCGCGTCAGGCTGCTTGATGCGCGCGCGCGTGGCGCTGCACTGCATCTGCCAACGCTTTTAAGCCACTGCTGCGTGAGGCGCTAAGCTGCGCACGCAGGCCTAAAGTATCAAACAACGCCAGCGGATCCTGTGCTAACAGATCGGCTGGCGTTTTGCCTTCCACCGCCGTCAGCAGCACCGCCAGCAAACCGCGCACGATGCGGCCTTCACTGTCACCGTAAAAGTGCAGCGTGCCATTTGGCAGCAGCTGGCTGCTCAGCCAGACACGATTTTCGCAACCGCTCAGCTCGATCTCTGCCGTCTTCACCTCTTCTTCCAGAGCAGGCAGCTGGCGGCTGAGCTGGATTAGCTGGCGATAGCGATCCTCCCACTGATGAAAATGGGTAAATTTTTCGGTCAGGCTGGCTTCAGTAATCACATCGCCAAACGGATGTGGGCCGATCAGGGTGGTCATAATGTTATTCACTCAACAGGTCGACGGCATGATGCATGGCGCGCACCAGCGCATCCACGTCCTGCAAATTATTATAGGGGGCGAAGGATACGCGCAGGGTGCCGCTGACACCCAGTGCCGCCATTAAAGGCTGTGCACAGTGCTGTCCGGCGCGCAGCGCAATATCCTGCTCTGCCAGCAGCGTGACAATATCGCTGTGATGAATGTCCGCGATATCAAACGCCAGCAGACTGGCATTACCACAACGGAAACTGCGAAAGCCGGGAATCTCGCCTAATTGCTCTTCGGCGAGGCTGGCCAGTTGCTGGCTCCACATCTCTGCTTTTTCAGCGTGGTGATGCGACAGCCATTCCAGCGCCGCGCTCAGGCCCACCACGCCCGCGACATTGGGCGTGCCGGCTTCAAATCGCCACGGTACCGCCTGCTGCGTGAAGCCATTAAAGTCGACGTGCGTTAACATCTTGCCGCCGCCTTGCCACGCATCCATCTCTTCCAGCAGCTCGGCTTTGCCGTACAGCGCACCAATCCCCATTGGGCCATACAGCTTGTGCGCGGAGAAGGCGTAAAAGTCGATGTCCAGCGCCTGAACGTTGGGGGGCGCGTGCACCACGCCCTGTGCGCCATCTACCATCACTTTGGCGCCAACATGATGTGCCAGGGTAATCGCCTGTGCCAGATCCGGACAGCCACCGGTGACATTCGACATCTGCCCAATCGCCAGCAGCTTAGTGCGTGCGTTTAGCAAATCAGGTAGTAGACGAATATCGGGCAGACGATCCGCGCCAATCGGCCATTTCACCACTTTCGCGCCTGCGGCTTTTGCCACCTTTAACCACGGCACCAGATTGGCGTGATGCTCGGCTTCGCTGACAACGATTTCATCGCCAGGTTGTAAGCGCGGTGCCAGCCAGCTGTGCGCCACCAGATTGATGGCCTCCGTGGTGCCACGCGTCCAGACGATCTGACGGTCATCGCCCGCGTGCAGCCATTTGGCCACCCGGCCGCGCGCCTGTTCATACTTCTCTGTCAGGTCGCGTGCTGATTTGAACTGGCTGCGATGCACGGTGCCTGCGCTCAAGCTATAGAACTGCGATGTGGCGTCGATCACAGCCTGAGGCTTCAGGGCAGTGGCTGCGCTATCAAGATAAACGCCCGCATCGCTTAATGCCGGAAACTGCGCACGGAAGGCGGTTGGGGAGAAGATGGTCATACGAAACCCACTGTATTCAATTTTAGGACCAGGCTGAAACCCGGCCGATTCGCTGGCAAAGCTGGAAAAGCGCGTTATGCTATTTATTGCAAGGTTTGAACCGCAACCCGCATAACGAATCGACCTTTACCAGTCGATTTCACTTTTTGCTGCCTCTGATCAGCGCTTGCGGGTGGTTTAATGCAATCAATCTGCAAGGAGATAGAAGATGAAAAAACTCGCCGCAGTGCTGGCCGTGTGTACCATGGCCTTTACCCTGGCTGCTTGTTCCAGCAATTATGTCATGCATACCAATGATGGTCGCACCATTGTAGCGGACGGGAAACCGAAAGTTGACGATGAAACCGGTATGATCAGTTATAAAGATGCCAATGGCAACGAGCAGCAGATCAATCGTACAGATGTGAAAGAGATGGTTGAGATGGGTCAGTAAGCAGCAAGCCAAAAAATTTCCCGGAGAAATTTTTACGTCGCTTCAGTGACGGCCCGAAAGGGGTGCACAGGGATGTGTAGGACAAAAAAAAGCACCGCAATTTGCGGTGCTGCATAAAATCACTTGGACAGACAGGGTAAATCTACAGGAATTAAAAGCTTGATCTGCAATCGTCAGATCAAAATGCAAACACAACATCACGACCACAAGCCAAAAGCTCTCCAAAAGTCTGCGATCTCTCGCACGTTTCCAGAAATCTTTTCGTTCCGGCTCAGGAAGTGCGGCAACTATAGGTATTTGCTGGAGCTTCCTCAACGGACAAATTATAATGTCTCGGATTAAAATAACTAATACGTAACTACCTTGTATAAGTCGGACTGTTACCTTGTGAATCCGCTGATGGAAAACCATGTCTAAACGCCTTCCACCGCTTAATGCTTTACGCGTCTTCGATGCTGCAGCCCGCCATTTAAGCTTTACAAAAGCCGCTGAAGAGCTGTTTGTCACCCAGGCAGCTGTTAGCCACCAGATTAAATCTCTGGAAGATTTTCTCGGTCTTAAGCTATTTCGACGGAGGAATCGTTCGCTTTTACTGACAGAAGAAGGTCAAAGCTACTATCTGGATATTAAAGAGATCTTCTCGGCTATCAACGATGCGACGCGTAAACTTCAGGCGCGCAGCGCGAAGGGTGCCTTAACCGTCAGTCTGTTGCCCAGCTTTGCCATTCAATGGCTGGTACCCCGTCTTTCCAGCTTTAATATGGCTTATCCGGGCATCGATGTGCGTATTCAGGCGGTGGACCGTGATGAAGAGAAACTGGCCGATGATGTTGATGTGGCGATTTTCTATGGGCGCGGTAACTGGCCGGGTCTGCGGGTTGAGAAACTGTATGCCGAATATTTGCTGCCGGTCTGCTCGCCCATGTTTCTGACTGGCGACCATCCGCTTAAAACGCCCGCCGATCTGGCACACTTTACGCTGCTGCATGATGCTTCGCGCCGCGACTGGCAATCCTATATCCGTCAGCTAGGATTGCAGCACATTAATGTGCAGCAGGGGCCGATCTTCAGTCATAGCGCGATGGTGCTGCAGGCGGCGATTCACGGCCAGGGCGTGGCGCTGGCTAATAATGTGATGGCGCAGAGTGAAATTGAAGCTGGACGGCTGGTCTGTCCATTTAATGACGTGTTAGTCAGTAAAAATGCTTTTTATCTGGTTTGTCATGACAGCCAGGCAGAACTGGGTAAAATAGCCGCCTTTCGTCAGTGGATCCTGGAAAAAGCCGCAGCTGAACAAGAAAAATTCCGCTTTCGCTACGATCACTAACGTGTTGAGTGCTGCACAGTGATGTGCAGTTTCATCCTGAGGAACAATGAATGTCCAGTCGTGCCATGTTTGTGTTTGCCGCCATCAGCGGATTTCTGCTGGTGGCCTTTGGTGCTTTTGGGGCACACGTGCTGAGCAAATCGCTCGGCCCGGCCGAAATGGCGTGGATCCATACCGGTCTTGAATATCAGGCCTATCACACATTGGCGGTGATTGGTTTGGGTGCGGCCATGCTGCGTCGCGCCAATATCTGGTTTTACTGGAGCAGCGCTGCGCTGGCGCTTGGCACCGTGTTGTTCAGTGGCAGCCTGTATTGTTTAGCGTTGTCGCACTTGAAGTTTTGGGTTTTTGTTACGCCAGTGGGAGGGTTGTTCTTCCTGATTGGCTGGTTCTTGATGTTGATTGGCGCATTGCGTCTTAAACGAAAGGCGGATCGCCATGAATAAAGTTTTACTCTATTGCCGTCCTGGCTTTGAGAAAGAGTGTGCGGCAGAGATCAGCGCCAAAGCCGCTGAACGTGAAGTTTACGGTTTTGCCCGTGTCAAAGATGATTCTGGTTACGTGCTCTATGAGTGTTATCAGCAGGAAGATGCCGAAAAGCTGATTCAAACGCTGCCGTTTGCCGAGCTGATTTTTGCCCGTCAGATGCTGGTGGTGGGCGAACTGCTGCGCGACTTGCCGCCAGAAGATCGTATTACCCCGATTGTCGGCATGCTAACCGGTGTGGTGGAGAAGGGCGGTGAGCTGCGTGTTGAAGTGCCGGATACCAATGAAGCGAAAGAACTGACCAAGTTCTGTCGTAAGTTAACCGTACCGCTGCGCGCCAGCCTGCGTGAGAGCAAAATCCTGCTCAACTACGAATCACCGAAACGCCCGGTGATTCATGTGTTCTTTATTGCACCGGGTACCTGCTATGTCGGTTACTCGCTGCCAGAGAACAACTCACCATTCTATATGGGCATCCCGCGCCTCAAGTTCCCGTCGGATGCGCCAAGCCGTTCAACGCTGAAGCTGGAAGAGGCTTTTCATGTCTTCATCCCGGCCGATGAGTGGGATGAGCGCCTGGGCAGCGGCATGTATGCCGTGGATCTTGGCGCGTGTCCTGGCGGCTGGACCTATCAGCTGGTTAAACGCAGCATGTGGGTGTACGCCGTAGATAACGGCCCGATGGCGCCCAGCCTGATGGATACCGGGCAAGTCACGCACTGCCGTGAAGACGGTTTCAAATACCGCCCATCGCGCAATAACATTAGTTGGCTGGTGTGTGACATGGTGGAAAAACCCGTTCGCGTCGCCAGTTTGATGACGGAGTGGCTGGTCAACGGCTGGTGCCGTGAGGCGATTTTCAACCTCAAGCTGCCGATGAAAAAGCGTTATGAAGAAGTGACGCAAAATCTGGCCATGATGGATGCGGCATTGAAAGAGAAGGGCGTGAATGCCCAGATTCAGGCGCGCCAGCTGTATCACGATCGGGAAGAGATTACTGTACATGTGCGCCGGCTTTGGGCGGCTGTAGGCGGCCGTCGCGACGAACGCTAAATTTCCCGTCATACTTCGCGCCACAGGTGCGTTGGCTACGTTTATACGCCCCAGTCACATACTGATGTATGGTCCCGGGGACTCACGCACTTGCCGATCCTGCTTCATACTTTGCACTACAGCGGCGTTGGCTGCGCTTGTTCGCCCCGGTCACATACTGGCGTATGCTCCCGGGGACTCTCGCACTTGCCGCCTTGCTGTAGCACAAATTATTTCGCAGGATCTCTCGCGTTATATTAGTAGGAGCGCAATTTTTTGCACCTACCACTTACCACCTATCTAGAGATTCGAGTGTTTATGTGGCAGAGCGGCAGAGGGTGCAGCACCCGCCATTCAAGCCTTATACCGCAACGTATTTAAATTCCCCTGCAGAACCAAATTGCGTTTTAACGTTGAGACCTGGCGGCAAATTTCTGCTATCTGCTGGTGATCGCGCAATTTCTTTTGCCACTTTTCCGGAACCTGATCGAACTGCTGATACAGGGCTTCCAGGGTGCCAAACTGCGTGAGCAAATCGCGGGCGCTTTTGGGGCCAATGCCGGTAACGCCGGGGATTTTGCTGCTGCTTATGCCGCACAGTCCCCAGTAATCGGGTAATTGCGCGGGTGTGACGCCAAACTCGTGCTCGATGAAAGGCACGTCCAGCCAGCGTTTCTGGAAATAATCGCGGATGCGGATATTAGGTGCCAACAACTGGCAATAGCCTTTGTCGGTGGAGACGATCGTCGCCTGATGTCCGGCATCGGCCATTTTCACCGCTAGCGTGGCAGCGAGATCGTCAGCTTCATCGAGATCGGCGACCCAGCAAGGCACGCCGACTGCCTCGAAGGCCTGCTGGATAACGGGCATCTCCATCTGCAAATCATCCGGCATCGGTGGGCGGCCCGCTTTGTAATCGGGCAGCAGCTGATGCCGCCAGCCAGGGTGACGATCGTGGCTATCGAATACCGCCACAACGTGCGTCGGTTGCGTGTGGCCTAAAAGCTGATGCAGCGCGGCGACGCAGGCTTCGCGGCAGGGCGTGCCTTGCACCGCATGCAAACGGCGGATCAGGTTCAGCGCATCAATAATCAGAAGATGAAACGACATAGTGATAATGGCAGCCCGCAGGCTGCCTTCCTGATGGGTTATTTAATGATTTCGTAGCAGGGGATGTAGGCACTGCCTGGTAACTTCATACGCTGCTGGGCGACGAAGCCCTGCAGCAGTTCATCCATGCGATGCATAATGTCGGCGTCGCCGTGCAGTTTGTAAGGCCCCTTCTCGCGGATTTCGCGAATGCCGACCTCCTTAACGTTGCCGGCAACAATACCAGAGAAAGCGCGACGCAAATCAGCAGCCAGTTTTTCCGCTGGCTGGTTCGGGAACAGCTTCAAGTTAGCCATGTTTTCGTGCGTCGGTACAAACGGTACCTGCAACTCTGGCGCGATGCGAATCGACCAGTTAAAGCTGTATGCATCGCCAGTTTCGCGGCGATACTCTTTCACCTGCGGCATGGCTTTCTTCATCAGACGCGCCACTTCGGCGGCATCATCAATGATGATCTTGTAGTGCTTACGCGCGGTTTCACCCAGCGTATTAACGATGAAATCATCCAGAACGCGGAAGTAATCGGCGCTCTCTTTCGGGCCGGTCAAAATCAGCGGCAACACCTGATCGCTGTTATGGGGATTCATCAGAATGCCCAGCAGATACAGCAGCTCTTCTGCCGTACCGACGCCGCCTGGGAAAATCACGATGCCATGGGCAATACGCACAAACGCCTCAAGACGCTTTTCGATATCCGGCATGATGATCAGTTCATTCACCAGCGGATTCGGTGGCTCAGCCGCGATAATCGACGGTTCGGTCAGACCAATGAAACGGCTGTCATGATAACGCTGCTGGGCATGACCCACCGCGGCGCCTTTCATCGGCGCTTCCATCACGCCTGGCCCGCAGCCAGTGCAGATGTTAAGTTCACGCAGGCCCATTTGCGTACCGACATTGCGGCAATACTGATACTCCACCGCGTTAATCGAGTGACCACCCCAGCACACCACGGTGTTGGGATATTCGCCAATGTGCAGCGCACGCGCGTTACGCAGAATCGAAAACACCTGATTCGTGATGTGAGCGGAATCATCAGCGTTTTGCTGATCGCTACGCTCAAGCTGTCCATTCACAAACAGAATATCGCGCAACACGGCAAACAGGTTGGCCTGCAATGAGCGGATAATACGGCCATCAACAAAGGCTTCTTCCGGAGGATTAATCAGTTCGAGTTTGACGCCGCGTTCACGGCGCAGCACGTTGATGTCGAAATTTTCAAAACGGGAGAGCAGTTCCTGACTACTGTCGGTCTGGCTGCCGGAGTTGAGCACCGCGAGTGAGCAGTTGCGAAAAAGCTGGTAAAGGTCGCTGCTGGCCGTTTGCTTCAGCATGTCGACTTCCAACTGGGAGAGCAGATCCATTGAGCCAAGCGGGCTGATATGTGTAATCAAGAGAACTCCTTTACACGCAAATGCGTGGCGGGTGACGCTGCGCTTAACTTGCTGAACGCAGTGACGAAAATCCTTCGGGACGCAGGTTTAGACCTTAGCGCCTTTGACAGAGTAACGTTGTACGCAGTGAATGCTCAAGTGGAACCGCGCATCCGTGCTGCGGCCTGCGAGGCGTCTCGCAATCTGTTACTGACGGACCAGGCGGGAAAACCCGGGAGAGAAGGGAACGTTGCTGCGCCACGGATTAATATCCAGTCCACCACGGCGCGTATAACGTGCATAAACAGTGAGGGCTTCTGGTCGGCAAAAGCGTTGAATGTCGTTGAAAATGCGCTCAACGCACTGTTCATGGAATTCATTGTGCTGACGGAATGAGATCAGGTAACGCAGCAGGGCTTCACGATCGATACGTGGGCCTTTGTAGCGAATCATCACAGAGCCCCAATCGGGCTGATGGGTGATCAGACAGTTGGATTTCAGCAAATGGCTCACCAGCGTTTCTTCCACCACTTCACTGCCCGCAGCCTGCACTAAATAATCGGCGTTAAAAGCATAGTCGTGAATCTCGATATCCTGCTCGTCAATGACATCGCCATTGAAATGGCCGATCGGCTGTCCTTCCACTTCGCCCAGACGGAACAGCGCCACGCTGACCTCGCCATTGGCGCAGGCACGCAAATCGCGCTCGAGTGTCTGGCGCACTTCGCCCCAGTCAGCGAAACGCGTCTGGTTAAAACTGTTAAGATAGAGCTTAAAGCTCTTGGACTCGATCAGGTTTTCGCTGTCCGCGCGCAGTACCACTTCGCCTACCGCCACCTGCGGCACGCCTTTGCTGTTGAGCCAGGAGAGTTCGTACAGCGTCCAGATATCTGCGCCCTGGAACGGCAGATTATCCGGGTAGAGCCCCAGCGGTTCGCGATTCAGGCTGCGCGGCACCGATTGCAGCAGCGTGTTATCGTAGCGATCAACATAAGCCGTGGGCTTACCTAACGTCAGGCCGCTTAACGCCTGATCGCGGTTTTCAGAAGACATATCGGTTACCACTAAATTCCATCAAAGTGGCTAAGTGTAACCGATCACAAGCGAGAAGAAGAATGATGCAGCAAACCGCAGACGCCCTGCGTGAGTTTACCGCCCGTTATGTGCAACATTGGCAGCAGCAGGCTGGACATCTGCCCGCCAGTTCGGATCTGCTGGGTGTGCCATCCCCTTGTATTGTCAGCACGCTGGATGATTGTGTGCTGTGGCAACCACAGCCCTTCACCTTGCCAGCCACGCTGGAAGCCGTCGAGTGGGCACTGGATATTCAGTTGCAATCGGAAATCAGTGCTTTTTACACCTCGCAGTTTGCCGGCGATATGACCGCAACCTTTCAACAGCAGCCGATAACGTTGTTACAGGTGTGGAGCGAATCAGACTTTACCCGCTTGCAGGAGAATCTGATTGGCCATCTGGTCATGAAGCGCCGCTTAAAACAGAGTCCAACATTATTTATTGCCACTACTGAATCGGAGCAGGATGTGATTGCTCTGTGTAATCTTTCCGGTGAAGTGATTCTGGAACAGCCTGGTAGTAAAAAGCGTCAGGTGCTGGCGGCAAGCATTCAGACATTTCTTAATGATTTACAACCGGTTAAAGCCTGATTAGCAGATTTCACAGGTTAAGTTTGTAAGAGATCTCTCACATCAGGTGTGAGAGATCGCTAGATCATCTTGCAGCTATCCGGAAAACAAAGATGTAAAAATATTGTGAATCATAAGCTTATGGCATCACTCCTAAAATTAGTAGTGTGAGAAATCTATTAACGCGTCTTACTAACTTGTTATTACGATGGTTTCTGACAGAATAGTCACCACTGGCAGGATGCTGGGGATAAAGAGACGTTCAGGAGAATGTCAGCCAGGAGGCAGGAACGTAACGGAGTTTACGGCACATGGAAGGCTTCAGGATGAAGCAGGACACTCAGGATTGAGTCAGGGACACCTCCAGGACGGAGAATGAGAGCCACGTGGATGGTGGTGGGCCAGGATGCTAAGGATAACTGTCACGATGACAGGCAATGGAAAGCAGAGGACAAGTTGTCATGGATGAGCAGGGAGCACAGCGGTGGCGGGAATGCTGCGAACGAAACCGGGAGCACTGTAATCACAGTGCTCCCTTTTTTTATGCCTTTTTTGCACGTTGAACGACTAATGGTATGCTTGCCGCCCAATTTTTCTCTGGAGGTGGCGTATGTCGTCGCAAATGATTATTCAACAGCTGCAGCAGATCGAAGCGGTGATGCGCGAACACGGCCACTGGCAGACGCAATCCCCTGAGCCGGCAGCCTTCGCCAGCACCGAGCCTTTTTGCCTCAATACCATGGAGCCGCTGGAGTGGCTGCAGTGGGTACTCATCCCACGTTTCCATGCGTTAATCGAAGCCGGAGTGCCGCTTCCGCAAAATTTCTCTGTCACGCCTTACTATGAAGTGGCGTTGCCTGCCACCACACCCGGCCATGCGGTCCTGTTGCTGACATTAGGCCAGTTTGATGCGCTTTTTCAGGACCCGACCTCTTAATGCTGGAAATCCTTTATCAAGATGAATGGCTGGTCGCCGTCAACAAACCGTCAGGCTGGCTGGTGCATCGTAGTTGGCTCGATCGCGATGAAAAAGTGGTGGTGATGCAAACGGTACGCGATCAAATTGGTCAGCACGTATTTACCGTGCATCGCCTCGATCGCCCCACCTCCGGCGTACTGTTAATGGCGCTCTCCAGCGAAGTGGCGCATCTACTGTCACAGCAGTTCGAGCAGCATAAAATGCAGAAGACCTATCATGCGGTGGTGCGTGGTTGGCTGGATGGCAGCGCGACGCTCGACTACCCGCTGGTCGAAGAGCTGGATAAGATTGCCGATAAGTTCGCGACTCAGGAACGTACCGCGCAGCCTGCCGTCACTGATTATCGCTCACTGGCGCAAGTAGAAATGCCGGTGGCGATCAGCCGTTACGACAGCGCGCGTTATACCCTGGTGGAGATGTCGCCGCATACCGGCCGTAAACATCAGCTTCGCCGCCATATGGTGCATCTGCGCCACCCGATTATTGGCGATAGCGCCCATGGTGATTTGCGGCAGAATCGGGGGGCAGCAGAGCACTTTGGTATGAATCGATTGATGCTGCATGCCAGTGCGCTGAGTCTGACGCATCCGGTCACCGGAGAACCTCTGGTGATTCGCGCCGGGCTCGATCGCGTCTGGCAAGGCATGCTGCAACAGTTTGGCTGGCAGGATCAGATCCCTGAGGTTCCCAGGGTTGAGTTTGCCGACGAGGCAGTCCAGGATAAGCCAACAGAATAAAGGAGCGGCAAGATGGCAAAGATTGGCATTTTTACAGGTACGGTTTACGGCAATGCATTGCTGGTGGCGGAAGAAGCGCAGCCGGTACTGGAAGAGCAGGGCCACGAAGTGAAAGTTTTTGAGGATGCGTCACTGGCGGATTGGCAGGCTTACAGCAAGGAGGTCATTCTGATTGTCACCTCCACCACCGGCCAGGGCGACTTCCCGGACAATATTGCCCGCTTGTATGTGCAGATACGCGATGAAGTGGGTTATCAACCAGAGCTTCGCTACGGCGTGATTGCACTGGGTGATAGCAGCTATGAGAACTTCTGCGGCGCGGGTAAAACTTTTGATGCCACCTTGCAGGAGCAAAGTGCCAAACGCATCGGTGATGTGCTGCTGGTGGATGCCACTGAAGATCCTGAGCCTGAGTCAGTGACCACGCCGTGGGTTGAGAGCTGGGGTAAGCTGCTGTAATTCTGCCTTCGCTTCGTCTTTGGCAAGCGGCAATCTGAACGGCCTGAAAATATGATGATGATGTTTCAGGCGCGCCAGATTGCATCCTCTCCCTTGTTGGGAGAGGGGGAGATCGCACTCAGGTCACCGGCGCCGGATTAAACACCGCCAGCTGATTACGAATGCCCCAGCGATCGGACCAGGTTTGTTTGCGACCACTGGCAATCTCCAGTATCAACTCAAACAACCGCCAGCCCACCTGCTCAATACTCTCTTCACCCGTCGCAATGGTGCCCGCATTGATATCCATCAAATCGTGCCAGCGCTCCGCCAGCGCATTGCGCGTCGCCATCTTAATCACCGGAATCGCAGCCAAACCGTAGGGCGTGCCACGACCGGTGGTGAACACCTGCAAGGTAATGCCCGAGGCCATCTGTTGGGTGCCGCAGACAAAATCACTGGCCGGTGTCGCTGCATAGATCAAACCGCGCTTTGTTGGGCGCTGCCCTGGTGACAATACTTCCACAATCGGGCTGCGGCCTGATTTGGCAATTGAACCGAGCGCTTTCTCCACCACGTTCGCCAGTCCACCTTTCTTATTGCCTGGCGAAGGGTTGGCGCTGCGGTCGGTTTGTCCCTGGCTGAGGTAATCGTCATACCATGCCATCTCTTCCAGCAGACGTTTACCCACATTTTCATCGACCACGCGCGGCGTCAGCAGATGTATTGCATCGCGCACTTCGGTGACCTCGGAGAACATCACGGTGGCGCCGCAGCGTACCAGCAAATCAGAAGCAAAGCCGACTGCCGGATTGGCCGTCACGCCGGAAAATGCATCGCTGCCGCCGCACTGCGTGCCAATCACCAGTTCTGATGCCGGGCAGGTCTCGCGCTGGCGCAAATTCAGTTTTTTCAGATGGCGCTCAGCCACCTGAAGAATTTCATCGACCATCGCGCCGAAACCAACATGCCGTTCATCCTGCAAACGCACAATGTCATGATCATCCAGCGAGATGGCCTGCACATCTGGCGTGCCGGTCAGCAGACGCTCCGGCTGTAACTTCTCGCAGCCGAGACTGACGATCATCACTTCGCCCCCAAAATTGGGGTTCAGCGCGAGGTTATGGATAGTGCGGATCGGCACCACCGCAGCGGGCGCATTGATCGCCACACCACAGCCATAAAGATGATTCAGTGCCACTACACCATCAACGTTGGGATAGCGTGGCAGCAGATCGCGCTCGATCATTTGCACCACGTAATCCACGACGCCAGCGACACAGTGCACGCTGGTGGTGATACCGAGCAGATTGCGTGTTCCTACGCTGCCATCGGCGTTGCGATAACCCTCAAAGGTGTATCCTTCGAGCGGTGGCAGAGCGGGGGGCACATTGTTCGCCAGTGGCAAACTGTTGAGCGGAGGCGCTTCGGGTAGCGCCACCAGAGATTCTTCAATCCAGCTCCCTTGCGCAATCGGGCGCAAGGCGGTGCCAATCACTTCGCCGTAGCGCAGGATGACGCCGTTTTGAGGAATGTCCACCAGCGCCACTTTATGTCCTTGCGGCACGTGTTCGGTGAGCTGCAGGCCATCCTCAAAGCGGGTACCCGCAGGCAAACCCTGATTATTCACCACGATCGCCACGTTGTCGGCGTCGTGTACTTTTATATAAAGCGGTTTCTCTGTTAGCGGTCGGTTCATTGCTCACCTTCCAGTTCGTCGCGCTGTACATGGCAGCGCGTTGTAAATGCTTCCGTCACGTCATCATTTTTTGCCAGCCTCAGTATATGCAGGGGTATTGGCCTGCGCATTGTGCAACTGACTGGCTTTTTGGGGTTTTATTACCTGAGTTTGGTTCGTTTATCCAAATACAAGTGAACAGACTCACAAAGCGCACGTTGGCTGGCTGCTTCTTAATCAATCTACGGGTGAAAAATCAGGTTCCGTGAGCTACGCCGCAGGGATATGTGCAATTGCCATAAAATCAGCATGAATCAATGTTCATCATCATGCGTTCTTCCAATGCCTCGTGGTTTGGCTGTTCCTATACTGATTCTCGTTCTTCAACGTTTGGTTATTCGTCACGACGCATCATCGTTTTGCCATAACAACAATCGCCGTGTTTAACCCGACATCATTCTGATACCCAACGCGATGTGTATGCAGTCAGAGTGAATGTAGCGTTCGCTATATTTCAGGAGTGCATCATGAATAGTTTCAGCCAGACAGCGGAAGCGGTGCAAAAACGCACCAACGCCCGTTACTGGATTGTGGTGATGTTATTTATCGTCACATCATTCAACTACGGTGACCGTGCAACCATCTCGATTGCCGGTTCCGCGATGTCTAAAGATATCGGCCTTGATTCGGTCGGTCTGGGCTATATCTTCTCCGCCTTCTCATGGGCTTACGTTATTGGACAAATACCTGGCGGCTGGCTGCTCGACCGCTTTGGCTCAAAACGCGTTTACTTCTGGAGCATTTTCCTCTGGTCGCTGTTTACCTTGCTGCAGGGCTTTGTCGATCTGTTCAGTGGCTTCGGCATCGTCGTTTCACTGTTCCTGCTGCGCTTTATGGTCGGTCTGGCTGAAGCCCCGTCGTTCCCGGGTAACAGCCGTATTGTTGCGGCCTGGTTCCCGGCACAAGAGCGTGGTACCGCCGTGGCCATTTTCAACTCGGCGCAGTATTTTGCCACGGTGATCTTCGCCCCGATCATGGGCTGGCTGGTGGCCGAAGTGGGCTGGGCGCACGTGTTCTGGTTTATGGGTGGGCTGGGCATCATCCTCAGCTTCGTCTGGCTGAAGTTCATGCACGATCCGAACAATCATCCGGGTGTGAACAAAGCTGAGCTGGAGTACATGGAGCAGGGCGGCGCGTTGATCAACATGGATGCCAAAAAAGCCGACCGCAAAGTGAGCTGGGATGAGAAGTGGTATCAAATCAAACAGCTGCTTTCGACCCGCATGATGTGGGGTATCTATCTCGGACAATATTGCGTTAACGCGCTGACCTACTTCTTTATTACCTGGTTCCCGGTGTATCTGGTGCAGGCGCGCGGCATGTCGATTCTTAAAGCGGGCATGATCGCCTCGATTCCGGCCATCTGTGGCTTCCTCGGTGGTGTGTTAGGTGGCGTGATTTCCGATTACCTGATGCGCAAAACTGGCTCGCTGAACGTTGCACGTAAGACCCCCATCGTGGTTGGCATGCTGCTCTCTATCAGCATGGTGATGTGTAACTACACCGAAACTGAGTGGGTAGTGGTGCTGTTTATGGCGCTGGCGTTCTTCGGCAAAGGTATTGGTGCGCTGGGCTGGGCAGTGATGGCGGATACCGCACCGAAAGAGATCAGTGGATTGAGCGGTGGCTTGTTCAACATGTTCGGCAACTTCTCCGGCATCGTGACGCCGATTGCTATCGGTTACATCATCGCCGCTTCTGGCTCTTTCGAAGGTGCGCTGATTTATGTCGGGATCCACGCCTTCGTCGCTGCGTTTAGCTTCCTGTTCATCACGGGTGATATCAAACGTATTGAACTGAAACACCGAGCATAAGGACGAACTATGAATACGCAAAGTAGCCCGGTGATCACCGATATGCAGGTGATTCCGGTTGCCGGTTACGACAGCATGTTGCTGAACATTGGTGGAGCGCACAGCGCCTGCTTCACCCGCAACATTGTGGTACTGACCGACAGTGATGGTCATACCGGCGTCGGTGAAGCGCCGGGTGGCGAAACGATCTACCAAACGCTGGTGGAGGCAATTCCACAGGTCAAAGGCCAGCAGGTGGCGCGCATGAACCGCCTGGTGCAGCAGGTGCACAAAGGCAATCAGTCGGCGGATTTCGATACCTTTGGTAAAGGTGCCTGGACCTTCGAACTGCGTGTCAATGCGGTGGCGGCGCTGGAAGCGGCACTGCTGGATTTGTTGGGTCAATGTCTGGGCGTACCGGTAGCCGAGTTGCTCGGTCCGGGACAACAGCGCGATGAAGTCACCGTGCTCGGTTATCTGTTCTATCTCGGCGATCGTCGCAAAACCGATCTACCGTACCTGACCGGTGAAGGCGCCAGCCATGACTGGTATCACCTGCGTCATCAGGAAGCGCTGACGCCAGATGCGGTGGTGCGCCTGGCGGAAGCGGCACAGGACAAATACGGTTTCAAAGATTTCAAATTGAAAGGCGGCGTATTGCCGGGCGAGCAGGAGATGGAATCCGCTGCCGCATTGAAAAAACGCTTCCCGGATGCGCGCATTACCGTCGACCCTAACGGCGCCTGGACGCTGGATGAAGCGATTGGCTTGTGCAAAGGCATGGGCGAGGTGCTGACCTATGCTGAAGATCCGTGCGGGGCCGAACAGGGCTATTCCGGCCGTGAAGTGATGGCGGAGTTCCGCCGTGCCACCGGGTTGCCGGTCGCCACCAATATGATTGCCACCAACTGGCGCGAGATGAATCACGCGGTGATGCTCAACTCAGTCGATATCCCGCTGGCCGATCCGCACTTCTGGACGCTGAGCGGTGCGGTACGCATAGCGCAACTGTGCGACGACTGGGGCTTAACCTGGGGTTGCCACTCTAACAACCACTTCGATATTTCGCTGGCGATGTTTACCCACGTTGGCGCTGCCGCACCGGGCAAACCGACGGCTATCGATACCCACTGGATTTGGCAGGAAGGCGATCAGCGCCTCACCAAAGAGCCGCTGCAAATCCGCAACGGCAAGATTGCCGTACCGGATAAGCCCGGCCTCGGCGTCGAGCTGGATTGGGATCGTCTGCATCAGGCCAATGCCCTCTACAAATCACTGCCGGCGGGCGCGCGTAACGACGCCACGGCGATGCAGTATCTGGTTCCCGGTTGGTCATTCGACCGCAAGCGCCCGGCCTTCGGTCGCCGTCATGCATAAGGAGCAGGAAATGAGTCAGACACCAAAAATCACATCGCTGCAGGTCATTCCGGTGGCCGGTCATGACAGCATGTTGCTGAATCTGAGCGGCGCCCATTCACCGTTCTTCACCCGTAATATCGTCATCATCAAGGATAACGCGGGCCACACCGGCGTGGGTGAAATTCCCGGCGGTGAGAAAATTCGTCAGACGCTGGAAGATGCGGCGGCGCTGGTGGTGCAGAAGACCGTGGGTGAGTACAAAAACATCCTTAACCTGGTTCGCAGTACTTTTGCCGACCGCGATTCCAGCGGACGCGGCAATCAGACCTTCGACCTGCGTACCACCATCCATGTGGTGACTGGCATTGAAGCGGCGCTGCTGGATCTGCTCGGTCAGCATTTGGGCGTCAACGTTGCCTCGCTGCTCGGCGATGGCCAACAGCGTGACCGCGTGGAGATGCTGGGTTACCTGTTCTACGTCGGTGACCGCAAGAAAACGTCGCTGCCTTATCAGAGCCAGGAAACAGACAAGTGCGACTGGTATCGCCTGCGTCATGAAGAGGCACTGACGCCGGATACCGTGGTGCGTCTGGCGGAAGCCGCCTATGAAAAATATGGCTTCAACGATTTCAAACTGAAAGGCGGCGTGCTGCGCGGTGGCGAAGAGGCCGAAGCGGTCACGGCGCTGGCTAAACGCTTCCCGCAGGCACGCGTCACCCTCGATCCCAACGGTGCCTGGTCGCTGAATGAGGCAATTCTGCTCGGTAAACAACTCAAAGGCGTGCTGGCCTACGCAGAAGATCCATGCGGGGCCGAGCAGGGTTATTCCGGCCGCGAAGTGATGGCAGAATTCCGCCGCGCGACCGGTTTGCCGACCGCCACCAACATGATCGCCACCGACTGGCGCCAAATGGGCCACACGCTGTCTCTGCAATCGGTGGATATCCCGCTGGCGGATCCACACTTCTGGACCATGCAAGGTTCAGTGCGCGTGGCGCAGATGTGTCATGACTTCGGCCTGACCTGGGGTTCGCACTCTAACAACCACTTCGATATTTCGCTGGCAATGTTCACCCACGTGGCCGCTGCCGCGCCGGGCGCGATTACCGCCATCGATACTCACTGGATCTGGCAGGAGGGCAATCAGCGCCTGACCAAAGAGCCGTTCCAGATCAAGGGCGGCATGGTACAGGTACCGCAAAAACCGGGTCTGGGTGTCGAGTTGGATATGGATCAGGTCATGCAGGCCAATGCGCTGTATCAGAAACACGGTTTGGGCGCGCGCGACGATGCGCAGGCGATGCAGTACCTCGTGCCGAACTGGACCTTCGATAACAAGCGTCCGTGCCTGGTGCGCTAACGTTTCCGGCGCCCCGTGCGGGCGCCTGTTGTAACAGACAGGAGTAAAGACAATGAGCAATGCCTGGCCGAACCACTTTCGTCGCCGTTTGCAGGCAGGGGAAACCCTGATTGGTAGCTGGTGCGCACTTGCCAGCCCGATTTCCACCGAAGTTCTGGGTCTGGCGGGTTTTGACTGGCTGGTGCTGGATGGCGAACACGCGCCCAACGACATCACCACCTTTATCCCGCAGTTGATGGCGCTGAAGGGCAGCCACAGTGCGCCGGTGGTGCGTCCGCCGTGCAACGAACCCATCATCATCAAACGCCTGCTGGATATCGGTTTCTACAACTTCCTGGTGCCGTTTGTGGAGACCGAGGAAGAGGCGATTCGCGCCGTGGCGTCAACGCGTTATCCGCCAGCGGGCATTCGCGGCGTGTCGGTTTCGCACCGCAGCAATATGTACGGCACGCTGCCGGATTACAACGCCACCATCAATGACAACATCACAGTGCTGGTGCAGATCGAAACGCAGCAGGCGGTGGATAACATCGATGCGATTGCTGCCGTTGACGGCGTGGATGGCATTTTTGTCGGACCGGGCGATCTCTCGGCGGCGATGGGCTATCTCGGTCAGCCTGCACATCCTGAAGTGCTGAAAGTAATCAAACACATCTTTGAACGTGCCAAAGCGGCGGGCAAGCCAAGCGGCATTCTGGCGCCGGTGGAAGCCGACGCGCGCCGTTATCTCGAATGGGGCGCCACATTCGTTGCCGTGGGCAGCGATCTCGGTGTTTTCCGCAACGCCACGCAGGCGCTGTGCGACAAATTTAAGAAATAACTGACGAAGAGGAAAGGCAATGAAAATTGGATTTATCGGCCTCGGTATTATGGGCAAACCGATGAGTAAAAACCTGGTGAAAGCCGGTTATTCACTGGTGGTACGTGACCACAACGTCAGCAATGAAGCCGAGCTGGTGGAGCTGGGCGCTACCGTGGCGAAAACGCCAAAAGAGGTCGCCGAACAGGTTGATGTGGTGATCACCATGGTGCCGAACTCACCGCAGGTGAAAGAGGTTTGCCTCGGCGCCAACGGGATTATCGAAGGTGCGAAGCCAGGACTGATTGTGATCGACATGAGTTCGATTGCGCCGCTGGCCAGCCGTGAAGTGCACGATGCGCTGGCAGAAAAAGGCATCAAGATGCTGGATGCGCCGGTCAGCGGCGGCGAGCCAAAAGCGATTGAGGGCACGCTGTCTGTGATGGTTGGCGGCGATAAAGCGGTATTCGACCAGTGCTACGACATCATGAAAGCCATGGCGGGTTCCGTGGTGCACACCGGCGATATCGGTGCAGGCAATGTGACTAAGCTGGCGAACCAGGTGATTGTGGCGCTGAACATCGCGGCGATGTCCGAAGCGCTGTCGCTGGCAACCAAAGCCGGTGTGAACCCAGAACTGGTTTATCAGGCGATTCGTGGTGGGCTGGCAGGCAGCACGGTACTCGATGCCAAAGCGCCGATGGTGCTGGATCGTAACTTCAAGCCAGGCTTCCGCATCGACTTGCACATCAAGGATTTGGCGAATGCGCTGGACACTTCACACGGCATTGGCGCGCATCTGCCGCTGACGGCTGCGGTGATGGAAATGATGCAAGCGCTGAAAGTCGACGGCAAGGGCACATCTGACCATAGTGCGCTGGCTTGCTATTATGAAAAATTAGCTCAGGTCGAGATCACCCGGTAGTTTGCCTGTCCGGTGTCTGCGGATGCCGGACAGCTTACTGCATTAGCAGGACGGAACTCCGTCATCCATCGCGCTCGGATTGCCTATGAAAATTGTCATCGCACCGGATTCATATAAAGAGAGTTTGTCCGCCCTGGAAGTGGCTGCGGCGATTGAAGCGGGATTTAGCGAAATTTTTCCCGACGCCGAATACGTGAAAATACCGGTCGCCGACGGTGGCGAAGGCACGGTAGAAGCCATGGTGGCGGCGACGCAGGGAAGTATTGTCAGATTGACCGTGACCGGACCGCTCGGCGCGCCGGTTGAGGCATTTTATGGATTATCGGGTGATGAGCGCAGCGCCTTTATTGAAATGGCGGCAGCCAGTGGCCTGGAATTGGTGCCGGCCGCGCAGCGTGACCCGTTGATCACCAACTCTTATGGCACTGGCGAGCTGATTAAAAACGCGCTCGATCGCGGTGTTGACCACATCATTATTGGCATTGGCGGCAGCGCCACCAACGATGGAGGATCCGGCATGATGCAGGCGCTGGGAGCTCGCTTGCTGGATCAGCAGGGCAATGAGATTGCTTTTGGCGGCGGCGCACTGCCGCAGCTGGCGCGGATTGAAATCGATCAGCTGGATAAACGTATTCAGCAGTGCCGCATCGAAGTGGCCTGCGATGTCACCAATCCCCTGACCGGTGAAGAGGGCGCCTCGGCGATCTTTGGTCCTCAAAAAGGGGCAACGCCGGAACTGGTGCAGCAGCTGGATAAAGCGCTGGCGCATTATGCTGAGATCATCCATCGCGATTTAGATATTGATGTACTGCACATCGCGGGCGGCGGTGCAGCGGGTGGGATGGGCGCGGCGCTGCATGCGTTTTGCCAGGCCGAGCTACGTCGCGGTATTGAGATCGTGACCGAAGCCCTCGGATTAGCCGATCAGGTGAAAGATGCCGATCTGGTGATCACCGGCGAAGGTCGCATTGATAGCCAGACCATTAATGGCAAAGTGCCGATTGGCGTGGCGAAGGTGGCGAAGCAGTTTAACAAGCCGGTGATTGGTATTGCCGGGAGCTTAACCGCAGATGTTGGCGTGGTGCATCAGCATGGGCTGGACGCGGTGTTTAGCGTGCTGTTTAGTATTGGTTCGCTGGAGGATGCGCTGGCCAATGCGGCTCAAAACGTGCGCCTCACCGCGCGCAATGTGGCGGCGACGATCAAGGTAGGGCAGGCTTTATAGATGCGGAAGATTGCGCTGAATGTCGTGGTAATGATCGAGGTGGGGAAGGCCTTACAGGCGCGTTCCCCCTCAGTCTAACCCTCTCTCGATATCGGGCGAGGGGATCGTTGGTGGCGATGATTGAGACGACGAGTCATTCTTTAACCATGCTCGATTAGCGCTCTCTTGTGCTTAAGAGAGGGCATGAAACGTTCCGTTATCCCACGCCCAACACTTTCCTGGCCTCACGCGCCACGTTCGCCATCTCATCACTCAACTCCAGCAATTCCGGCTCCAGCGCTTCGATATCACTCTCCTGATGCAGACTCTTTTCCAGCTGCTGGCACAGTTGTTTGAGTCGCGGCACGCCGCTGTAGCTGGCACTGCCGTGCAGCTTATGGATGATCTCGCGTAGGCCATTAACATCATTACTGGCCATGGAACCCTCCACGCGCGCTTCCACCTCCGGCAGGAAATCCAGCAGCATCTGCAGCAGATCGCGCGCCAGATCAGGTTTGTTGGCGGCCTGACGCAGTGCCAGCGCCCAGTCGAGCGACGGCGCAACATCCGGCAGAAGTGTGGGTGCCGCCGTGGGGTTCGGGGCATAGCGCTGCAACAGCTGGCTCAGTTTGCCTTCGTCTATCGGCTTCGCCAGATAATCATTCATCCCGGCGCCAATCAGCTGCTGGCGCTCGCCATCCAGCGCATGCGCGGTCACCGCGACAATCGGGGTATTGGCATGCAGCGGCAGGCTGCGGATAATTTCACTGGCGCGAATGCCATCGATATCCGGCATCTGGATATCCATCAAAATCACATCCAGCTTGTGTAAACGCGCCTGGCGGATAGCCTGTTCCGCGTTGTCGCACAGAATGATGTGCTGAACCTGCTCCTCCAGCAGCGCACCGATTAACTTCAGATTGGCAGGATTGTCATCCACCGCCATCACCGTCAGCGGCTGACGGGTACTGTGCGGTAAGGCATCGTTATGCAAACTGTGCAAATCCAGCAGCATCGGCAATAAGCGCGTCAGTGAGACAGGTTTGGCTATGCAGCCGGCGATGCCTCGTGCGCGCAAATCGTCGGCGAACAACATCATCTCGCTGGGCAGCGCCAGCAGTACCGAATCGGCATGGGCGCGCAGCCGTTGAATTAAAGCATCCGGCAGCGTGGCGGGGTGAGGATCGTTCACCGGCAATCCCATCAACAACAGCGGGAAGCGGGTATCCGGCAGCGCTTCCAGTGAAGTGAAATGCTGAACCTGCAGCGGCGTGATGCTAAGCATCTCCTGCACCGCTTTCGCCACCGCGGCATGGGGTTCGATATAGGCTAACGGGATGGCGCGCAGATCTTCCAGCATACGCGGAATGGGCGGCGCGTTGGGATTGAGATCGAGATGAACGTGCACCCAGAAAGTGGATCCCTGATTCTGACGGCTGTGGAACGCGATCTCTCCGCCCATCTCCGACACCAGTTTTTGCGTGATCACCAGACCCAAACCAGTGCCGCCGTGGCGGCGGGAAATACTCGCATCGGCCTGACGAAATGCCTGGAACAGCTGTGACTGCTGCTGCTCAGAAATGCCAATGCCGGTGTCGTGTACCTGAATTTCCAGTTCAACGCGCGTGGTGCTCAGGCTACGCAGCTCAACACGCAAATCGATGTGCCCCTGCTCAGTAAACTTAATGGCATTACCAATCAGGTTAATCATGATCTGCTGTAAACGTAGCGGGTCGCCAATCACATTATCCGGCACCTGTTTTTCCAGACAAACGGTGATCTCGAGTCCTTTGTCATGTGCTGAAGGTGCCAGCAGCACCAGCGTTTCATCCAGCGTGGCGCGCAGCGGGAAGGGGATCGATTCCAGCACCAGTTTGCCGGCTTCGAGCTTTGAGAAATCCAGCACATCGTTGATGATGCTCAGCAGGTTATTGGCCGAGCGTTCAATGGTGCTCATATAATCGCGCTGGTTGGTGCTCAGTCCGGTTTTCAGCATCTGACGGGTAAAGCCAATCACTCCGTTAAGCGGTGTTCGTAACTCATGCGACATATTGGCGAGGAATTCTGATTTAATACGCGCCGCTTCCTGCGCGCGCTTCTTCGCCAAATCCAGCTCGACGTTTTGAATCTCCAGCTGCTCCAGGGTTTCACGCAGATCGTAGGTGGCCTGATCGATATTCTGCTGCATCTCTTCGTGATAAGCGGTGAGCGACATCGCCATGGCATTGATGCCGTTTTTCAGGATGCTCAGTTCGCCCAGCATGTAGCCATCAACGCGGCTGTCGAGTTGGCCGCGACGAATGCGGTCCACGGTGGAAACCATGTTACGAATCGGCCCGGTGACGTCGCGCATCAGACGATAGGCAAACAGCATGGCGATGCACAAACAAAACAGTAAGAGCAAAGTGGCCACAAACACCTCTTTGTACTGCTCCAGCCGCACCGATTGCAGATCGAGTTCAATAGCCACATACCCCAACGGATTACCCGCCGGTTTGGCATCTTCTCCGGGCAGTTCGTCTACGGAATAGCGTTCGGAGATAATCGGGGTTCGCAGCACCATCAAATTGCCGTGGCGCTCGACGGAGACACCATCTTCCAGCGTCGAGATGTCTTCTTTCTGCAACAACGCCAGATTTTGGTTGTTGTTCGAAGTGACGTAGATGTGATTGTTGTTGTCGAAAACGGTAATGGCACGGACAATATCGGAATGACGACGATGCAGCAGGCTGACCAGCTCGCGAATCGCATCACGATTGTGCCAGGTCATGCCGTATTCGCTGGAGACTGCCAGCGGTTCGATAATGTTCGATCCGGCATCGCGCACCTGATGTTGTAATTCGTTATAACGGTGCACCACGAAGAAGGTACTGAGCAGCAGACCAATCATTAACGTTGGCGCCAGTATCAAAATCATCATTCGCGCCCGCAGGCTATATTTGGTCATAATTGTGGCCTGGCAACTCCTGGCATTGATATCCCTGTGCACAATCCGCTTGCGATGGCACACCCCATTAATTTAGAGAATTCACAACACTATGGCGCAATTTTACTCCGCAAAACAGCGTGTGGCGACAAAGCAGCGTATTACCGTCACTATCGAAGACCTTGACCCCTTTGGACAAGGTGTTGCGCGCCATAATGGCAAAGCGATGTTTGTCAGCGGCGCACTGCCGGGTGAACAGGCCGAAGTTATGGTCGTGGAAGATAAACGTCAGTTCTCGCGGGCCAAAGCCAAAAAGATTATGCAGCCAAGCGCACAGCGGGAAAAACCGCGCTGTGTGCACTTTGGCGTGTGTGGTGGCTGCCAGCAACAGCATGCCGCGATCGCGTTACAGGAGGACAGTAAAGCACGTGCGCTGAGTCGAATGTTGAGCCGGGATGCGCCTTTGCCGGTGCAGGTGAATGAGATCATCAGCGGTAACACCTGGGGCTATCGCCGTCGCGCCCGTCTGGGACTGCAATGGCAACCTAAACAGCAGCGTTTACAAATGGGGTTCCGCCAGGCGGCCAGCAACGATTTGGTTGAGTTAACTCAATGCCCCATTTTGGTGCCCGAGCTTGAAGCGTTACTGCAGCCGTTGCACCAGTGTCTGAGCAGCTTACAGGCCGCACGGCGACTGGGGCATGTCGAGTTAGTGCTGGCAGATAATGGCCCGGTGATGGTGCTGCGTCATCTTGATGCATTGTCCGCAGGCGATCGTGTAAAACTGGAACGCTTTTCGCATGAGCATCAGCTGATGTTGTATCTGGCGGACGGCAGCGAGCATTTGCAGCCGTTGGGGGATTACGCACCTTTCTACCAATCGTTTGATTTGAAACTGACTTTCAGCCCGCAGGATTTCATCCAGGTGAATGATGGCGTGAATCAGCAGATGGTGACAAAAGCCATTGAATGGCTCGATTTACAGCCCGAAGATCGGGTGCTGGATCTGTTTTGCGGTATGGGTAATTTCACTTTGCCTGTAGGAAAGTTCGTACAAAATGCTGTGGGTGTGGAGGGTGTTGCAGCATTAGTCCACCAGGCAGCGTATAATGCTGAGCTGAATAATCTTAAAAATGTCCGCTTTTTCCAGCACAACCTGGAGGAGGACGTTGCCCACCAGCCTTGGGCAGCGCAGGGATTTAACAAGGTGTTACTGGATCCAGCACGTGCTGGGGCCGCGGGTGTGATGTCGCATATCGTTAAACTTGCGCCGCAACGCGTGGTCTATGTTTCCTGTAACCCAACAACACTTGCGCGCGACAGTCAGGCATTACTGTCGGCGGGCTACCATTTGGAAAGGGTCGCGATGCTGGATATGTTCCCACATACCAGTCATCTCGAGTCCATGGTGCTGTTTAGCAAAGCATAAGCGGCGTTTTCGTCGTTATGGCAGGAGAGGATATGGTTGCGGTTAGAAGTGCGCATTTAAATACGGAAGGGGAATTTGCCCTTGACCAGTGGATCGCCAGTTTAAATATCAATAATCCGCAATCCTGTCAGCGATTGGCGGACACCTGGCGCTACTGTGAAACCGAAACGCACAACCATCCAGATCAGGCTCTGCTGCTGTGGCGCGGTATTGAGATGGTGGAAATACTCACCATGCTCAGTATGGACAACGATAGCCTGCGCGCGGCCTTACTGTTCCCGCTGGCCAACGCGGATGTGGTCAGTGAAGAAGAGCTGGAAAAGTCGTTCGGCAAAGGCATTGTCTCGCTGGTACACGGTGTGCGCGATATGGACGCTATCCGCCAGCTGAAAGCCATCCACAATGATTCTATGGCCTCCGAGCAGGTGGATAACGTGCGCCGCATGCTGCTGGCGATGGTGGAAGATTTCCGTTGCGTGGTTATCAAGCTGGCCGAGCGTATTGCCCACCTGCGTGAAATGAAGGATGCACCAGAAGACGAACGTGTTCTCGCCGCCAAAGAGAGCACCAACATCTATGCGCCGTTAGCCAATCGTCTGGGTATCGGTCAGCTCAAATGGGAGCTGGAAGATTACTGCTTCCGCTATCTGCACCCCGATGAGTACAAACGCATCGCCAAACTGCTGCATGAACGCCGTATTGACCGCGAAGGTTATATTGATAATTTCGTGAGTAACTTACGTGCAGAGATGCAGAAGGAGGGCGTGCGTGCTGAAGTCTATGGCCGCCCGAAACATATCTACAGCATCTGGCGCAAGATGCAGAAAAAGTCGCTGGCGTTTGATGAGCTGTTCGATGTGCGCGCGGTGCGCATCGTGGCAGAACGTTTGCAGGATTGCTACGGCGCGTTAGGCACCGTGCACACACTGTATCGCCATCTTCCCAGCGAGTTCGACGACTACGTTGCCAATCCAAAACCCAACGGTTATCAATCCATTCACACGGTGGTGCTCGGTCCGCAGGGCAAGACGGTAGAGATCCAGATTCGTACGCGCCAGATGCATGAAGATGCGGAGTTGGGCGTGGCCGCGCACTGGAAGTACAAAGAAGGCCCGACTTCCAGCAACGCGCGCGGTGCGGCAGGGCACGAAGAACGCATTGCGTGGCTGCGTAAGCTGATTACCTGGCAGGAAGAGATGGCGGATTCCGGCGAGATGCTGGAAGAGGTGCGTAGTCAGGTATTTGACGATCGGGTGTACGTGTTTACCCCGAAAGGCGACGTGGTCGATCTGCCATCGGGTTCTACACCGCTGGACTTCGCTTATCACATTCACAGTGATATCGGCCATCGCTGCATTGGTGCCAAAATTAGCGGTCGCATTGTGCCGTTCACCTATCAATTGCAGATGGGCGATCAGATTGAGGTGATTACCCAGAAGCAGCCGAACCCGAGCCGCGACTGGCTGAACCCGAACCTTGGCTATATCACCACCAGCCGTGGCCGTTCAAAAATTCACGCCTGGTTCCGCAAACAAGATCGCGACAAGAACATTCTGGCTGGCCGCCAGATTCTTGAAAGCGAGTTGAGCCAGCTGGATATCAGTTTCCGCGATGCAGAAAAAATTCTGCTGCCGCGTTATAACGTCAGCTCGCAGGATGAGCTGTTGGCGATGATTGGCGGCGGCGATATTCGCCTCAATCAGATGGTCAACTTCCTGCAGGCCAAACTCAATAAGCCGAGTGCGGAAGAGGAAGATCGTGAAGCGCTGCGCCAGCTGACGCAAAAATCACATCAGCCCTCATCTGCGCGCAGAGAAAGTGGACGCGTGGTGGTGGAAGGTGTGGGCAATCTGCTGCACCACATTGCGCGCTGCTGCCAGCCGATCCCGGGTGACGATATCGTGGGCTTTATCACCCAGGGGCGCGGTATTTCCATTCACCGAGCCGACTGTGACCAGTTAAGCGAACTGATCTCCCATGCGCCGGAACGTATTGTCGATGCGGTGTGGGGCGAAGATTACTCGAGCGGCTATTCGCTGGTGGTACGCGTCACCGCCAACGATCGCAGCGGGTTACTGCGCGATATCACTACCATTCTGGCGAATGAGAAGGTTAACGTGCTGGGCGTTTCCAGCCGCAGCGACACCAAAAAGCAGCTGGCAACCATTGATATGGATATCGAAATCTACAACCAGCAGGTGCTGGGTCGCGTGCTGGCGCGTCTTAATCAGGTGCCGGATATCATCGACGCACGCCGTCTGAACTGATGTGGCCAGGCCGCCATGAAAGGGCAGCCTGGCATTTACTGTACGCCCGAAATGGCACGTCCAGGTTGTTCTGCGCGTCGTCGAGATTTCGGTGCGCCTCAGGGTCGCCATTTTGGCGACCTTTTCCATTTTAACCCCTAAGGATTTCCCCATGACAGCCCTGAATCGTCTGCTCACCATCATGCAAACCTTGCGCGACCCGGAACGTGGCTGCCCGTGGGATCGTCAGCAGACCTTCGCCTCCATCGCCCCTTACACGCTGGAAGAGACCTACGAAGTGATCGACGCGATTCAGCGCGAGGACTTTGATGACCTGCGCGGTGAACTCGGCGATCTGCTGTTTCAGGTGGTGTTTTACGCGCAAATGGCCGATGAGCAACAGCGTTTCAACTTCGATGACATCTGCAATGCGATTAGCGACAAGCTGGAGCGCCGTCATCCGCACATCTTTGGTGATGTGCAGGCCGACACCACGCAGGAAGTACTGAAAAACTGGGAAGCGATCAAACACAGCGAGCGCGCAGAGAAGTCACAGCATTCGGTGCTGGATGACATCCCTAAAGCCTTGCCTGCACTGATGCGTGCTTACAAAATCCAGAAGCGCTGTAGCACGGTGGGATTCGACTGGAACAACCTGGGGCCAGTGCTGGATAAAGTGCATGAAGAGATCGATGAAGTGATGCACGAAGCGCAGCAGGCGGTGGTCGACAATGACAAGCTGGAAGAGGAGATTGGCGATTTGCTGTTTGCCACCGTCAACCTTTCGCGCCATCTGGGCAGCAAAGCCGAAATCGCCTTACAAAAAGCCAATGATAAATTTGAGCGTCGCTTCCGTCAGGTTGAATCCATCATCAGCGGGCAGGGACTGGCGATGCAGGATGCGACCCTGGATCAAATGGAAGCCGCCTGGCAGCATGTGAAATGCAGTGAGAACAAAGACTAAAGGGTTATTCTTCAAATTGTCGATTATTCCTGCATTGCGCATAAATTGTCCGCTTGAGCTTACTCGATTCAGCCAAGCGGCAACTTTGTGACGCACGTCAACATTTCCCCCTCGTCTATTCGCTATGTTATCGGCTGCAATGCGGGGGGGTGATGTGATTCATCAATTGTGGCTGAGGACGACTTCGGGTATACTATTTTCCCGTCTTGGTTATTCCACCGTCTTTAAACCTAAACTCTCAGGTTCAGCATGACAACGAATTATATTTTTGTGACCGGCGGGGTCGTATCCTCTCTGGGCAAAGGCATTGCCGCAGCCTCCCTCGCAGCCATCCTTGAAGCACGTGGTCTGAATGTGACCATCATGAAACTCGATCCGTACATTAACGTCGATCCGGGTACCATGAGCCCAACGCAGCACGGTGAAGTGTTTGTTACCGATGATGGGGCCGAAACCGATCTGGACTTGGGTCACTACGAGCGCTTCATCCGTACCAAAATGTCGCGCCGCAACAACTTTACGACCGGTCGTATCTACTCAGAAGTGCTGCGCAAAGAGCGTCGCGGTGACTATCTGGGTGCCACGATTCAGGTTATCCCACACATCACCAACGCCATTAAAGAACGTATTATCGAAGGCGGCGAAGGTCATGATGTCGTACTGGTGGAAATCGGCGGTACCGTAGGTGATATTGAATCCCTGCCGTTCCTCGAAGCGATTCGCCAGATGGCGGTTGATGTGGGCCGTGAACACACCATGTATATGCACCTGACTTTGGTGCCGTATATGGCCGCTGCAGGCGAAGTGAAAACCAAGCCAACCCAGCATTCAGTGAAAGAGCTGCTGTCGATCGGTATCCAGCCTGATGTGCTGATCTGCCGTTCTGACCGCGCTGTGCCGGCCAATGAACGTGCGAAGATCGCCCTGTTCTGTAACGTGCCAGAGAAAGCGGTTATTTCCCTGAAAGATGTGGATTCCATCTACAAGATTCCTGGCCTGTTGAAATCACAGGGTCTGGATGACTATATCTGTAAGCGTTTCAATCTGAGCGCACCGGAAGCGAACCTGGCCGAATGGGAACAGGTTATCTATGAAGAAGCCAATCCGGGCGGCGAAGTGACCATCGGTATGGTCGGCAAATATGTCGAACTGCCAGATGCGTACAAGTCAGTGATTGAAGCACTGAAGCACGGTGGCCTGAAAAATCGTGTAACCGTGAACATCAAGCTGATCGATTCGCAGGATGTGGAATCTCGCGGTGTCGAAATTCTGAAAGATCTGGATGCTATCCTGATCCCGGGCGGCTTCGGCTACCGTGGTGTGGAAGGCAAAATGCTCACGGCGCAATACGCGCGTGAGAACAACATCCCTTACCTCGGTATCTGCCTGGGTATGCAGGTTGCGCTGATGGAATTCGCACGCAATGTGGCCGGGATGGCAGACGCCAACTCAACGGAATTTGTGCCAGACTGTAAGTACCCAGTGGTCGCGCTGATCACTGAATGGCGTGATGAAGAAGGCAACGTTGAGCATCGTACTGAGCAGAGCGATCTGGGCGGCACCATGCGTCTGGGTAGCCAGCAGTGCCAGCTGACGCCGGAAAGTAAAGTGCGCCAGCTATACGGTTCTGACGTGATTACTGAACGTCACCGTCATCGTTATGAAGTGAACAATCTGCTGTTGAAGCCGATTGAAGCGGCGGGTCTGCATATTGCGGGCCGTTCCGGCGACGACCAGCTGGTGGAGATCATCGAACTCCCGAACCATCCGTGGTTTGTAGCTTGTCAGTTCCACCCGGAATTCACGTCGACCCCGCGTGATGGTCATCCGCTGTTCGCTGGCTTTGTTAAAGCCGCGCAGGAGCACCAGAAGCGGTTAGCGAAGTAAGAGTTTAACGAACAGCGCGCGAACTTTTCGCGCGTTGTTTGTCTTAGGATTGACTAACTTGTACTGAGGAAAATCGAATGTCCAAAATCGTAAAAGTCATCGGTCGCGAAATCATCGACTCCCGTGGCAACCCGACTGTAGAAGCAGAAGTGCATCTGGAAGGCGGTTTCGTTGGTCTGGCTGCAGCGCCATCAGGTGCTTCAACCGGTTCTCGCGAAGCACTGGAGCTGCGTGACGGTGACAAATCTCGTTTCCTGGGCAAAGGCGTGACCAAAGCGGTTGCCGCTGTTAACGGTCCTATCGCTGCAGCGGTAACCGGTAAAGATGCCAAAGACCAGGCGAACATCGATAAGATCATGATCGAGCTGGACGGTACTGAGAACAAATCCAACTTCGGCGCTAACGCCATTCTGGCGGTTTCGCTGGCTGCGGCTAAAGCGGCTGCGGCTTCTAAAGGCCTGCCACTGTACGCGCACATCGCTGAACTGAACGGCACCCCAGGCAAATTCTCTATGCCACTGCCGATGATGAACATCATCAACGGTGGTGAGCACGCGGATAACAACGTTGATATCCAGGAATTCATGATCCAGCCTGTTGGCGCGAAAAACGTGAAAGAAGCCATTCGTATGGGTTCTGAAGTTTTCCACAACCTGGCAAAAGTGCTGAAAGCCAAAGGCATGAGCACTGCGGTCGGTGACGAAGGTGGCTATGCGCCAAACCTGGGTTCTAACGCCGAAGCGCTGGCTGTTATCGCTGAAGCGGTGAAAGCAGCAGGCTACGAGCTGGGCAAAGACATCACCCTGGCGATGGACTGTGCAGCGTCTGAATTCTACAAAGACGGCAAATATGTGCTGGCTGGCGAAGGCAACAAAGCTTTCACCTCTGAAGAGTTCACGCACTTCCTGGAAGACCTGACCAAACAGTACCCAATCGTCTCTATCGAAGACGGTCTGGACGAGTCTGACTGGGCGGGCTTCGCTTACCAGACCAAAGTGCTGGGCGACAAAATTCAGCTGGTAGGTGACGACCTGTTCGTGACCAACACCAAGATCCTGAAAGAAGGTATCGATAAAGGTATCGCTAACTCCATCCTGATCAAATTCAACCAGATCGGTTCTCTGACCGAAACTCTGGCTGCAATCAAGATGGCAAAAGATGCAGGTTACACCGCGGTGATTTCACACCGTTCAGGTGAAACTGAAGATGCGACCATCGCTGACCTGGCGGTTGGTACTGCAGCAGGCCAGATCAAAACCGGTTCTATGAGCCGTTCTGACCGTGTTGCTAAGTACAACCAGCTGATTCGTATCGAAGAAGCGCTGGGCGACAAAGCCCCGTTCAACGGTCTGAAAGAAGTTAAAGGCCAGTAAGGGTCTGTTGATGTGGCCTGATGGGCCGCATCATCGCTGATAAAGCCCCGCCTCGTGCGGGGCTTTTGCTTTTTTGGCACGAAGCAGCTGTGAACCGGTGGTGAAAATCTGCCATAATCTGCGCCTCGAATTTAAGACGTGAGTAAAAAATGTTCTACCCGATTAACGAAATGTTCCAGACCCTGCAGGGCGAAGGATTTTACACCGGTGTTCCGGCGCTGTTCATCCGCTTACAAGGATGTCCGGTGGGCTGTAGCTGGTGTGATACCAAGCATACGTGGGAAAAACTGGCCGATCGGGAGACCTCGCTGGGTGATATTCTGGTGAAAACCGTGGAGAGTGATGCCTGGGGCAGTGCCGATGCGGCGATGCTGATTGAAACTATTCAACGTCAGGGCTGGACTGCACGCCATGTGGTGATCACTGGCGGCGAACCGGCTATTTTTGATTTGCGCCCGTTGACCGAGGCGCTGGAAGCGGCCGGATTTGAGTGCCAGATTGAGACCAGCGGTACACATGAAGTGCACTGTTCTGACAGCACCTGGGTGACGGTCTCACCGAAGGTCAATATGCGCGGTGGTTACGATGTGCTGCCTCAAGCGTTGCAGCGTGCCGATGAGATTAAACATCCGGTGGCGCGTGAGCGTGATGTCGAAGCGTTAGATGTGCTGCTGTCGGGCCTGCATGATGACAAGAAGCGCATTGTGGCGCTGCAACCGATCAGTCGTGGCGATGCCGCCACCAAACTGTGCATAGAGACCTGCATTGCGCGTAACTGGCGCCTTTCGATGCAGACACATAAGTATCTGAATATCGCCTGATTCATCAGGTTTGCATCCCTGCGGCACCTGACTCAAACCTGTTTGAAGGGGCGCCATTGATGGCGACCCTGTTCATTACCGCACCGGCTAAACGATATGGATAGCGACTTTTTCCATTACCCCGCCGACGCATGCTTAGGTTTTATTGCTTTGCTTTATACGCGTCGAAGGCCTGTTTGATCTCAGCCTTAGCTTTCGCCGCATCTTCAAAACCATTCAGCTCAACTTTCTTACGGCCATCTGGCAACTGCTTATACACGCGGAAGAAGGCTTCCAGACGTTCCTGCTCCATTTTCGGCAGGTCTTTCATCTCTTTGATGTCGTCATAGGTTGGGTCGATTTTGCTGGTTGGTACCGCAACAATCTTGTCGTCCACTTCGCCACCATCAATCATTTTCAGCACGCCAATCGGGCGCAGTTTGATCAGTGTGCCCGGTTGCAGTGGCGCGCGGGTGTAGAAGATCACATCCAGCGGATCGCCATCACCGCCCAGCGACTGGGTCAGTGAGCCGTAGTTTGCCGGATAGGCAACCGGCATCGACTGGAAACGGTCAGCCACGATAAAACCGGTTTTCGCGTCGGTTTCATATTTAATCATCCCGCCCGCCGGAATTTCAGTCACGGCATAGAACTCATCCGGTACTTTTTCAGGCTGCGGAAAATCGAGGACGTTTTGCGCCTGAACGGCGGCAGAGGCGGAAACCAGCAAAGCAATAACAGAAAGGCGTTTAACGAAGTTCATTGTTGATTCTCTTGATCTTTAATGAAGGAGACAACAACGTAGAGGGGGCGGATGACAGGGAGATGAAGTGAACGTAAAGAAGCGTATAGCTAAAAGTCAGGCTGCACAGCGGCAGCCCGTCAACAGTGATTAACCTTTATAAGTACAACCTGCGGTACAGGTCTCCTTGATCATCACTGCACTCAGTTCTGGCAGGATCGGTTTCATCTGATCCCAAATCCATTTTGCCAGCACTTCGCTGGTTGGATTTTCCAGGCCTGGAATATCATTCAGATAGTGATGATCGAGACGATCATAAATCGGCATAAACGCCGCCTTCAGTTCGGCAAAATCCATGACCCAACCGGTATGCGCATCCACTTCACCGGTAATTTCTAATCGCACCAGGAACGAATGGCCATGCAGACGACCACATTTATGCCCTTCAGGCACATGCGGCAGACGGTGGGCAGATTCGAACTGGAACTCTTTAAACAGCGTGGTAGACATAATGGCTCTCAGACTTAAAAACCGCCGAATTCTACCTGAATCACAGATTTTTCGCACCCGCTTACGATGAAAAGGGCATTTTGCGCACGCCTATACCGCAACATGTTGATTAACGTATTGAATAAAGGCGACTTTATTTACCACTTTTGCCGATTAACATTACCCGAAAAACCACTTAGTCATTTTGGTTATTAATTATGTCGAAGGCGTATTTAATCGTTAATATACAGCCCGGTAACCTACCCACTCTTCCGCCATATATCGGTCCGGACTTCAGACACTGGAATTTTTAACGCGATGACGACTCAGGCACCAGGTTCAATGCTCCCGCTTAATCCGGAGCAACTCGCGCGCTTACAGGCAGCGACCACGGATTTCAACACCACGCAGATGGCCTGGCTTTCCGGCTACTTCTGGGGCATGGTCAATCAGACGCCGGGCGCCGTTGCCGCACCTGCACCGGTGCAGGCCGAGGTGCCAACCATCACGCTGATTTCCGCGTCACAAACCGGTAATGCTCGTCGTCTGGCGGAACAGCTGCGCGATGATCTGCTGGCCGCCAAACTGAGCGTCAATCTGGTGAACGCCGGTGACTACAAGTTTAAGCAAATCGGTCAGGAGAAATTACTGGTCGTGGTCACTTCGACGCAAGGTGAAGGTGAGCCACCGGAAGAAGCCGTGGCGCTGCACAAATTCCTGCTGTCGAAGAAGGCGCCGAAATTTGCGTCTGGCTCCGCGTTTGCGGTGTTCGGCCTCGGCGATACCTCTTACGAATTCTTCAGCAAAGCTGGTAAAGACTTTGATGAGCGTCTGGCGGAACTGGGCGCAGAACGTCTGCTGGATCGTGTTGATGCCGACGTGGAGTACAAAGAGCAGGCTACGGCCTGGCGCCAACAGCTGACCGAGATTCTAAAAGCACGCGTGCCAAGTGAATCCTCAGTGGTCGCGGCTGTGACGGCTTCTGGCGTGGTGAACGACATCCACAGCAGCCCATACACCAAAGAAGCGCCACTGACCGCCAGCTTTGCCGCTAATCAAAAAATCACCGGTCGCGATTCGGATAAAGATGTTCGCCATATCGAAATCGATCTGGGCGATTCTGGTCTGCGCTATCAGCCCGGCGATGCGCTGGGCGTGTGGTTTGAAAACGACGCGGAACTGGTACAGGAACTGCTGCAACTGGTGTGGCTGAAGGGCGATGAGCCGGTTGATGTTAACGGTGAAAACCTGCCGCTCGCAGAAGCCTTGCAAAAGCATTATGAGTTGACGGTGAACACGCCGCAAATCGTTGAACAGTATGCTGCGCTGTCACGCAATGATGCGCTGCTGGCGCTGTCGGGTGATAAGCCGAAATTACAGAGCTATGCGCAGAGCTTCCCGATTGTCGATATGGTGCGTCAGGCACCGACTGAACTCAATGCAGAACAGCTCACTGGCCTGTTGCGTCCTTTAACACCGCGCCTCTATTCGATTGCTTCATCGCAAGCGGAAACGGATACCGAAGTACATATTACTGTCGGTGCGGTGCGTTATGAGATTGATGGTCGTCAGCGCGGCGGCGGTGCGTCAACCTGGCTGGCGGATCGCATCGAAGAAGACGGCGACATCCGCGTGTTTATCGAACACAACGACAACTTCCGCTTGCCGGCGAATCCGGAAACGCCCGTGATCATGGTCGGCCCAGGCACCGGTATCGCGCCGTTCCGCTCCTTTATGCAGCAGCGTGATAACGATGGCGCAGGCGGCAAAAACTGGCTGTTCTTTGGTAATCCGCACTTCACCGATGATTTCCTCTATCAGGTGGAATGGCAGAAATACGTCAAAGACGGCTTGCTGACCAACATTGATTTAGCGTGGTCACGTGACCAGGCTGAGAAAATATACGTACAAGATAAAATCCGCGCCAAAGGGGCGGAAGTGTGGCGCTGGATTGAAGAAGGCGCGCACCTTTACGTCTGCGGCGACGCTAATCGCATGGCGAAAGACGTTGAGCAGGCATTACTGGATGTGGTGGTCGAACACGGCGGCATGGATCGTGAAACGGCTGACGAATTTTTAAGTGAGCTGCGCATTGAGCGCCGTTATCAGCGAGACGTTTACTAATGAGCGAAAAACATCCTGGACCGCTGGTCGTTGAAGGCAAGCTGACCGACGCCGAGCGTCTGAAAAAACAGAGTAACTACCTGCGAGGCACCATTCTCGAGGATCTCGATGATGGCCTGACCGGCGGCTTCAGTGGCGATAATTTCCTGCTGATCCGTTTCCACGGCATGTACCAGCAGGACGACCGCGATATTCGTGCCGAGCGTGCGGCGCAGAAACTGGAACCGCGCCACGCGATGATGCTGCGTTGCCGTCTGCCGGGCGGGATTATCACGCCAACGCAATGGCTGGCGATTGATAAGTTTGCGACCGATAAAACCATTTATGGCAGCATCCGTCTGACTAACCGTCAGACCTTCCAGTTCCACGGCATTCTGAAAAAGAACGTGAAGCCGACGCACCAAATGCTGCATGAAGTGGGTCTCGACGCGCTGGCCACCGCCAACGACGTGAACCGTAACGTGTTGTGCACTTCGAATCCAGTCGAGTCGGAACTGCATCAGGAAGCCTACGAGTGGGCGAAAAAGCTCTCCGAGCACCTGCTGCCGCAAACCCGCGCATACGCTGAGATTTGGTGGGATAAAGAGAAGGTTGCTACCACGGATAAAGAACCGATTCTGGGCGAAACCTATCTGCCGCGTAAGTTCAAAACTACCGTGGTGGTGCCACCGCATAACGATGTCGACCTGCATGCGAATGACCTGAACTTTATCGCCATTGCTGAGAACGGCAAGCTGATTGGCTTTAACCTGTTGGTTGGCGGTGGGTTGTCGATCGACCACGGTAATAAAGCGACGTATGCGCGTACTGCGAGTGAGTTTGGCTTCCTGCCGGTAGAGAAGATCCTTGATGTGGCGGCTGCGGTAGTGACCACCCAGCGCGACTGGGGTAACCGTACCGATCGTAAAAATGCCAAAACCAAGTACACGCTGGAACGTGTTGGCGTTGAAACCTTTAAAGCGGAAGTGGAAAAGCGTGCTGGCCTGACGTTTGAACCGATTCGTCCTTATGCGTTCACGACCCGTGGCGATCGCGTGGGCTGGGTGAAAGGCATTGATAAGAAATGGCACCTGACGCTGTTTATTGAAAACGGCCGTCTGCTGGATTATCCAGGCCGTCCGCTTAAACGCGGCATCGCCGAAATTGCCAAAATTCACCAAGGCGATTTCCGCCTCACTGCCAATCAGAACCTGATCGTAGCTGGCGTGCCGGAGAAGCAAAAAGCGCAGATCGAAGCTATCGCCCGTGAACACGGTTTGATGGAAGCGGTGACGCCACAGCGTGAAAACTCCATGGCCTGCGTGGCCTTCCCAACCTGCCCATTAGCGATGGCCGAAGCCGAGCGCTTCCTGCCTTCGTTTGTCACCAAGGTTGAAGAGATCATGCATAAGCACGGCGTCGGTGAAGAGCACATCGTGCTACGCGTTACCGGTTGCCCAAACGGCTGTGGCCGTGCTTTGCTGGCGGAGTTGGGTCTGGTGGGTAAAGCACCAGGCCGCTACAACTTACACATTGGCGGCAACCGCATGGGTACGCGCATTCCGCGTATGTACCGCGAGAACATCAACGAAGGCGAAATTCTGGCCAGCATCGATGAGCTGGTGGCGCGCTGGGCAACCGAGCGCCAGGCCGATGAAGGCTTCGGTGACTTCGTGATTCGCGCTGGCATCATCAAAGCCGTGGTGGATCCCGCCCGTGATTTTTGGGACTCGGAGGCAGTATGACGGTACTTGATCTCGCAGCACTGAATAGTGGCAGCAAAGTGGATCGCATCATGGCACTGGCCGAAAGCAACGTGCAGCTGGAGAAACTATCCGCTGAGCAACGCGTGAGCTGGGCGCTGGAGAATATGCCGGGCGCGTTCGTGCTGTCCTCCAGCTTTGGTATTCAGGCGGCGGTTCTGCTGCATATGGTTACGCAGCAGAAGCCGGATACGCCGGTGATCCTGACCGATACCGGCTATCTGTTCCCGGAAACTTACCGCTTTATTGATGAGTTGACTGAGAAGCTCAATCTCAATCTGCAAATCTTCCGTGCTGAGACTTCTCCAGCATGGCAGGAAGCGCGCTACGGCAAGCTGTGGGAGCAGGGCGTCGAGGGGATTGAGCAGTACAACCAAATCAACAAGGTCGAACCGATGAATCGCGCGCTGCAAACCCTGGGTGCGCAGACCTGGTTTGCGGGTCTACGCCGTGACCAGTCAGGCAGCCGCGCCAGTTTGCCTGTGCTGGCGGTACAGCGCGGTGTGTTCAAGATTCTGCCGATCATTGACTGGGATAACCGTCAGGTGCACCAGTACCTGAAACAACATGGCCTCAAGTATCATCCGTTGTGGGATGAAGGCTATTTGTCAGTGGGCGATACGCACACCACTAAGAAGTGGGAACCGGGCATGGCAGAAGAAGAAACTCGCTTCTTTGGCCTGAAGCGCGAGTGTGGATTGCACGAAGGTTGATTTACCGGGTCGGCATCAATGCCGACCTTTCAGAGTCGTCGTAGGGAGCGCATTGATGCGCTCCTTTTTATTAAATCCCTTTTAACCCTTCAAACGCCTCCGCTGCACGCGTCACGTTCACTTTGGTCACGTCATAATGCGCCACCGCGACAAAGGGATCTTCCGCGAGGATCGTATCCAAACGGGCGCGATCCATATCCTTCACCAGCACCATACCGCCAGTGCGCGGATCTTTACGGCCTGCGGCAATAAAGTCACCGCTGTCAAAGTAACGATCCAGCCACTCAATGTGCGGCGCCAGCAGCGCATCGGCTTCTTCTGCCGGACGGAAATAGTTGAGATACACCACGTACATAGTAAATCCTTAAGTTGTTGGGTTAGCCAGCTCAGTGACCAGCGGCAGTAGGATCTTCACGCTGTCACGCGTGCGTTGCGTAATCCGGCCCGGGAGCCAGCGATCCAGATAATTGAGATTATCGCGGTCCGTCTGGTGGCGTACGTTGCCCTCCGGGAAGTGGCTGCTGTGCGCCCGCTGCTGCTGTCCGTCTTTATTACCCAGCGCCCAGTTGGCGGCGGTGACATCCAGCAGCGGCATACCGGCTTTATCGAACGGATTCACACCCGGATAGTCGCGTGCCGTCAGCGTGTGGCTGGCGGCAGAAATACCGTAGCGATGCGCGAGCTGCACGGCGCGCGCGCTGGTCTGCTTGCGTACCGCTGAGGGCGTATTGGCACCACTGTTAAAATAGAGGTGATCGCCGACGATCAGACTGTTGAGATCAATCACCAGCAGCGTGTTCTTTTTCTCCTGCGCACTCATGCGTGTCAGATAATCATCCATGCCGTGTAATCCGGCTTCACCAGCGCTGAGCGCGACAAAACGCACACCGTAGTGCAGCGGGGTTTTACTCAACTGCTGAGCCAGCTCCAGCATTACGCCAAGGCCAGAAGCATTGTCATCGACGCCTTGTAAACGCAGGCCGCCCAGATTGTTATCCGCTTCATGACGGCTGAGTGGCGTCCAGGTGTCGAGATGCGTGACGATCAGGATCTCTTGCGGCACCGCGCCGGCCCGCGCGGCAATGACCGAGGTGGCGGATACCTTGCGCGGGCGCGTCTCACCCTTGCGCTCTAACCAGTTGTAGCTGGTATTGAACTGGCGGGTATTACTCTTGTAACCCAGCTCGGTGAATTGCTGTTGCAGATAATCGGCCGTCATCAGCTCAGCAGGGCTGCCGCTCATACGGCCAGGGAAATAGGTGGCGATATGGCGCAGCTGCTGTTCGGCAAAATGCCCCGGCGCATAGGTTGCGGCTTGGGCAAAGAGAGGCAAACCGCCCGCGATCAGTGCAGCCAGCACGGTGCGGCGGAGGGTGGCAAACATAGTTAAGGTCCTTTTGTGACATCCCGTCAGGCTAAAAAAATTCTGGATTAGTATGAAACTGTGACCGCGATTGCACAATTTGAATTGCTCCGAAACACCAGCAATATCATTTGTTAAGCACAAATTGTTATCAGCAATCCTGGGGCGTTATTCCATTCGGTAACTACTAATGCCAATTCGTAATTTCATCTACCAGAAGGCAGGGACGTATAGTCGCGTTAACTTATTGTAAAACTAACAAGGTTAACGTGGATTATCTGCCTCTATTTGCCGATCTCAAAAACCGTCCAGTGCTGGTTGTTGGCGGTGGTGAAATCGCGGCGCGTAAAATCGAACTGCTGCGTCGTGCCGGTGCGCGCGTGCGGGTAGCTGCGCGCGACCTTGGCCATGAGTTGCAGGCGCTGCTGGAAATCGACGCCATTGAGTGGATTGCACATCACTTCGATCCGGTTCAGCTGGATGGCGTCTTTTTAGTCATCGCTGCCACTGACGATAACGCGCTCAATGCGCAAGTCTTTGACGCCGCCAATGCCCGCCACAAGCTGGTCAACGTTGTCGACGATCAGCCCAAGTGCAGTTTTATCTTCCCCTCTATTGTCGATCGCTCCCCCTTGGTGGTGGCGATCTCCTCTAGTGGTACGGCGCCAGTGCTGGCCCGCTTATTACGTGAAAAAATTGAGTCGCTGTTACCTGCCAACCTCGGTCAGATGGCTGAAGTGGCAGGACAGTGGCGTGACAAAGTTAAACAGCGCTATCACAGCATGTCGGAACGTCGTCGTTTTTGGGAGCGGGCATTTAACGGTTTGTTCGCCAGCCAGATGTCAGCCGGTAACGTCAATGAGGCCCGCCGCACGCTGGATCGCGAGTTAGAGAACAGCAGCGACAATCAGGGTGAAATCACCCTGGTGGGCGCGGGTCCAGGTGACAGCGGTTTACTGACGTTACGTGGCCTGCAGGTGATGCAGCTGGCGGATGTGGTGCTGTATGACCATCTGGTGAGTGACGAAGTGCTGGAGCTGGTGCGCCGTGATGCTGACCGCATCTGCGTCGGTAAACGTGCTGGAGCACACTCCGTATCCCAGGAAGAGACCAATGCGATGCTGGTTGAGCTGGCGCAGCAGGGTAAACGCGTGGTGCGTCTGAAAGGCGGCGATCCGTTCATCTTCGGTCGCGGCGGCGAAGAGCTGCAGGCGGCGAAAGCGGCGGGCATTCCTTTCCAGGTGGTGCCGGGCATTACTGCGGCAGCGGGAGCCACTGCTTATGCCGGGATTCCGTTAACCCATCGCGATCACGCGCAGAGCGTGCTGTTTGTCACCGGCCACTTACGCAGTGATAGCGAGGGCATTGACTGGCCGACGCTGGCGCGTGCGCGTCAGACCTTAGCGATTTATATGGGCACGTTGAAAGCGGCAGAAATTGCGGCGGGCCTTATCAAACATGGACGCGCGGCATCAACGCCGGTAGCCGTCATTGGCTGCGGCACGCGTCAGAATCAACAAGTGCTGACCGGTACCTTAGATCAGCTTGAGGCGCTGGCGGTTGCCGCGCCCACACCGGCCCTGATTGTGGTGGGTGAAGTGGTGAATTTGCACGGGCAATTAGCCTGGTTCCAACATTCGGCACAGCAGGGGGCTCGTGAGTCCGCCGTTGTCAATTTGGCTTGAGGAAAAATTATGGACCAAAATCGTCTTACTCATCTGCGCCAGCTGGAGGCAGAGAGTATCCATATCATCCGCGAGGTGGCGGCCGAGTTCAGCAATCCGGTGATGATGTACTCCATCGGTAAAGACTCCTCGGTAATGCTGCATCTGGCGCGTAAGGCCTTCTATCCTGGCACGCTGCCATTTCCGCTGCTGCACGTTGATACCGGCTGGAAATTCCGTGAAATGTACGAGTTTCGCGATCGCACCGTGAAAAACATGGGCGCGGAACTGCTGGTTCACCGCAACCCGGAAGGCGTGGCGATGGGCATCAATCCGTTTGTCCACGGTAGCGCCAAACACACCGACATCATGAAAACCGAGGGCCTGAAACAGGCGCTGAATAAGTACGGTTTTGATGCCGCTTTCGGTGGTGCGCGTCGTGACGAAGAGAAGTCACGCGCCAAAGAGCGTATTTACTCGTTCCGTGACCGTTTCCATCGTTGGGATCCGAAAAATCAGCGTCCAGAGCTGTGGCATAACTACAACGGCCAGATCAACAAAGGCGAAAGCATCCGCGTGTTCCCGCTCTCCAACTGGACCGAGCTGGATATCTGGCAGTACATCTTCCTGGAAAACATCGAGATCGTTCCGCTGTACCTTGCGGCACCGCGTCCGGTGCTGGAGCGTGATGGCATGCTGATGATGATTGATGACGATCGCATTGATCTGCAGCCTGGCGAAGTGATCAAACAGCGCATGGTGCGTTTCCGTACCCTCGGCTGCTGGCCGCTGACCGGTGCGGTGGAATCCGAAGCGCAAACGCTGCCGGAAATTATTGAAGAGATGCTGGTCTCCACCACCAGTGAACGCCAGGGCCGTGTGATTGACCGCGACCAGGCCGGTTCGATGGAAATGAAGAAACGTCAGGGCTATTTCTAAGGAGACGCAGATGAATACCGTAATTGCACAACAGATTGCCGATCAGGGCGGTGTAGAAGCCTGGCTGACCGCGCAACAACATAAGAGCCTGCTGCGTTTCCTGACCTGCGGTAGCGTCGACGATGGCAAAAGTACGCTGATTGGTCGCCTGCTGCACGATACCCGTCAGATTTATGAAGATCAGCTCTCTTCGCTGCACAACGACAGCAAGCGTCATGGCACCCAGGGCGAGAAACTCGATCTGGCGCTGCTGGTGGATGGCTTGCAGGCCGAGCGTGAGCAGGGCATCACCATCGACGTGGCATATCGCTACTTCTCCACCGAGAAGCGCAAATTTATCATCGCCGACACGCCGGGACACGAGCAGTACACCCGCAACATGGCGACCGGCGCATCCACTTGTGATCTGGCGATTCTGCTGATCGATGCGCGCAAAGGCGTGCTGGATCAGACGCGTCGTCACAGCTTTATCTCTACGCTGCTGGGTATCAAACACCTGGTGGTCGCCATCAACAAGATGGATCTGGTGGAGTATAAACAGGAGACGTTTGAGCAGATCAAACAGTCCTACCTCGATTTCGCTGGCCAGCTCCCCGAAGATCTGGATATTCGTTTTGTGCCGATGTCGGCGCTGGAAGGCGATAACGTGGCGACGCCGAGTGTGACCATGCCATGGTACAGCGGCCCAACCCTGCTTGACGTGCTGGAGACCGTGGAGCTGAACCGTGTGGTGGATCATCAGCCAATGCGTTTCCCGGTGCAGTATGTGAACCGTCCAAATCTCGATTTCCGTGGCTATGCTGGTACCCTAGCCTCCGGTACGGTGCAGGTCGGACAGAGCGTGAAAGTGTTGCCTTCAGGCGTCGAGTCTTCGGTTTCACGTATCGTCACTTTCGATGGCGATCTGCAGGAAGCAGCAGCGGGTGAAGCGATTACGCTGGTGCTGAAAGATGAGATCGACATCAGCCGTGGCGACCTACTGGTCGATGCGGCTGCAGAGTTGCAGGCGGTGCAGTCTGCCACTGTTGACGTGGTGTGGATGGCAGAACAGCCGCTGCAGCCGGGTCAGAGCTATGAAGTGAAGATCGCCGGCAAGAAAGCGCGTGGTCGTATTGAAAAGATCATCCATCAGGTGGAGATCAACACGCTGGAGAAACTTGCGGTGGAAAGTCTGCCGCTGAACGGCATCGGCTTAGTCGAGATCACGTTTGATGAGCCGATGGTACTGGATGCCTATCGCCAGAACCCGGTCACAGGCGGCATGATCTTTATCGATCGCCTGAGCAATGTCACGGTCGGTGCGGGGATGATCAATCAGCCGCTGACTGATGTGCGTGGGCAGGCTGGCCAGTTCAGTGAATTCGAGCTGGAGTTGAATGCGCTGGTGCGTCGTCACTTCCCACACTGGAATGCACGCGATCTGCTGGGTGGCAAGTAATGGCCCAACACGATGAAAACGTGGTGTGGCATGACCATCCGGTCACCCGTGAAGAGCGGGAACAGCAGCATGGCCATCAGGGCGTAGTGCTGTGGTTTACTGGGTTATCAGGCTCGGGAAAATCCACGGTGGCCGGTGCGCTGGAGCAGGCGCTGCATCGCGCGGGCGTCAGCACCTATCTGCTGGATGGCGATAACGTGCGTCACGGCCTGTGCCGTGACCTCGGCTTCAGCGATGACGATCGCAAAGAGAACATCCGGCGCGTGGGAGAAGTGGCGAAACTGATGGTGGATGCCGGTTTAGTGGTATTAACTGCCTTTATTTCGCCGCATCGCACGGAGCGTCAGATGGTGCGTGATTTGCTTGGCGCCGGGCAATTTGTCGAAGTGTATGTCGATACGCCGCTGGCCGTGTGTGAAGCGCGTGACCCCAAAGGTTTGTATAAAAAAGCGCGTGCCGGTGAGCTGCGCAATTTTACCGGTATCGACAGTGTTTATGAGGCGCCAGACGCGCCGGAAATTCACTTAGATGGCGAACAATTAGTTACAAACTTGACCGCCCAATTGTTAGACCTCCTGCGTCACCGCGATATCATCAGATCCTGAACCGACAGCGGCAAATCTCGATTGGTTTGCCGCTTTTTAGCGTCAACAGGATCTCTATGCAGAACGTTACCCCCATGCTGGCACGCAAAGATGAACGCACCCCGGATGAGTCCCGCTCATCACTGCCGGGCGGCGTGATTGGCTTTCTCTCGTACTGGTGCGCGCTGGCGATTCCGTTCATGCTCTACGGTTCCAACACGCTATTCTTCTTCCTCTACACCTGGCCGTTCTTTTTGGCGCTGCTACCGGTATCGGTGCTGATTGGTATCGTACTGAGCTTAATGATTCGCGGACGCCTGTTCTGGAGTGGGGTGATCACCGCTATCGTGGTGGTGTGCCTGTTCTGGCTGCTGTTCTCATTTCTCTCGGGTTGGTAATCCGATCCTGATGTGCAAACGCATCGGCAGGTTACAAAACTTTACCTGCCGTCCCGCTTTTAGCCTTGCCGTTTTTTGTACAGACAATCGTCTGCTGCTGGCATTTTCGCTGTCGCTGTGGAGTCCTGTGCGAAGTTATGGGATGATTAGGCCGTTTTTCAGGGGGCGGGGATGGGAAAACTGACGTTACTGTTGCTCGTGCTGCTGGGATGGCTCCAATATTCCTTGTGGCTGGGTAAGAACGGTATTCATGACTATACGCGCGTCAATGAAGACGTCGCGTCGCAACAGGCGAATAACGCCAAACTCAAAGCACGTAACGATCAGTTGTTTGCCGAAATTGATGACCTCAATGGCGGTTCAGAAGCAATTGAGGAACGTGCACGTAATGAACTGGGTATGATTAAGCCCGGTGAGACTTTCTATCGTCTGGTGCCAGACCAGAATAAACGTAACGCGCAACAAGCTGCGCAAAATCAACAACGATAAACCATGAACAACCTCTCTTCCCTTGCGGATGTGATTGCCGTGGTGCCTGCCGCAGGCGTGGGCAGCCGTATGCAGGCTGCCTGCCCAAAACAGTATCTGACCATTGGTCAATTTACCCTTCTTGAACACAGCGTTGCGCGCTTGCTGGCTCATCCAGCCGTTAAACAAGTGATCGTGCCCATCAGTCCTGATGATGGCTGGTTTGATTCGCTGCCACTGGCGCAGGATTCACGCGTACTGCGCGTGACAGGTGGCGACACGCGTGCTGAGTCGGTGCTGGCAGGTTTGCAGGCGATTAAGCATAGCGAATGGGTACTGGTGCACGATGCCGCACGGCCATGCTTGCACCCGGATGATCTGGCACGCCTGCTGGCAGTTCGTGAGCACAGCAAAGTGGGTGCGATTCTGGCGGCACCGGTGCGTGATACCATGAAGCGTGCTGAACCTCGCAAAACGGCGATTGCGCATACCGTTGAACGCGAAGATCTCTGGCACGCACTCACGCCACAATTTTTCCCGCATCAACTGCTGACGGCGTGTTTAACGCGTGCACTCCATGAAGGCGCTACCATTACCGATGAAGCGTCGGCGCTGGAATACTGCGGCTATCATCCAGAGCTCGTCAGCGGACGCAGCGACAATATTAAGGTGACGCGGCCAGAAGATCTGGCGCTGGCGGCCTTCTATCTCACCCAGATTCAGTTAAAGGAGAGCGCATGATGCGTATCGGTCACGGTTTTGACGTTCACGCTTTTGGCGGCGAAGGTCCGTTAGTGATTGGCGGGGTGCGTATTCCCTTCGAACACGGTTTTATTGCCCATTCAGATGGCGATGTGGCACTGCATGCATTAACGGATGCGCTGCTGGGCGCGGTGGCGATGGGCGATATCGGCAAGCTATTCCCGGACACCGATCCCGCCTTCAAAGGGGCGGACAGCCGTGGCTTACTGCGTGAAGCCTGGCGTCGTATTCAGCAGAAAGGTTATCGCATTGGTAATGTCGACGTGACCATCATCGCGCAAGCGCCGAAAATGCTGCCGCATGTGCCGCAGATGCGCGTCAACATCGCTGAAGATCTCGGTTGCCATATGGATGATGTCAACGTCAAAGCGACCACGACTGAGAAGCTTGGCTTTACCGGCCGTGGCGAAGGCATTGCCTGTGAAGCCGTGGCGCTGCTGGTGAAGGCCGATTAAGTATGAGTGAACTGCTTTACCTGCACGGCGTTCCGAGCGCCACCGGCGTGATCAAGGCCAATCCCGAAGATTTCGTGGTGATTGAAGACCTCGGCTATCCCTATGATGGCGAAGGCGAGCAGGTGCTGGTGCGCATCCGCAAGATAGGCTGCAATACACGCTTTGTCGCCGAAGCTATCGCGAAATTCCTCGGCGTGCATCAACGTGATATGAGCTATGCCGGGATGAAAGACCGCCATGCGGTGACTGAGCAGACGCTGTGTTTCCGCGTGCCGGGTAACGCGATGCCGAATTTGGCCGGTTTCCAGCTGGAAGGCGTGGAAATTCTGCAGGTGATCCGCCATAAGCGCAAATTGCGCACTGGCGCGCTGGCGGGGAATGCGTTCCGTTTGGTTGTGCGTCAGCTTTCGGATCGCGCAGAAGTGGAAGCGCGCTTGCAGCATATCCAGCAAAGCGGCGTGCCTAACTACTTTGGTGAACAACGCTTTGGCCGCGGCGGCAATAACCTGACGCAGGCAAAATTGTGGGCAGAAGATAAGTTCCGCCCGCGCGATCGCAGCATGAAAGGTATTTTGCTGTCTGCTGCGCGCAGTCAACTGTTTAATCAGGTCACCAGTGCGCGTTTGCAGCGTGATGGCGTGTTGGATCAGGTACAAGCGGGTGATGCACTGCAGCTGGCCGGTCGCGGCAGTTGGTTTGTGGCGCAGGCGGAAGAGCTGGCGGAATTGCAGCAGCGTGTGAATCATCATGAACTGCGCATCACCGCGCCGCTCGCCGGGCGAGGTGATCTGGGCCCCCAGGGTGACGCGCTGGCCTTTGAGCAGGCTAATCTGGCACCGGCTGAGGATTTGCTGGCGCTGCTGGAGCGTGAGCGCGTTGATGCGGCACGCCGCGCCATGCTGGTGGTGCCAAAAGATCTGCGCTGGAACTGGTGGGATGACGTCACGCTAGAGATGCAGTTCTGGCTGCCAGCCGGGAGTTTCGCCACCAGCGTGGTGCGCGAACTGCTGAGTAACGGTGCCGCTGCGCCTATCAGCGATGAATAACCCCCACTTTACCCGGCCTCAACGCCGGGTAAATATCTGCTCCGGCTGCATAATGTTGCGGCAAACGCCGGAAGTTCCGTGATTTACGCCTACCACTTCCCGCGCCTCACCGCTAGAATGCAAACATCTTCGTCTCGCCAAATCTTGTTTTTGCGGCACCCCAACAGCGGATGCCAGGCGAGTTGAGGACCCGTTGAATGAACAAAGGTCAGGAACAGATGCGGATATTGCTCAGCAACGACGATGGAATTCATGCCCCCGGCATTCAGACGCTGGCTCGCGCACTGCGTGAGTTTGCGGAGGTGCAGGTTGTCGCGCCCGATCGCAATCGAAGTGGCGCATCAAATTCTCTGACGTTAGAAACCCCGCTGCGTACTTTTACCCATGAGAATGGTGACATCGCTGTACAGATGGGCACGCCGACGGATTGCGTGTTTCTTGGGGTTAACAAACTGATGCAGCCGCGTCCGGACATTGTGGTTTCAGGCATCAACGCTGGCCCCAATCTGGGTGATGACGTGATTTACTCTGGCACCGTGGCCGCTGCGATGGAAGGACGCCATCTTGGACTGCCTGCGCTGGCGGTTTCACTCAACGGTCATCAACACTATGCCACCGCGGCGGCGGTGACCTGCACGCTGCTGCGTGCGTTGTCCCGCGCACCGCTGCGCACCGGGCGTATCCTGAACATCAATGTGCCTGATCTACCGCTAGCGGAAATCAAAGGTTTCCGTGTGACGCGTTGTGGCAGCCGCCATCCGGCCGATCAGGTGATTTGCACGGAAGATCCGCGCGGCCATACCCTGTACTGGATTGGCCCGCCGGGGGACAAACTGGATGCGGGCCCCGACACCGATTTCGCTGCGGTAGATGCAGGTTACGTGTCGCTGACGGCATTGCATGTCGATCTTACGGCACATGCGGCGCAGGAAGTATTAAGCGACTGGTTGATCGAGGCTGAGGTAAATCTCGCATGGTGAACCGGCGCATCGAAACGCTGTTAGAGCAACTGCGTGCGCAGGGCATTCACGATGAGCATCTGTTAAAAGCCATCGCTGATGTCCCGCGTGAACGCTTTATCGATGAGGCGTTTGAGCATAAAGCCTGGGAAAACGTTGCGCTGCCGATTGGCAGTGGGCAGACGATTTCACAGCCCTACATGGTAGCGCGGATGACCGCGTTACTTGAACTGAACCCGGAATCGCGCGTGCTGGAAATCGGCACCGGTTCAGGCTATCAGACCGCTATTTTGGCCCATCTGGTCAATCACGTTTATTCCGTTGAACGCATAAAAGGGTTGCAATGGCAGGCTAAGCGCCGCCTGAAACAACTCGACCTGCACAATATTTCGACTCGCCATGGTGACGGTTGGCAAGGCTGGGCAGCACGTGGCCCGTTTGATGCCATCATTGTCACCGCTGCACCCCCTGAAATTCCGACTGCGCTGATAGCGCAATTAGGTGAGGGTGGCAAAATGGTGCTGCCAGTCGGCGAAGATCAGCAGGTTTTAAAGCGTTTGCGTCGTCAGGGTGGTGAATTAATTGAAGAAATCATCGAACCCGTCCGCTTTGTGCCGTTAGTTCAGGGCGATCTGGCCTGAGCCATTGCTACGTAAATCTTCACAACTGTTACATGGCATGGCGCAGTTGATATTGTTACTATCCTTGTTAATCAATGTGAAAGACCGTATTCCGCCTGTTGCGCAGTGAATAATGCGGTCACAACCACGACACAGTTACATCCAGGATTGCCATAACGGGGGATCAATGAGCACGGGAAGCACAGTATTTCAATTACGCCGTTTGGCGGCACTCTCACTGGTAGGTTTTTGGCTGGCGGGCTGTAGCTCAGGCGACAACACGCAAGCTCCGATTAGCCAGATTGGCGGCGGTGGCGACAGCGGTATGATGTCCTCTGGCGGCGGCATGACCTCCTCACCGAGCAGCGGTGGCATGCTCTCATCGCAGAACAGCACCGTGCCAGCTATGCCACACGGCGGAATGTTAAGCGGCGGTACACCATCAGCTGCACCCTCCGGGGGAATGGTTAGTGGCAATAATAATGTTGTCACGCAAAATGGTCGTATCGTGTACAACCGTAATTATGGGAATATTCCTAAAGGTAGTTACGGTGGTGAGACTTACACCGTTAAACGTGGAGATACCCTGTTCTACATTGCCTGGATTACCGGCAATGACTTCCGCGATCTGGCGCAACGCAATAACGTCCCGGCCCCGTATGGCCTGGAAGCGGGGCAAGTCCTGCAGGTTGGCAACGGTAATGGCCAGACCATCACCGGTGGCAATGCGATAACCGCAGCGGATGCGACACAGGGCGGCGTGCCGGTGGCATCCAACCAAACGCAAATTAAATCGGCCCCTGTTGCACAGCAACCTGTTATTACGTATTCTGATGATTCGGGTTCGACAGGCGGTAAAATGCTGCCGTCGAAAGGGGCAAATAATGTGGCAACGACCACAGCTCCGGTTACCGCACCGCCTACAGTCAGCAGCACGACTAACAGCACAACCCCAGTGGGAAGCTGGCGTTGGCCGACTGATGGGAAGATCATCGATAACTTCTCCGCTGCGGAAGGCGGAAACAAAGGGATCGATATCGCCGGTTCGCGTGGACAACCTGTTGTCGCCACTGCTTCAGGAAGGGTGGTATACGCAGGCAACGCGCTCCGTGGGTACGGTAATTTAATCATCATCAAACACAATGATGATTATCTGAGTGCTTACGCCCATAACGATTCCATGCTGGTCCGGGAACAACAGGAAGTTAAGGCGGGGCAAAAAATCGCTACCATGGGTAGTACCGGAACCAGTTCGGTAAGATTACATTTTGAAATTCGTTACAAGGGGAAATCCGTAAACCCGTTGCGTTATTTACCGCAGCGATAATCCGGCAGAACCTTAGGTGTTCTGCCCTTGGATCACGGGTAGGAGCCGCTTATGAACCAGAATACGCTGAAAGTTAACGAGTTACATGAAGATGCGGAATTCGAGGAGAACGGAGCTGAGGTTTTTGATGAGAAGGCTCTCGTTGAGAACGAACCTGGTGATAACGAAGTAGCTGAAGAAGAGCTGTTGTCACAGGGTGCGACGCAACGCGTTTTGGATGCGACGCAGCTTTACCTTGGTGAGATCGGTTACTCTCCACTACTGACAGCAGAAGAAGAAGTGTTCTTCGCTCGTCGTGCACTACGTGGTGACATTCCTTCTCGCCGCCGCATGATTGAAAGTAATTTACGCCTGGTGGTGAAAATTGCCCGTCGTTATAGCAATCGTGGTCTGGCACTGCTGGATCTGATTGAAGAGGGTAATCTCGGCCTGATTCGTGCCGTAGAGAAGTTTGACCCAGAACGTGGGTTCCGTTTCTCAACGTACGCCACCTGGTGGATTCGTCAGACTATTGAACGGGCGATCATGAATCAAACCCGTACCATTCGTCTGCCGATCCACATCGTTAAAGAGTTAAATGTTTATCTGCGTACCGCGCGTGAACTTTCGCACAAGCTTGACCATGAGCCGAGTGCAGAAGAGATTGCCGAGCAGTTAGACAAGCCGGTTGATGACGTAAGCCGTATGCTGCGTCTCAATGAGCGTATTACCTCGGTTGACACACCGCTGGGTGGAGATTCCGAAAAAGCGCTGCTGGATATCCTGGCCGATGAAAAAGACAACGGCCCGGAAGACACTACGCAGGACGATGATATGAAACAAAGCATCGTTAAGTGGTTGTTTGAATTGAATGCCAAGCAGCGTGAAGTGCTGGCGCGTCGTTTCGGCCTGTTAGGCTATGAAGCGGCAACGCTGGAAGATGTGGGCCGTGAGATCGGGTTGACCCGTGAGCGCGTCCGTCAGATTCAGGTTGAAGGTCTGCGCCGTCTGCGTGAAATCCTGCAGACTCAGGGCCTCAACATTGAAGCACTGTTTCGCGAATAAGCCGTAACCGGCAATAAAAAACGGTGACCCTTGGGTCACCGTTTTTTTATGTGCGTTATCAGGCCGTTACGCTAATGAGCGACGTCATTACCCGCCGCTCATTAAAATTGAACTAGACCAATGTTTTAAGGCGGTAAATCCACTCCAGCGCCTGTTTTGGCGTGAGACTATCAGGGTCCAACGCTTCCAGTGCGTCTACGGCTGGCGATGTTTCTGCCACCAGCAGCTGCATTTGCGATCCTTCTACAGTGGATGCCGCAGAACTGCCGGAGAGCGCTTCCAGCTCTTTCAGCTTGTTGCGCGCACGTTTGATCACGTCCTTCGGCACACCCGCTAATGCAGCAACTGCTAAACCATAGCTTTTGCTGGCTGCACCATCTTGTACGCTGTGCATAAATGCAATGGTATCGCCATGCTCCATGGCATCAAGATGCACATTCACTACGCCTTCCATTTTTTCCGGCAGGGTCGTAAGTTCGAAGTAGTGGGTGGCAAACAGTGTCATCGCTTTGATGCGGTTTGCCAGGCTCTCCGCACAAGCCCATGCCAGCGACAGCCCATCGTAGGTCGATGTGCCGCGACCGATTTCATCCATCAACACCAGGCTGTTCTCCGTGGCGTTATGCAGGATATTGGCCGTTTCCGTCATCTCAACCATAAAAGTTGAACGCCCAGAAGCCAGGTCATCAGCCGCACCGACACGAGTAAAGATACGATCGATAGGGCCCATTATGGTTTCTTCGGCTGGCACATAGCTGCCAATCCACGCCATCAGCGCGATCAATGCAGTCTGACGCATGTAAGTACTCTTACCGCCCATATTCGGACCGGTGATGATCAACATGCGGCGTTGATTTGACAGCGATAGCGGGTTAGCAATAAACGGCTCTTTCAGAACCTGCTCCACGACAGGGTGGCGACCCGCGGTGATGCGGATACCGGCTTTTTCCTGCAGTACCGGGCGGCAGTAATTCAGTGTCCAGGCGCGTTCTGCCAGGTTAGCCAACACATCCAGTTCAGCCAGCGCCGCGGCACTGATCTGCAGTGCTTCAAGATGTGGCAGCAACTGATCGAGTAACGCTTCGTACAGGCCTTTTTCCAGCGCTAGCGCTTTGCCTTTTGAGGTCAGTACCTTGTCTTCATACTCTTTCAATTCAGGAATGATGTAGCGCTCGGCGTTCTTCAGCGTCTGGCGGCGGACATAGTGAATCGGCACCAGGTGGCTTTGGCCGCGGCTGACCTGAATGTAGTAACCATGAATTGCGTTAAAACCCACCTTTAAAGTATCCAGCCCTAGCTTCTCTCGTTCGCGAATTTCCAGGCGGTCGAGATAATCAGTGGCACCGTCGGCCAGCGCACGCCATTCATCTAATTCAGCGTTATAGCCGGGCGCAATCACACCACCGTCACGCACCAGCACGGGAGGAGATTCAATGACGGCTAGTTCCAGCAGCTCGCGCAATTCAGTAAATTCACCCATCTGCGAACGCAGATTGACCAATTGAGTCGCCTCGACACCCTCCAGCTGCTGGCTCAACTCCGGCAACTGCTGGAAGGCATGTCGCATGCGAGCTAAATCACGCGGGCGCGCGGTGCGCAGTGCCAGACGCGCCAGGATGCGTTCCAAATCGCCCACCTGGCGCAGTACCGGCTGTAATGCTTCACTCAGAGATTGCAGTTCGGCAATCGATTCCTGGCGACGACTGATGGTGGTGACATCGCGCAGCGGCATATGCAGCCAGCGCTTCAGCATACGGCTGCCCATCGGGGTAACGGTTTTATCCAACACTGCCGCCAGGGTATTTTCGGTGCCCCCGGCCAGGTTCTGCGTGATTTCCAGGTTGCGGCGAGTGGCTGCATCCATGATTACGCTGTCCTGCTGGCGCTCCATACTTAACGAGCGAATATGTGGCAGGGAAGTGCGTTGGGTATCCTTAACATATTGAAGCAGACAACCCGCAGCGCGTAGTGCCAGATGAGCCTGTTCAACACCAAAGCCGCTAAGATCACGCGTGCCGAATTGCAGGTTTAATTGCTGTCGTGCAGTGTCGATTTCATATTCCCATAGCGGACGACGGCGCAGACCACGGCGCTGATCGATCAGCGCCATGGCCTGGAAATCTTCGGGATAGAGCAGTTCAGCAGGATTAGTGCGCTGGAGTTCTGCCGCCATGGTCTCCTGGTCGACAGGTTCGCTCAGGCGAAAACGCCCCGAGCTGATATCGAGGGTGGCATAACCAAACCCGCGCTGGCTCTGGAAGATGGCCGCCAGTAAGTTGTCCTGACGCTCCTGCAGCAGCGCTTCATCACTGATGGTGCCTGGTGTCACAATGCGCACGACTTTACGCTCAACCGGTCCTTTGCTCAGTGCCGGGTCGCCAATCTGTTCGCAGATCGCCACGGATTCACCGAGCTGGACCAGTTTTGCCAGATAACCTTCAACAGCATGATAGGGCACGCCCGCCATCGGGATGGGTTCACCCGCTGACGCGCCGCGTTTCGTGAGTGAAATCTCCAGCAGTTGTGAGGCTCGCCTGGCGTCGTCGTAGAACAGCTCGTAAAAATCGCCCATGCGATAAAACAGCAGGATTTCGGGATGGTCAGCCTTCAGGCGCAGGTATTGCTGCATCATCGGCGTATGGGTGGAAAAGTCCTTGTCTACAGACTCTTTCATATTGAATTTACTCATTTTTATGGTTTTAGAAGTACTCAAGTGGCCCCATGTGAAACCATGATAAACCCATCTAAATCCGAAAATTTGTATGCCAGATGTATTCTAGATACTATCCAGAATACAACATGTCACTTTGGTATACATGAGGCGAAAATCGTGAAGATGATTCTGAGTCAATCCATAGTAATCAACAAGTTGTCTATAGAGACAAAACCCGAGTTTGATTCAGATGGACGAATTATGTATGTGCCTAATGTATCTGGTAAGCCGTATCTTATCACTGACAGCCACCGTGATTCACCAGTTGGCTTTGGCGTTAAGATCAGTGCCACAAAGAAGACCTATATCATTCAACGAAGGGTTTCAGGTGCGAGCAGAAGCCCTTCAGAGGGAAAGTCACCTTCGCAGGTCATCAGAGCAACCATAGGTAATGTTTCGGATTTCGCTTCGATTGATCAGGCTCGTGAGGTTGCGAGAACCTATGCACAATCGATGAAATCTACCAAAAGAAATCCAAATGCAGTTAAGCGAGAGGCTGATATTGCTGAACTGACCCTAAGTGAGATTTTTGCCCAATACCGAAAGCATCTTCTTGGACGAAGCAAACCAGCAAAACCAAATTCAATCCGGGTGCTGGATAAAGCGGAACAAAAGCTTAAAGAGTGGGAGCGGTATAGGGTCCGTGACCTTACAGGAAGCCTCATTCTAAAAAAGTTTGATGAGATAGCCTCAAAGACCAGAACGACGGCTGAGCAGACTTTCAGGTGGGCAAATGTGGCAGTTCAACATTCTATCGATGTAGAAGCGATGAATGCACAGAGCCAGCAACGACTTCCTGTTCTCACTTACAACCCATTCACTGTGCTTCGAGTGCAAAAGAAATACCGTAGTCGCTCTGAACTGGAAGAAAGCTATCAGTCAAAAGGTGTGAGAAATCCGCTTTCAGCAAAAGATACATTGGGTAAGTTTCTGGATGCACTGAACAACAAGAGAAGCTTTAACCGCCTTGGTTGCGATTATCTCCTGCTAACGGTGTTGCTTGGTGCGAGAAAGGAAGAAACGGCATCTCTATGCTGGAGAGAGGAGCTATCGGCAGAAGAAGCAAAGTCTACGAGCTATGTCGATTTGGTTAACAGGAAAATTTTCTTCTTTGATACCAAGAACAGGACGAATCATGAGCTTCCCATCTGTGATGCTGTCAGATGTTTATTAGAGCAAAGAAGGGATATCGTTTTTGATAAAGAAGTAAAAGCGAGTCGCAGAAAATGGGTGTTTCCAGCACGATCACCTCGAAGCAAAAGCGGGCACTATAGTGATAGTAAAACACTTAGGGAATACCTATGTGCAGAAGCCGGAATCACTAAGTTAGGCACTCATGACCTGAGAAGAACCTTTGGCAGGATCGCTGAAGAGATTGGTTCCTATGCTATTGTAAAGAAGCTCCTGAATCACCGTAACACAACCGATCCTACCGAGAGGTATGCTGAACCGGACAAAAACCGAGTGTTTGAGGCACTACAGCGGATTGAGCTACACATACTGATGACTGCGCCAGGGTTATATAATAATTTACTGGCTTCAGCAAAATACCCACCAATACCTGAATATTCTGGGAAGCAAGCATGAGTGCTATTGAAACCTTGAGAGAGATGTCAGAGGTCTGGAGTTTGTTCGGTGACATGCCGGATGATGCCACCATTGGGGTAGATTTAGCGGCATTGTATTTAGGGGTAAGTGTTAAAACCCTTGCTCGTTATCGCCAGAATGGAGATGGCCCACCCTATGTGCAGTATCAGTCTTCTGAAAGCAAAGCCCGAAATCAGCGAGTAAACTATCTTCTTGGCGATCTTAGAGCTTGGCGAAACAATCATAGAGTTAGTGGCACCATGCAGGCCGCTCAGGTTAGGGGATTGGCTTTTACCTCTTTAAAGGATTTTGTCGAACCTAAGCCATTCTATGTAGATAGCTATGAAAATGAGATAATTGGACAAATTCTTACTTTGCCAGACAATGTTTTTAAAGATTGCCTAAAAAATCATACTTGCGAGGTAATTTGGATAAGTGTTGAAGAAGCACTATCAAGGCAATGGAAAAATGCAGAAGAAAGAAAAATATGGCACAGTGTTTTCTGTGAGACTATCCAATGCATTATTCTTGAATCAACTTCACAACAAGAGAAACATGAAATATTATCTAATTTGGATTTGAGGCATTAAGCGAAAATATTAAGGTGCTTTATTCAAGCACCTTTTTTTACTAATAGCGAAGGTCTTCACTGTTAAATATCTGACAAGTTTTTGTTTCTTTATGAAGCATTTTCCTGGTCTCCTCATCATATCTTTTGGAAGCTAAGATGTAATGCAGAGTGGCTTTATAGGAATCTAAAACATTGGGAGGGCATACAAGTTCTAATGTACCAAATGAGAAAAGTTTAACCCCATCAAAAATATAAAACTTCCCATCGTTGGATGTTGATAAATGCCACTGTGGATCTTTGAATTTTTCAGCGGGCCGATTTTCGACTGAAATTGCTGGTCTTAAGACTTCAAAGCCATTTATTCCGACTAATCTTGCTGCGAAATTAACAATTAAAGTGGGAATAACAGGAAGCATTAGAGAAAGAGCTATCAGAAAAAACAAAGCCAATCCAAAAGTTGTCATGCTTTGCTTTATATAACTAACCGAATTTTTTATCTGAATGAAGTAGAAAGCAGGCATCAATGTGATGGTTAGGAACACTATACCTAAACCGTAATACTTGAGAACTTGAATTGATTCCGAGTCAGCATTGTCAAACTTGAGACTCTGGGTAATAATAGGGAACGGGAAACAAAACATCCAAGACACTAACCCTATGAAAAAGGCTCTACCTACAAAGAGAGAAAATAATCTAAAAATGTCTATTTTTGAATGTGATATGTTGTAGTTTTCAATTATTGACCTCTTATTAAAAAACAAGCTAAAAACTATTGGGAAAAAAGTGCTGCATAGTATTATTTTAAATACGTTAAATTGGTTCATTTCAGTTTCCGTAAATTCTGCCAAATAAACCAATAAAGTGAAAGATATTAATGTGCTCAAAAGTAATATTATTGAATGAGTTTTCTTTACACGTTCATAGCCTAAAATATTTGGAACTTCTCTTTTGATAACTAAGCAACCCATTAAAGACGGAGAATAAAACAGGAACATAAAAAGAATAAAGCTAAAAAGAATTATTGCACCAGAAAAAGAAAATAAACTTTCAAAAGTAACTGCTTTTAAGAAAAGATCTGTTCTGCCTAAAAAGACAAGATAAGTCCATATAAATCCAACAGTAATAAGAGTTAAAAAAGCACCCGAAGCAAAGAATTTGATAGCGGGTTTCTTGAATTTCTCAAAAGTCATGAGTTACATCCTTTAAAGAATGAAAATATCCTGCAAGATTATAACCTGCCTTAGTTGACAAATCTATTTGATATGATAAGAACATTTCGATAAACCGATGATGATTCAAAAAGTTTATAGAAAGAAAATGCAAGATTTAGATAGGTTTTAAGCAAGTATATTGCAAAATACTTTACAGAAATATTAATGACATCAGATATATCAATGGTTTGAGTAATTAAAGGTTAGTATAAGGTAAATAGAAAAAGCCTTCTATCTACCTTATATATAAATGTAAAAATAATTTTAGATCCACTTGATATTACTGGATTTATTAAGTAAAAGACAATAATTTATTTGCAAGATACTTATAGGTCATTTCCTATGTAGCTTATACATATACCTATTTTGCAAGATTTTTAATTAAGAATGGAACTAAAATAATGTAAATAAAATAAGGAGACGTATGGATAGAATAGTAACTAATACAATAAAAATGGATACTGGAGAGAGATGTTGTTTGATTACTGATAAAGTTTCAAAAGTGCCGCTTTATTATCCGTGTTTGTATATATCAACTGAGTTAAGAAAGAAGAACGAATCAATTTCAACTATTGAGCTACATTCAGCGAGTATAGCTCTTTTTTATAGATTTCTGAATCTCAAGAACATAGACATAGAAGCAAGGATCAGAACAGCAGAGTTTCTTCATCTTCAAGAGATTGATGGACTAAAAGAATTTATAACTAAGAGAATGAAAAAAGAGAAGGTTGCAAATCTTGATAGCGGGTGCAGGGTTAATAGTAATACTCAGTACTTCAGATTAACAGCAATTATTAAATATCTTGAATGGTTATGTGACTTCTTCACAGTGAGTTATAAAAGAGATCACAAACTTATTGAAAAATTCATTGCGAAATTGAAAAGTCACAGACCTAAGATCAGATTCAGGAACCAAGATCCAGCAAAAGATAGAAACCTCAATCAAAATCAAATTAATATTTTGTTTGAGATTTTGAAAATAGGTTCAGAAATGAATCCATTTAATTCTGATGTTCAAAGGCGAAACAGACTAATGATACTGATTCTTTATAACTTGGGATTAAGGGCAGGAGAGTTACTAAACATCAAAATCGCAGATATTGATATAGGTTCTCAGACAATTTTTATCAACAGGAGAGCTGATGATCCTCATGACTCAAGGATTAAACAACCACTTGTTAAAACCCTAAGTAGGAAGTTATCAATATCTGATGACTTAAGTCAGGAAATTTCCAATTATATTAAAGTAGAAAGAAGAAAGCACAGAATGAAAAAAGATAATGGTTATCTTTTTATTTGTCATAAAAAGGGAAATACGTTTGGAGAACCATTATCTATTCAGGCATATCATAAAATCATTAATGCCTTAAGGATATCTTGCCCCGACCTTTCCAGAATGACAGGGCATAAATTAAGACACACCTGGAATTATGAATTTTCTTCAAAGATGGACCGTATGGAGAGTCCACCTAATCAATATGAGCAAGAACAAATGAGGTCTTTACTCATGGGCTGGAAAGAGGGTTCGGGAACTGCTTCTACTTATAACAGAAGATTCATCGAAAACAAGGCCGCAGAGTTAGCTCTGAATATGCAGAAAGATATGATCAATAGAGGAGGTGTTTAATGTTAAAAGTATATGTTAATGGTGAAGATAATGAGAGCGCTTATGAGGCTAAAACGAAAGGTTATTACTTTTTCCTAAATGATGAGGCATGGAGACTAAGCCGAAATGTGACGGTTAATATCAAAATGGTTAAGGATGTAATTGATAAAGAATTAATGGAAGGATATTTAAAGGTGCTTAAATTTCTGGCTTGTGAATTAAGCCCTGCTTCAGTTAAAGTAATAAATAATAATTTCAGGAGGTTTATTGTAAGTGTAGAGCCAAAGCGAGTTGATGAGTTTTCCCTTGTGAGGTTTAGAGGATCTGATGGCAAGAACAATAATATTATGTCATCGGTAAGGATACTCATAAAAAAATGGTATGAATTGGGCTACTCTGGAATAGATGAAGATGCATATGATTTCTTGTGTAAATTGATAATACCTGACAACAAAAAAGGAGAAGTTGTAAGAAGAAGAGATCAAGTTAAAGGCCCATTTACTGATATCGAATTACAATCTTTTCTTGAAGCTTGCTATAGAGCATATGACAAGGGAAACATAGATATTACTCAATTAGCAATGGCTTTGCTGATAAGCGCAACCGGAAGAAGGCCACTACAGATTTCACAGATGAAGGTCTCAGATATAAGAAGGCTAAAAGTAAATGAGGACAGCTATTCTTATGTTATTAGCATCCCAAGGATAAAGCAAGGCTTGGGATTCAGGGAAGCCTTTAGAAAATTTCAGGTGACAAAAGAGTTGTACGATTTACTCCGTAAGCAGTGTGATTTGAGCATCGAGCAAACTCGTAGCACACTTAAAAGAGAGCTAACTGATAAAGAACTTGGAAATACACCGCTATTTATATCAATGCAAAAGTTAGAAAGCTTCAAAATCAATAACGAACTGAGAGAAATATTTGTAACGGATAAAGCTCACGAATACTCTATGAAAATAAATAAGACACTTAGTTTTATTGCTAAAACAGAAAATATTATTTCGGAAAGAACTTATGAAAGATTAAATGTAAACCCTCGACGATTTCGTTATACGGTTGGCACAAGAGCTGCGAGAGAAGGTGCCAGCGAATTAGTCATTGCAGAACTATTAGATCACTCTACAACTCAATATACGGGGGTATATGTTGAATTTAATGCTGATCATGTTGCAAGAATTGATGAAGCAGTAGGAATCCATATAAAAAAATATGCTGGTTTTTTTCAGGGTAAAATTCAGGGTGATAATTCAATAAATAAAAATGAATTAGCAGTAAGGGATTTATCAGGGGAGGTCACTGGAGCATGTGGAGGTTGTAAATCATGTCAGGCTAATGTTCCAGTCCCTTGTTATACCTGTCATCACTTTCGACCATTTATTGATGCACCACATATAGAACTACGAGATCATTTATTAAAACAAAGAGAAAGAATCATGACTGATACTAATGATGAAACTATGAGTAAAACATTAGACAGAACAATAATGGCTGTAGAAGAAGTAGTAAAAAAATGTGAGACTTTAAAATTACAAAGGAGCAATATATATGAATGAAAGTGATATAATTAATTTTAAGAATAAAACAGAGATCTTAGCAGCGAAAAATCTTAACGAATTTATTCTAAATTGCAAAGAACAACTAAGTGGCAATCTACTTGATAATAACTGGGAGAGTAATCATTGGAAGAAAATATTTAAATTTTCTAAATTTAAGATGAAGAATGTTAAGTTGGACTCGTTCAGTAAGGCAGAAGATCTTGATTCCTCTTACATTGGATTTTGCAAATCATATGTAGCTTATATTTTTTGCTCTAATTCAAAAGGATCTGATAAGTTAACTTTCCCCATTGTGCTTAGGATGATTGAAAAAAATTTATTAGTTTTTACTGGGTCTGGTGATATAAAATCACTAAACCCAGTCATTCTCGATGAGTGCTTGTCCGACATTAATAAAAACTACACTAAAGGAGTTGCATATAGTTGTGGTAAATTTATGGAGAGATTGGTTGCTTTCCTGAATGAGAAAGAATTCCTTAATTGTGGATTAATGAAGTGGAGTAGTTACATCAGACCACCTGAATCAAGGCTGTCGATCTCTGATAATGCAGACAATACCAGATTAGCGAAACTGCCTAATGAAAGAGCATTACGAGCAATTGGTGAAATCTTTTCAATGCAGGATTATGGCCTTCACGAAAGAGACCTGTTTGTTACTTCAGTGTTTGCATTGCTGATGTGCGCACCCAGTCGTATATCTGAAATATTATCACTTAGAGCTGATTGTGAAATTGTTGAGAAGAATAGGGAAGGAAAGGAATGCTATGGACTGAGATTCTATTCATTAAAAGGTTTTGGGGCAAACATTAAGTGGATACCTGAAATTATGGTTCCTACTGCCAAACTTGCCATCAAAAGGTTGCTAAGAATATCTGAAAATCCAAGAGCAAGAAGTAAGATACTTGAGGAAGAGATGAAAAAAGAAGGAGGCGGAGAAATATGGTTTGATAAGGAAAAGGATGTTCGCTTCAGTAATGCTCTTTGTGCTCTATTCGATAATCAGCTCAGCATGAAACGTCAAACTGGTAATGATTTGTTTAAGATAACAAATACCTTCTTCTCTAAAGAGTTAGGCTATTCAAAAATCAGTAAGCATAAGAATCTTTTCAAAAGGCATGGTTATCACGATGAGTTTAATAAACCATTATTTCTCAGAACTCATCAAGCAAGACATTTACTCAACACTCTCGCTCAGAGAGGAGGCCTCGGAGAACTGGATATAGCAAAGTGGTCAGGTAGAGTGTCCGTTACCCAGAACAGAGTTTACAATCACATCACCGAAGACGAAATGATTGAAAAGGTGAAAGCTCTGGGAATTAATCAAAATAACATAATACCCTGCAATAGCGATATAAATGAGAACTTCGAAATTTCTACTATTCATGAATTAAAAAATAAGTTAGAGCATGGGGCGGTTCATACTACAGAATATGGATACTGTGTACATGATTATACTTTTGCTCCCTGTAGCAAGTACTTTGATTGTATCAACTGTAGTGAGCAGGTATGTGTCAAAGGGGAGAAGCAGAAACTTGAAAAGCTCAGGTCCTTAGTTGATACAACGGAAAACCTTGTAGATAAGGCCAAAGAAGCTATTAGTGAAGAGGAACTTGGGGCTGACAAGTGGTATCAGCATCAAACGAAGACACTTGAGAGAGTGAAGGGGATTATTGCATTGATGGAAAATCCCGAACTACCTGATGGTTCGCTTATAAGAACACATGGCGATGATTTTTCACACCTCTCTCGTATTTTAGAAATGAAGAAGGATGACAAGATAATTAACAAGGAGAACAATAATGGCTAAACACCTAACTAATAAAGATCTACAAATCATTATAAATTCTATTGCAGGATGGCAGAGTTCAAGACAAGGGAAGTTTACCTGGGAAAACCTTTGTGACTCTGTTACTGATCTCTTGGGTAAGAGACCAACAAGACAGTCCCTTAGTCAGCATAAAGAAATAGTTAGGGCTTTTGAAATTCAAAAGAAAAGCATAAAATCTGGATCTTCTGAGGTCAAAAGACCTGCAAACCTGAATGTAGCTTCACAGCAGATAAAAAATTTGCAGTTAAAAAATGAATCGCTAAAAGAAGAAGTTAGAGTTCTAAAACAACAATTCATAATATGGCAGTTTAATGCTTATAAATATGGGATTAAGGAACATCAGCTCAATGCACCCCTTATGCCAGTTGATAGGGAAAAGACTGATAAAGAGTAAATTATTTAGGTGAGAAAAATTGATTTTAAAATAGAATACGTTATAAATAATATGTCACGGATGACAAACTAGCAAGGATGCTTACTATGAATGGATTACAAAGATATTTGCCAGATCAAAGGTTTTTGATTTTACTCAATAGATTTATAATTAGATATGATGAGTCTCAGTTTAATAAAGAAAAGATTGTGAAAGATGCCTACCTTTTCTGTGTGGGGTACTTTTTAAAATATCAGCATGATTATGAAAATCCTTATTTAAAAGGACCGAGTAATATTATTGCTGTTTTAAGTTCAGCTTTACTTAGTTCTAATTTCTACACAATACCTTCAACTATCAGTCTAGACCGAATTCTATATTTCTATAAATTTATTGTTGAATACATAATATGGAATGAACATGAGGTAGAGACGGTATTCAAAAATCAGGAATTAGGTTTTAGAAAAGAAATTTCCTGTGAAATTAAAAAATCATCTTCTTGTAAGAAAAAGAGGTTGTAATAACTATTCATTACTGAATCCCAGTTTAATAACTTCTTAAACAATGGCTTTTGACTTTCTCAAAGGGAAGTCATATAGGCCATTTTTTTAAGCATTTACAGCTCCTCACTCACTTGTCCTGCCTCCTGCCTCCTGCCTCCTGCTGAACCCTGCTGTCATAAATTCACCCATTAAGTAATCATTCTAACTGTTTTATAAGGTTACTAATGAGTGTTTTTCAAGTTGCGCTTTTTAAGTACATGTTAATAAAATGCTGATAAAATCATCATCAGCATAATCTTAACTCCGGATTTTTCTCGCAAATCCAGTGGTTTGTTCTTTTAATATTTTAAATTAACAAAGAGTATGGGTTTTTACCGCTAGGGTTATTGACGAATAAATCATTAATGTTGTTTATTGGAGTGGTATCGATACACAAACACAACTTTACAAACCTAACTGAACAAGCAAGAGGGTATCACTATGATCAAGTTCTCTACTCTGTCTCAGCGCATTTCTGCTATCACTGAAGAAAATGCTATGTATACCAAAGGTCAGGTTATCGTCCTTAGCTGATAACGTATGACAAAGGCCGCATCTCGTATGCGGCCTTACTTTTTTGGAGCACACCATGTCACTAACGAATGTAAAACCCCTCATTAAAGAATCTCATCACATCATCCTCGCAGATGATGGAGATATTTGTATTGGAGAAATTCCGGGAGTATCTCAGGTCATCAATGATCCTCCTTCCTGGGTAAGACCAGCTCTTGCCAAAATGGATGGCAAAAGGACAGTTCCCCGGATTTTTAAAGAACTGGTTAGTGAGGGTGTCCAGATTGAAAGTGAACATCTGGAAGGACTGGTTGCGGGCTTGGCGGAAAGGAAGCTCCTTCAGGACAACTCCTTCTTCTCAAAAGTGCTGTCTGGTGAGGAAGTAGAAAGGTACAACAGGCAAATCCTTCAGTTCTCCCTGATCGATGCTGATAACCAACATCCTTTCGTGTATCAGGAACGGCTAAAGCAAAGTAAGGTAGCCATCTTCGGGATGGGAGGATGGGGCACATGGTGTGCACTTCAACTGGCTATGTCAGGTATAGGCACCTTAAGGCTGATTGATGGGGATGATGTTGAGTTGTCAAACATCAACAGACAGGTGTTGTATCGCACAGATGATGTAGGCAAGAACAAAGTTGATGCGGCCAAAGATACGATCCTTGCCTATAACGAAAACGTGAATGTGGAGACATTCTTTGAGTTCGCATCTCCAGACAGAGCAAGACTTGAAGAACTCATTGGTGACAGCACTTTCATTATCCTTGCTTGGGCAGCACTGGGTTACTATCGTAAGGACACTGCTGAAGAAGTCATCCATAGCATAGCTAAAGACAAGGCCATCCCTGTTATTGAGCTGGGTGGTGATCCTTTAGAGATCTCAGTTGGTCCCATCTACCTCAATGATGGTGTTCATAGCGGTTTCGATGAAGTCAAGAATTCTGTTAAAGATAAGTATTACGACAGCAATTCAGACATTAGAAAGTTTCAGGAAGCCCGGCTGAAGCACTCGTTCATAGATGGTGATAGAAAGGTAAATGCCTGGCAAAGTGCTCCCTCATTATCAATCATGGCTGGTATCGTTACAGATCAGGTTGTTAAAACCATAACTGGCTACGATAAACCACACCTTGTAGGTAAAAAATTCATTCTTTCATTACAGGATTTCAAGTCTCGCGAAGAAGAGATTTTTTAAATGAGTATTGAAAGTATTACCTTTAACGACAAAGGGTATCTTACCAAAAATATACAGTCTCAATTCGGTTCAAAAATTTATGAGATTATGGAGTTATCACAAGCTTCATCTGAGGAGTCTTGGACTTACATATACAAAAATTCCTTAGAACAAAAAGATCTCTCATTCTTGACTCCGGCAGATGAGATTGAAAAGAGTTTCAATTCTTGTTTTGCAGATTTTTGCGATAATAAATTCAGTTTCTTCTTCAGAAGACTTTCCAATGAAGTGAAAGATAATGTTGCTTCAAGTGAAGCTTCAACAATTGCTTATAACTTTTGTAATTCCGATGAGTTTAAAGATCTGATTACTAGCTTAACCGGAAGGAAGATAGGAAATACCGACCTTTTCTATATCAATCGTTTCGATAAAGGCCATTTTCTCAACACCCATACAGATTCAGGAAACAATGTCGGGGTAGCCTTGAATATTACTCAAAAATGGGACCCGAACTTTGGTGGTTTAACACATATACTTGATCAGGATAGAAAGAAGGTTGTTGATACATTGACACCAGGTTTTGCGGAGTTGTTTCTTTTTGATACATCAGAGAAACAGGTTCCTCATTTCGTATCGATGGTGACAGCTAATCAGAAAAGCAGGCGGATGTCTGTTATAGCAAGGTATGGGAAGGCTTAGATTAATGACTAAAAGTTCTTTATGGCTTACGATGTTAATGGCTTTAATATGGGGTACTTCATTTCCTGTTTCAAAAATTGCGATCAATGTGATAGGGCCTTATGCATTCCGAATGGCGGGGTCGCTTGTTTCATGTGGTATTATCTTTTTCATATTCAACAAAAGTATCTGTGAAAGCCTTAATACACTTAATTTTGATGAATTTTTAAGAATTGCAATAATTGCGGTGCCAAATGTTTTCCTGGTTCCAACACTCAATAGCATCGCTCTTCACTTTACCTCAGTTACGAATGCGACGATCCTCGTTTACACCATGCCTTGCTTTACCTCGATTATACTCATGGGCTTAGCAAGAAAACTGAACTTACTCTCTCTGTTCTCGCTGCTGCTCTGCTTTTCGGGGATTTTCTTGATACTCAAAGAAGTCCATGTTGGGTTGGGTGAGGTTGTAATTCTGTGTAGTGCCATTTTCTGGGCTATGGGAGCTGTCGTTTCTCAAAAGATAGTGACTGTCACTCCATTTAAGGCGAGATTATTCTGGCAGATATTGGTTTCAACTATTCTGGTTTCCATTACTTATCCTTTCTTTCAATCAGGTCCATTACTTCAACCTCTTGTTACCGCTTTCACTAATACCGAGTGTCTTCTTTGTGTTCTCTATCTCGGTATTGTAGGTAATGCACTGGTATACTTCATCTGGTTTTATCTCATTCAGAACGAGAGTGCAGAATTTGCAAGCTATGCGACTCTGCTATCACCTGTTATAACCGTTATTATTGCTTCTACATTTCTCAATGAACAACCTTCAAGTAAGCAAGTAATTGGTTTTAGCTTGATTTTAATGAGTGCTCTTTTGGTTAATGTAATTAGACCATTTTTTGCAAAAGGAAAATGAGTTATCTTTTATTTAATGGTTACTCATTATTGTTAAATTATATAAAAAATATTTGAAAAAGTGAGTTGTATTTAATGAAGACAGTATACATTTTAGGTGCTGGATTTTCTGTTGAAGCTGGAGCACCAACTCAGCAGAGTATAATTTCAAAAGCTTTCGACTTGAATGATCAGGATGAAAGTAACTTTGATAAAAATAAATTTAAAATTTTCAGGAGTTTTATTGTTGATCAACTCAATGTTGAGTTCAACAATGCTGGGAAAGTAGATTTAGAAGATATATTTACCCCATTGGATCGGTGTATAAACGAAAATAGTCAATATAGAGGTGTGAGTGTAAAGAGTTTAGCTGATGTTAGAGAGGCTACTTTTTATGTTGTTGGTAAAACAATACAATTATTATTAAATAAAACTACTAATAATAAAGATTATATCGACCTATTTGCTAAAAGCTTGATTTCTCACTCGCGGAGGAAAAAAGGTAATGAATATACTCAAGTTGATCCTGTAAGTGTGATAAGTACAAATTGGGATATTCTATTAGATAATTCTGTTTATCATGAAATCATAAAAAGTGAGGAAGATGCTGTAGTAGATTATTGCTGCTATATTAGTTCGTTGACGAAAGAGGATCATACGGTAAAGCCTGGGTTAGAAGTGCTTGGAAGAGGCGGTTATAACGTTAAAATTCTCAAAGTTCATGGCTCCTTAAATTGGCTACAATGTCCTCGCTGTATGAGGCTTTATGTAGGTTTTTCAAAGAAAGAAGCAATTTACAATTTTCAACAACTAAGTTCATGTCGCCACTGTGATCACAACTTTCCTGAAGAAATTGGCAATCATAATCTTTATTCAAATTTGATAATGCCAACTTTCATTAAAGATTTAACTAATCCTCAATACAAAATTGTCTGGCAAAATGCTGGAGTTGAAATTTCTGAAGCTGATAAATTAGTTTTCATTGGATACTCATTACCGAGCGCAGATTTTGATATGAGACAACTTTTATCAAGAATGACAAGAAAAAGTGCTGAGATTGAAGTTGTTGATAAATGTAATGATCCAGAGGAAATTTCAAAAAAAGAAGCTCATTGGAGAAAGTTTTTTGGTAAAAGAGAAATTTCATTTCACTTTAATGGAGCTTCCGATTATCTTAGTAAGATAAGTTGATTTTTCCTGTTTTAATTCCCTATGAACGTAATTTTTTACTGAGCTGAGCCAGCAAAAATGCTGGCTCAAAAAATCTTGTTATCCTTTGTTTATAACTTTATCAAAAACATGCATCCACCGCTTGAGTTGCAGTTCTGTATCACGGATACCTTCCTGTGAGTTGAAGTCACCCTTTTGAGGAAAGAACATTACCCGCCATTCTGGATACTGAACATCGTCTACTGCGATGTAAAACCCTGATTCTCTAAAGTCATGGGTGCGGTCGAGTTCTCTATCCAAGCCTGTTCTTTGTCTTGTGGTAGACAAGTTGTATCTCCACTCCTTGACCGCAGAGAAGGGATAGGTATTTTGTTTATTCTCTTCCCTGAGATGAATCAGTCCCCTGTGCTGGTCGAGTTTCATTGAAGTAGGGCCAAATTCATGGCTCCACATCCCGTCCTGCTCGCCAAAATGGTCCCTGGTGCTGGCATTCCACTTTTTGATGCGGAATTTTTTATAAGCAAACATCAAGAGCATGATGCTTGCGAAAACCCAAATAATAGCGAGTTGCACTAATCCTTTCATACCCAAGAAGTAGAAGATGACAATTGGCAGAGCGATGGCAATCCATACTCGTTTCATCATCAGGAAATTAGGCTGCTTTACTTCAGTCATTGTTGTCATAGAACCATCCAGTATTGTTTCGTTGGATTCAGAGCGCACGCATCTATCAGCTTATTTTGCTGATAAATCAGTGAGCTATATCGCTTCGTTTGAAGTTACATTACGGCCAGTAATGAGTGTCTAGCAAATCATTTGTACCGATCGATCAGATCTTTTTGATAGTTACAAGCTATCATGATAGTTAAATTGATCTGTAAAAACGATCGATCGGTTTTTCCTATCAATATGATTATTAATAAGAATAGATAGCGCATTTGACTTAATGTGTAGTTTTAAACTACTGATAACTAGCAGGTTTAAGAGGCATCAAATAGAAAATCTTTTTTTCTCAGTGGTGCTTTCTTTGATAATTGCGAGTGATTTTTTATCGCCAGTGTTTTGGGTAGGAGTAAAGAAGTGGATGGGTTTCATCTTGATTGACGGCTTAAGAATGCTCAGGCCCGTTGCTTTCAAGGCTTGGATAATCTGCTTCAGGTATGGGACCCATAGTAGCCAGCGAACCCTGCCGTTCTGTTTAGTATTCGGCTCCTCAATATGCGGAATAGCAGGGGAGTGGAACATTGGCTCGTCGTCTATGTTCGCCAGTCTTTCCACTGCTACTAACTCCTCCTCAGGCAACTCTGTATCAGCTATTACCTGAGGCTCGACAGCAGGGGAAAGGGTAACCTTCTGGCTCAGACTCGACCATGAGTAGGCTCTACCTAACTGAGATGCTTTGAAGGCGACTCCTGCATACTTAAATGAGAAACCATTCATTTTACCAGTAGAAGCAATGCTCGCACTGGCTGTTATATTTTGCTTACCGAGTTCATAGATGAAATCGTCAATGGTGATGGTGCCATAGAAACTGAGCACAGCCTCAATTGCTTCCTGGATGATTTTCTTTGGTGCTTTATTGCCTGTCCTAGCTTCCATCATTTCCTCATTCCTGCCAGTTTTCCTGACTTTGGGTGTTGAAGAAGGAGATGAACCTTTGGTTCGTGCGAGCTGATGATCCTGCTCAAGCTCTTGAATGATTCTGGTGCTGATGAGGTTCTCATTTCTACCGAGGTAGAGCTGGCCATCAGGTAAACGAATGCGGGAAGCGATTATATGTATGTGCTGGCCGGCCTCGTCATCATGGAGGACATAGCAACGGAGATGAGTATCACTGAAGCCCATTCGCTTCATGTAGTCGTCAGCAATAAGCTTCCACTGCTCATTACTGATTGAATCTCCTATAGGGAGTCGAAGGGAGTTGTGCCAGACGGGTTTCTGCACGTCTGGGCGAAACTTCTGTGTTCGCTTGAACTCATCAGTAACTTCATCTACAGATGAGCCAATAATGTTAACGCCGATTATCAAAGGAGCTATCTTGTGATGAGGTGCTGGGGCAAGTGCATATGAGACTACACCTCTGAAGCACTTACCCCTGCGGATTTTCTGCATTCCTTTCAAGAGTGGAATATCACTTATCGAGTGAGAGCAGGGCATCTCTCACATGAGACAGCTTTAGCCTGAGAGTATCTACCTCATTACTCAAAGGCTGAGCATCAGATCCACGACGAATCAGAAATGAAGTGAGGTCATTCAACTTTTGCAGGGAAGCCGTCAGTTGATGCCAGGCTTCTTTGTTTACCTCTGGAACTGAGGGAGGCAATTGCTTTAGAGCTGACGATCTAAGCCAATAGCTCCTGCTTAGCTGACCTCTGGACTGGTTTACTTTGCTCAACTCCACTTCATTCAATCTGACAGTTACTGAGTATCTGCGAAGACGATTAGGGGGTAGTTTCTTTGCAATAGTATTATTGGTAAACGTAGAGGGAAACTCATCATCAAAAATAATATTTATTTTATCCATATCAACTCCTTTTGATATTTAGGCTAAATAGCAAATCCGTATGCTATATATAAAAATACCATAAAGATCAATAGTGTCAATGGCTTGGCCTTTGGTTTTGAGGTGGCTTTGATCTTTCTTTTTCAACCGAAGGGCAGAAAAAGCAAGGCAACTCAAAGATGCGGAGCATCGATGAGTTAGCCCTTGCTGAATTGTTAATTGTAATTCTAGCTATTGACAAATTATCATAAAGTATTTTAATAATTAAAATTAAAAGGAGGTTTTCATGATAAATAGAAGATTTTTAGTATTCATATCAAAGTTTGCACCGCTGTTCATATTTGTTTATCTGATTGTTGTTGTTGCTTATTTAAATTTATCTGAAGAATTTGATCTGTCGCAGTTTGACAGAGTGAGTTTTTTCTTACAGTTCCTAAGTGTATCAGTTGTTATGTCTGTTTTTTTGCTACCATTTGCCTTGATATTGAAGGGGGTTTTGAAGTGACATGCCACTCAGTCTTATAATTTGCTGTTTTTTTTACCTTTTTAAATGATTATTTAATGTATGAATTAATGTTTTCTTTACTTTCAGCTATTGCAATAAATGCCTTGATAAATAAAAAAATTGAATAGAATGATAAGGCTATATATGTAATTCCATTTTCTAAAAGAAATGTAAAGGCATCAATTTTGCTATGTGGGACCGTTTTTATCACGGCAAATAAAGCAACAATGCCTGATATTACATATAGTAAAGAGTCATTAACCGATTTGATAATGTCTCTTTGCTTTTTTTCTTTACATGCAATGTAATTCCATGAGAAGTATATTGCTGGTAATGGCAGGGTTAATAATAAGTATGGCGTGTATGAACTGTTGTTTTCTATTTCGAGCACTGAGAATAAAATGCAAAGAATAATATAAGTTATTATCACCGTAAAATATTTAAGCATGAATTTTTTTGGGAAGTTCTCTCTATCTTTTATTAATATGACTGCTAAAGGTAGCTTGTTTTTTTTATTGGTTAACACAGGTTTTAATTTATTAGACATTTGAATTCCATTTTGAGAAGGATTGTATGCTATCTAACAAGCCTAAAAATTTTGATAATAAATAAAAATAACCTCAGATATACATATCAAAAGGAAGATTGATATCTCATAATTTTTAAGCCATTGATTATGCTGGTTTTTTAGGGTGATGCATTTCTTGAGCTAATCTCACATTTACAACTTACTGTGCATCTATCCATAAAATTTTGAAAGTAAAGTATTAATTTTTAAACCTCGATAGACATTAATTCTGCTAACTATAGTTTCATGAATTAAGAAGTTTATCAAAACAATTTTACTTCTTTCGAAGCATTATATAGGATTTACCTTAGGGTGGGTATCTTGCATTTGAAAATATACTTCAATAAAATCATTTGCTTGTGTTAATTTTGTGGTTTTCAGGACGTTTTCAAAAGAAGTAAAAAAATTAATTGTTCATTTTCTTTCACTTTCTGGATGGTGATGTAATGAGGAAAAGTACGTCAAAAACAATGTATTCTGAGTGGGTGATGAGGAGTAGTCTCTATTGGATGAGTGCTATCACTCGCTGGAAGCTAGATGAAGATGCTCAAAGCTGGTTCGTCTCGTTCGATGACTGGAATGGCGGGGTTGAGTTCGAGTTTGAGCGACTGCTGAATGACTACAAGCTCAGGGAGAAGCTTCAGGCTCATACCGGCCAGGTCAGGGCTTCTATCATCGACAATGTTCTGAGGAGTATCGATTCGAGACTCTCTCAATGAATACGATGCCATTCAACTTTGACCGCCTGAGTAATGGCAAAGTCTTCATCAGCAACCTTGCTGGCTTTCACAGCTTCGTCGATAACGAAGAACTCAACCTCCTTGCCAATAACATTTTTCCTCCGGAGCAAACCAACTCCCGACTGCTTGAAAGCCGAATGTTCATTGCTGACGATGCAACTCAGGCAGTTTCAAAAGCCTCCCTAAGTTCTGCCTTTGCCAAACGACTGATGAACGAGCTGGCCGTCAGACCAATCTTCATGATTGTGCCGACTCTCAGGTGCGATCACACATGTAAGTATTGCCAGGTCAGCAGAGCATCGGTTACCGCTGATGGTTACGACCTGAATCCAGAACTGATACCGCAAATCATCAGCACCATTAAGAAACTGGGCACTCCACCTTACAAGATAGAAGTGCAGGGCGGTGAACCGCTTCTCAGATTCGATCTCGTCCAGGCAATTTATGAAGAGTGTGTGAGTTCTTTAGGTAGTGATGCTTTCGAAATGGTTATTGCTACAAGTCTCTCCATACTCGATGGAGATATCATCTCTTGGGTTAAAAAACGGAACATCACTTTCTCCGTCTCGCTTGATGGTAATGAAGCCATCCACAACAAGAATCGTATCCTCACCGACTCTCAGGCTCACAATAAAGCCGTCACGGGCATTAGAAAAATCACAGAAGAGCTGGGAGCAAACCGGGTAGCAACGGTCACCACAGTTACTAAGGAGCTGACAAAAGAACCAGCCTCCATAGTAGATGCTCATCTGTCTCTTGGCCTCACTGACATGTTTATCAGACCCGTCAGCCCATACGGGTTTGCTAAGAAGCAGAGCTTCACTTTTTCAATGCCTGAATATTTTGAGTTTTATAAAGAGCTGATGCAGGAAGTGTTGCTTCAGAATCAGAAAGACATACCTGTCGTTGAGCATTCGGCTTCAATTCATCTTAAGCGGATTTTCAATCCGGGTTTCAGTGGTTATGCAGATCTGAAATCACCAAGCGGAGTCGTGCTGAACTGCATCCTGTTCAACTATGACGGTAAAGTTTACGGTAGTGACGAAAGCCGTATGCTTCAGAAAGTAAATCCCGAAGCAGATTTCAGTGCAGGAGAGTTTGCTTCACTGTCATTCAGTAGCAACGAATACTACCGTTCCGCTCTCTCATCATCATTCAACTTCGCCATGCCCGGTTGTGACACGTGCGCATATCAGCCTTTCTGTGGGGCAGATCCTTGTCAGAACATAAGTGTTCATGGCGAGCCTGTTGGTGACAAGAGTCGGTCTACATTCTGCCAGTATCATAAAGGGATGTTCCGCTTCCTTCTGAATGAAATTTCTCAGGATGGACCGATGGCTGAGATGCTCAAAAGGTGGGCTTATGTCTGAGGTGCTGAGAAACGATATTTTCCGGTTTTCATCAGACTTACCAGTTCAGCAAGGCTTCTATTGCCTGTGTAAAACCAAGCCCGAGAATCCTCAATTCTATCTGCCAAATTTGCTTGTCACTGCGACACAACTCAAGTCCAGACTGCCTGCATATTTTGCAGACTCGATTGTGAGTCAGGAACTTTTCGTTTCCATTGAAGATGGTGACATTGGGATCGTCAACAACGGCAACATGCTCCGGGTTATACTGTCCCGTAGAGCAAACCACAACACTGTCCTTGTCACTGAAAGGTGCAATAACAGTTGCCTGTTTTGTTCTCAGCCTCCTAAAGCTGGAAACGATGACTGGCTTCTCAACCAGTCAGCTCTCGCTATCGCTTCCTTCTCTCTGAAAGGAGTAGTGGGAGTGAGCGGTGGAGAGCCTTTGCTCTATGGCGAAGACTTCCTGCATTTTCTGGACTTCATAATCGAAAATTCCCCTGACACAGCACTGCATGTTCTAACTAACGGACGGAAGTTTGCGGATGTCAGCTTTACCCAGCAGATGAAAGAAAGAAGCGAAAAGATCAAAATCACGTTTGGGATACCGCTTTATTCTTCAAGAGCATCAGTGCACGACTATCTGGTCGGAAGCGAGGGAGCCTTTGATGAAACAGTCAGGGGACTGATCAATGCCGGTAACTCAGGTATCAACATCGAACTGAGAGTCATCCCTACTCAGGCTAACTATACAGAGCTTGATGACATCGTTGAGTTTGCTGGTCGTGTGTTCTCGAACATTAACCAAATCTCCCTGATGGGGTTAGAGTCGATTGGATGGGCCCGTAAGAACTGGTCATCAATCTTCATAGAGCACGACAACTACAGCGAAAAAATCCTTTCGGCTGTAGACACTGCACGCAGGTCAGGTATCCCTCTTACCATCTTCAATTACCCATTGTGTCACCTTCCAGAAAGGGCATGGGGTTTTGCTACACAGTCCATCTCTGACTGGAAAAATTACTATCCCAAAGAATGTGATGAATGCACTCAGAAGTCTTCCTGTGCTGGTTATTTCAGTTCATCAAAAGGCCGTTTTCATCAACCTCCGAGACCAATAATATGAAAAAGTTTGATTTCGCGGCTCTGCTTCCTGGTTTTTTGGCTCTTAATAACTCTGTTTGGGCAAGTGATTCATCTACTGGTGCCAGCGACTTACCTGGTATGACCCTGAATGAGCATGATTTGGTGATAGCCCCACTCAACACCGAAGTGCCGTTCTACATTGCAGGACACAGAAGTCACAGCTCTCACCGTAGCCACAGCTCACACCGTTCTTCATCAGGCGGGGGCTACTATGGTGGAAGCACTCCTTACTATCCCAAAACATACAGCTCCCCAAGCACCTCAGATTCATCCAGTTCAGGAACTCGTTCGTCCTCGTCTTCCTCCTCTTCTGTCCGTTCACTTCGCTCTAATGACACGGATACCTCAACCACAACAAACTCAGCAGGAACCTCTGGTGCCAATCGAGCAAGTAGCGGGCTAACTTCAGATACAGAAAAACGTAAGCGGTTGATCATGAGAGTGCAGTTCGCCTTACTCGATAAAGGTTTTTACAACGGTAATATTGACGGGAGCATGGGGCCTGCAACACGAAATGCCATCAAGAATTATAGAGTAGCGAATGGTTTGCCTACTCCAGTAAGAGAAACATTAGACACTGAGTTATTGAACTCTTTAAATATACTTGCCCGATAAGATATTGGGAATAAAATAATGAAGATAAAACTTTCAATTTATAAAGCAAAGAGAATCACGGACGATATTGATCAAATTTTGAATTTGGAAAGGGTCCAAAAACCTATTGAATTTGAAATGAATGATGCGAGAGTATACCTTTATGCAAAGCAAATTTCAGACCCAGTGCTACCTGAATGGACAACTTTATTTACAAGCCAAAAGACGAACATAAAGCCCGATTTCTTCGGTATGAATAGTAGCACTGGAGCAGTTCTGGTTGTAGAAGTTGATAATACGAGATATCTTATTCCGTTCGGAACTGGTCATCACTTAATCAATGATGACCGTATCGTCAAAGGTTTTGGTCTTAAAACAACATTAAACTGTATCGAGCATAAAAAAATCCGTAGCCTGGATAAAGGTAGTCATAACGAAACAAATATTCTAACTCGTAGTCAGAGCAGTAAGGAAGTCGATATATACAATCTCAAAATAGATTCTGAGATGGATATTCTAACAACCCTTACAGGCACTTCCACTGAAGACGTATTAGGAAATAAAATAACGGGCAAAGATGCCTTTGTAATTGTTCCTGATGTTGACTTAAAATCAATCCCTGAGTTATTAACGAAAATAGAATCTATTTATCAGTCACCTCTTCCTGAAGAATTTGAATGGGTTAATAATATAAAAGAAGCCGATGAGGCAGAAATTGAGATATTGGATTCTATTTTAATTGATTTAATAAAACAAAGAGACTTCAGTGACATATGGCTAGGTGAGCCAGAAATTGTGGATTGGGAAAATCAAATAGGATATTGTTTCGAGAGAAGACAAAGAAGTATTATTTATGAAAGCTTGTCAGTCGATCACATATGTGAATATTTTAATGGAAAAAATGCGGATGTTACTGTTGATGAACTTAAAAGAAGTTGCTTGCATGTTTTGAATGCCGATTATGAATCGATAAAGAAATGGTCTTTGTATAGATGCATTTATGCTGAAATAAAAGAAGGCGATCAAAACTACATCCTGCGAGATTCCATATGGTATGTGGCCGATAGAAAATTCGTAACAACCATTGATGATGAGATGAGAAAAATTCTACATTATGAGGAGTCTGATAAATTTCCGGTATACTCCTTTAAGAGAGAAGAAGACTACAATGAAAATGTGTGTCTTATTGACAAAACATTTACACATATGGACCAAAAATTTATTCATCACGGCGGGGGGAAAAGTAAAATTGAATTTTGCGACCTTATTAAAGATGCATCAGATTTTATCCATGTGAAATATTATAGTGGTTCACAAAGTATGAGCCATCTTTTCTCACAAGGATTTGTCGGTTCTGAACTTTTCATAAGCGATTCAGAGTTTCGAGGAAAACTTAATGAGAAACTCCCCGCCCATATAAAATTAGCTGATCATATGATAAGGCCTGATGCTAAAAATTATAAATTAGTTTTCGCCATAGCTACCAATAAAAAACTCCCTGAAGATCTACCTCTATTTTCAAAAATAAACTTGAAGAACTTTCACAAGAGCATCAGCAATTTTGGATACGAAGTCAGGATCTGCAAAATAGATGTAGATCCTAACATTTACAAAAGGAAGTTATGTAAACCCCAAAAGAACAAGCTTTAAGATAACTTGTTAATGTCAGATATTTCAGTCAGTTCATTGAGATAATCGCTTTTGTTCCTTAGTAGCCAATGAAACACTTTTGGATTTTCAAGCAGTTTCTTGATATGAGAAATGATAATTGTAAGTTTTAAGCTATTGGAGCCGTATGTTTCTTTAATTTTTTGAGTGTCAAAATGAACTTGAGCCATTTCTTTTTCAAGTCTTTCTATTGCTTTTCTATTGGCAAGCTTAGAATCTGATTTCTTTTTAGGTTGCTGTATAAGGCACTCTGAAGAGGAGCTATGATATAGAGAATCTGAGAATAGTGTTGAAAAATTTTCGAATTTAACCATCAAGTTCGCACATTCTATTTGTCTCAATGGAACCATTTTCTTTAAATTCCTAAAAGTATTTATCGGGATATCTCTATCATTAAACAACTCTATCACTTCCGGACAGATACCTTTTAAAACTGATAGATTAGATTTCAGAGCTTCAGCACTTATATTTAATGCGGTGCAAAGCATTTCAGCAGGAACTCCTACTCTTACAGCCTCTTTTAGCATTCTTTGGGTTTGAATGATTGTTATACGGTTAACTTTTTTATTAGGTGTGTAGGTGTCGTATGTTGTTGAAATAAGGCAGTTTACTTTATCTTCTCCAAGGTCTTTAAGGGCCTCGACCCGAAGATGACCATCGAGAATTTTCACAGAGTTATCCGTTTCATCAATAAAAACAAGTATCGGTTCTATTAAGCCAATGGCTAATATAGTGCTTTTTATTTGATTGTATTTTTTACTGATTTGGAAGTTTGTAGGAAGCTTTTTTGTGTAAGTGAGATCTGTAAGTTTGAAACTTATTGATTTTTCGTTGAAGCAATATTTGATCATTTCACACCTCAATTAGTGTTTTTAACTATGACTTTGACAACATCTTGTAAACCTTCATCATTTACTATTTTAGAAAAGCTTTCATTACTTGTGAGTTCTTTGAATATCTGACTTGCAACTAATAGTTTTATTTCCACATATTCAGCTTTGTTTTTAATTTTTTTATGTTGGGAGATGTTATCCTGATAAAGTTGTTGTAACTCATCAGTGGTCATTTTTCTTTTCTTCTTAGCGACCCCAAAATTATTATTTATAAATCCCTTTAGTCCTTCATCCCGCGAGTCGAGAATTTCGCGAATTTTACCAACATCTTTTTGCTTTATAAGACCTTCATCAAAAGCTTTTATCAATAATTCCTGACCACCCTCGAAGTCTACTCTTGCAACCTCTACAGCAAAAGATATTGGTATGCATCCTGATTCAACTGCTGATAAAAGTTTGATTTCTCCTTTGTTAATAAGCATGGTTAGACTTGTAATCCAGTGCAAAGATAGCCCAGTAGAGTTTGATATTTCTTTATTGGTTAATCCTTGCTCAGTCATTTCTTTTATTCGTTGGAACTGTTCTCCCGCTCTTGGGATTACTCGGGCCATATTTTCAACTAAACTCATTATATAAGCTTGATTTTCGTCTATATCCAATATAAATGCGGGGACAAATTCCTCTCCCAGGGCTGTCAATGACTCAAGTCTACCTTGACCGCATATCAAAGCGAAATCGTATTTTTTATCAGCGATCCTTCGAATCGTTATCGGTTTTCTTAGCCCGCTTGCATCAATGCTTTCTGTTATTTCTGCATGGCGAAATTTGTTCCTCGACCGAGGGATTACAACCTTAATAGAAGATATTTTAACCATGTGAACATTTTGATCTTGCATTTATATTACATCCTTATTATCGGTTGATAGCATATTAAAGAATGGTTTGATATCATCAAAACGATACATTTCGAACAAAAGGTTATTGTTATCTTTGAGTTTTAATTCATTTTCAAAAAAATCTAATGACGGTAATATGTAGTAATCAACAGGCTCTATGTTGAGACTGTTCATTCTTGCAATGATACTAATTTCTGGATTTAGACTTCTGTCCAATCGCACTATCCATCTATGCTTGTTTAAACCTACTTTTTTACATCGTGAAAGCACTATAGAGAAGCTTAAAGCTTTATTAACTGAAATCAGTTTATTTTCAAGTGTTTTCACTTCACTACTTAGAATTTCATTTTGTATTTTTTTAACAATATCACCGTGTTTTTTTCGCAGGTAAGAGTTTATCTCTAAGTATTGATAATCTCGATCAGGGGTATAGTCTATTAATTTATAGGCATTGAGAAGACCTCCAAAGCGGTTTGCAATTACACTGCTTGATGGACCATCCTCCTCATCTATAATAAAGCCTGATATTTTTCCATGCTTGGAAAGAATTTTTCTCAAACAATCAAGAATTTTTTCATTGCTCATTTTTATACAACGATTATCAATTATTTCCTTGGCTAATTTGAAATTTCTTCTGAAATGATGGGTTTAAAAAAGGAACTATACTCAATCCATTCATCTTCAGGGTTTCTGACCTTTTTTGTCTTTAACTTTTGTGATGTTCGGTTGTATGTGTATTTTCCTGTATATCTGCTATTAATAAGAACGGAGTGAATTCGACCACGTGTCCATTCTGTTTTATCGCTGAATCTATACCCCTCCTGATTAATTCGTGAAGCGATAAGATACTCATTTAATCCGTCAAAAATGAACATATTGAAAATCTTTTTTATCAGCTCAATTTCTTTTTTTGTTCCAGGAACGAGAACTATTCTATCTGTTTGAAGACTCTTTCTCTCGCCATGAGCGAGTATCATCTTTGGTTTATTATTATTATCAAGTAACTTTCTTTTAAGCCCATATCCGGGTTTTCCTCCTTGATAGTATCCTCTTTTCACCAAGTTAACATGTCCTGCAAATACCTTTATCGAAAGGTTTTTACTTAAGGCTCCCGCTGCGTACATCAGTGAAGAAAGTATGAATGTTTCAGTTTCACTATTTTCCGGGAGGTTTTCGGCACAATAAATGACATTCACATTGTTCATTTTAAGGAGATATTTATAGTAAATGCCCTCTTGAGGATCCTTGAATCTACCAAAACGACTTACATCGTATACAAGGACTGCATCGATATTAATAACCTTTGTCAGAACATCATTAACAAGCTTATTAAAGTCATGCCTTCCAGTAGTAGTTACACCACTCTTACCTGCATCGTCATAGGTATGTATGATTTCCATATTATGCTCATCAGCATATTTTTTTATGAATCGTGCTTGGTTATCTAAAGAAAACTCCTGAAGATTAGTAGACATCCGTAGATACTGGGCAACCCTAACCTTATGTATCTTATCAGTTTTATCAATCATTTTAGTGCCTTGATGAAACTACTTGAGAAATTAATTGGTTAAAAATTGATCATTTTTCAATCGCTTTCAACCTTTTTTTGTTTTCTGCAAGGCGGATTTTTGAGATACGGAATGAACATTTTCTCGGAAGGAACAAACGATGAGAGGTTTGAGGGTGCTAAAGAGTGGAAAGCTGGATTATCTCTTTGTGCTGGGAGTTAAACGGAACTTTTAAGTTTTGCCGTAAAAATTTTCTTAAAAAGTATTTTATATGTAGCCTAAAAAAGAAAACTTTATAATTTTTACTTACAAAACAGAATGTTAATAGATGTTTATAAGTACTGCTGCATCATGGGCGTGTGGCCAGTAAAGTCCATTTGCGCTGCTCCTTTCATCTCGTTTTCGCTCAAAATTCACTCGTTCAATCATGGCTGCCCGATATGAGCAGGCCAGTGTGGTGCGTTATCTCACAGACAGATAACCAAGGCGCAGATATTAACATTTTGCCCTGCGCGCATCATCCGGCTGCAATGGATTCTGGCTGCCGACCTTAACAAATTGCGATAAGCAGTAAAAAGTAAAATTGGGCGATAAAGATAAAGTGTGGAGCTGTTCCGCAAATTTTCGCTGCAACCCACTGAAACCAGGGAATAGCGGCGTAAATTTAAGATATTGCTCTGTATCCCGCTTTGATGAACGATTACCATGTTGGCTTCCGGTTTCATCTGGCTTATGGATATCTAATGCGTTTTAAGGTTGCTTTTCTTCCACTTATCGCCTTGCTTGCTGCCTGCAGCAGTAAGCCTGCAACCCAGCAGCAAACCGCCGTTGTGCCTGCACCTAAAGGTGGTTTTTTACTGGAACCTTCACACGCCGTTCAGCCGATGTTTGGTGATTTCGCAGGGAATCCAGCGGCTGAGCAGTTTATTGATCAAATGGTGGCAAAACACGGTTTTAACCGTGATCAGCTGCACGCCGTGATTGGCCAGGCGAAGCGTCTCGATTACGTGCTGCGCCTGATGGATCAACAAGCACCAAGCTACACGCCTCCGACGGGGCCAAACGGCGCCTGGATCCGCTACCGTAATAAATTCATCACGCCAGATAATGTGCAAAATGGTGTGGCGTTCTGGGATCAATATCAGGACGCGCTGCAACGCGCTCAGCAGGTTTATGGTGTGCCGCCGGAGATCATTGTCGGAATCATTGGTGTGGAAACACGCTGGGGTCGGGTGATGGGCAAAACGCGTCTGCTGGATGCGCTGGCCACCTTATCCTTTAGCTATCCTCGTCGCGCGGCCTACTTCAGCGGCGAACTGGAAACCTTCCTGCTGATGGCGCGCACTGAACAGGATGATCCGCTGGATCTGCGCGGTTCCTTTGCGGGTGCAATGGGGTACGGCCAGTTTATGCCGTCTTCCTATAAAGAGTATGCGGTCGACTTCAATGGTGATGGCCACATTAACCTGTGGGATCCTGTGGATGCGATTGGTAGCGTAGCAAATTACTTTAAAGAGCACGGCTGGCGGGCAGGGCAGAATGTTGCCGTACCGGCAAGCGGGCAGGCTCCTGCACTGGAAAATGGGTTTAAAACGCTTTATCCGGTGAATACGCTGATGGCGAGTGGCCTGACGCCGCAAGGATCGCTGGATGGTAATAACCAGGCGAGTCTGCTGCGCCTTGATCTTGGCACCAGTTATCAATATTGGTATGGCCTGCCTAACTTCTATGTCATCACGCGTTATAACCACAGCACACACTATGCCATGGCGGTATGGCAGTTGGGTCAGGCAGTGGCGAAAGCGCGTCAGGGCAACATGCTTTAATGCTGTCCTTATAAAGAGTGGGGGTATAAGATGGCGCCCCTTTTGCGGTGCCATCTTCACCGCCTTTCGACTTCTGAGGAATGCTCATGACAACATTACCTGCTTGCCCTGTGTGTCAGGCTGATTATACCTGGCAGGATGGTGAGAACCTGAACTGCCCATCTTGTGGTCATATCTGGTCACCGAGTGCTGATGCAGCATCGGATGGTTTGGTGGTGCGGGATGCCAATGGCAATCTGCTGGCTGATGGGGACAGCGTTACCGTGGTTAAGGATCTCAAGGTGAAAGGCAGTTCTTCAACCCTGAAGATTGGCACCAAAGTGAAAAGCATTCGTCTGGTTGAAGGCGACCACAACATTGATTGCAAAATCGATGGTTTTGGCCCGATGAAACTCAAATCTGAGTTTGTTAAAAAGAACTGAGAACGGGACGGCTGCCCGGCCGTCCCTTATTGTGATCACATCAGCAAACGATCCAGCTCTGCGCACTGCTCAACCGTGAGTTCACCGCCATAATTACGTGAATGGCTGCTCATAGAATCATATTTGCGCGCCACTGCGGTTTTGATGGTCGTGACAAAGTCATCGCCGATGGTGTAAATCGCCATCAGCTTACCAATACGCTGTTGAATTTGTGCCAACTGCGCTAACTCTCCCGCTCGCCATGCGTGCATCGCCTCGGCAAACAACTCCGGTACTATGTTGTTTAAGCCGGAAATCACCCCGGCACCGCCTGCCAGTAAATTGGGCAGCAGATATTCGTCATATCCGGAAAGCACCGTGAAATCAGGGCGTACCTTTTGGGTTTCTTCAATCAGGGCCCGATTGTGTGACAGGCAATCCATGGTGTCTTTAATGCCGATAAACTGCGGCAGTTCAGCCGCTAACTCTGCCACCAATGCCGGCGTCAAATCGCAGCCGGTGCGCGCCGGGAAATTATAGGCAAACCACTTTCCACCTAGCTGTTTATCCAGCGCTTTAAAGTAGCTCAACAGCTGTTTCTGCGTTTGCCCATAGTAGTAGGGCGGCAAAACCATCACGGCGTCATAACCGTTTTGCCAGGCGGCTTCAGCGAGCTGCAACATGTCGGGAACGCAGGTACTTGAGATATTCGCGACCATGGTCAGTGGCGAAAGCTGACGAGCTTCGCGAATCAGCATCAGCCGTTCCTGTTGGGTCAGCGAAGCAAACTCCCCGATACTGCCCATCAGCAACAGCGTATCAATCCCCGAGGCGTTCAGGCGCGCAAAGTGGCGGCCCAGCGCATCAATGTCGAGCTTATTATCTTGATCGAAAGGGGTAACTGAAGGACACCAGACGCCGGTTAATTCAGGTTGTGAAGCCATAACGCGATCCTCGTTTTTTAAAAATGAAACATTGTTTTAACTTAGTGCTCGTGACTGACATTAACCAGTGACAAAGGGTAAAAAGGTGAGACATCGCACTTTTCTCTTCGCTTAGCGATTGAGAAAACAGGTAGTGTGATGCTCTTCAGCCAGACAGGAGCGTTGCCATGCAAGACTGGAATCCACAGCTGTATCGTCAATTTGAATCGGAACGCACGCGCCCTGCGCGTGAACTCTTAGAACGTATTCCACTAACCGACGTGCATTTCGCGACTGACCTCGGATGCGGTCCCGGCAACAGCACTGAGCTGCTGGCGCAAGCGTGGCCAGGCGCGGTGATTACAGGCATCGATAGCTCTGCAGCCATGCTGGAACAAGCGCAAGAGCGGTTACCAGCCTGCACTTTTCTGCAGGCGGATATTCGTACCTGGCAGGCGAGCCAGCCACAGCAGGTCATCTATGCAAATGCTTCGCTGCAGTGGTTAACCGATCACTACACGCTGCTGCCGCAGTTGGTTGAACAGCTGGATATCGGTGGCGCTCTGGCGATTCAGATGCCGGACAATCTTGAAGAAGCCTCTCACAGCTTGATGCGTAAGGTTGCGTCTAGTGAACGCTGGCAGGCACATATCTCGCCACAGGCCGCGGATCGCAAACGCCTGCTGAGCACGGAACAGTATTATGACTTGCTGAGTGATGCAGGCTGTCAGGTGGATATCTGGCGTACCACGTACTATCACCCGATGGCCGATGCGCAGGCCATCATTACCTGGCTCCGTGCCACGGGCTTGCGTCCTTTCCTCGCTGGATTGACCGAACAGCAACAAGCGGATTTTCTGCATGACTATCATCAGGCATTAATGCCGGCTTATCCCCCACGCACCAACGGCCAGGTTTTGTTAGCTTTCCCACGCTTATTCATGGTGGCAGTGAGAACGCGTTAAAATTGATGGAAGCGGTTGCGCAAATTGGTGCGACAGAGGTTGAAAAGGGCGCTCTGTTGCACCATTTATGGCTAACGCGCAGCGCCAAAACAGGAGAAGGCGATGAACGACCAACAGTTGCAGCAGCTCAGCCAGCGTATTGGCGAACAGCTCAAGAAACGCGAGGCAACGGTGACCGCGGCGGAATCCTGCACCGGTGGCTGGATCGCCAAAGTGTTTACCGATATCAGTGGCAGCTCTGCCTGGTTTGAGCGGGGTTTCGTGACTTACAGCAACGAAGCCAAACAGCAGATGGTGGGCGTGCAGGCAGCGACTCTGGCGCAGTATGGCGCGGTCAGTGAGCAAACTGTGCGTGAGATGGCTCAAGGTGCCTGCAATGCCGCCGGCGCCGAGTTTGGCATTGCTGTGAGCGGGATTGCGGGGCCAGATGGTGGTTCGGCAGAAAAGCCAGTGGGTACAGTGTGGTTTGCCATTGCCGGACCTGGCGATCGTGTTCTGGCGCAGCGGCAGATCTTTGCCGGAGACCGTGACGCGGTGCGTCGGCAATCCGTCAGCTGGGCGCTGCAAACACTGCTTGATGAATTTCTGACAAATTAAACTTGATACTGTATGGTCATACAGTATAATTACCGGCAACAGAACGAGCAGGCACACAATGATGTCGGCTTACCCAGCATGATTAGGAGTGGAAATGGCGATTGACGAGAACAAACAGAAAGCTTTAGCTGCCGCGCTGGGCCAGATTGAGAAACAATTTGGCAAAGGCTCGATCATGCGCCTGGGTGAAGACCGCTCAATGGACGTAGAAACCATCTCAACCGGTTCACTGTCACTGGATATCGCGTTGGGTGCTGGTGGCTTGCCGATGGGGCGTATCGTTGAGATCTACGGACCAGAATCTTCCGGTAAAACCACGCTGACGCTGCAGGTGATTGCCGCTGCACAGCGTAAAGGTAAAACCTGTGCCTTTATCGATGCTGAACATGCGCTTGATCCGGTGTATGCCAAAAAACTCGGCGTTGATATCGACAATCTGCTGTGTTCGCAGCCGGACACCGGTGAACAAGCGCTGGAGATTTGTGATGCGTTAGCACGCTCCGGTGCCGTTGATGTGATCATCGTGGACTCCGTTGCGGCACTGACGCCGAAAGCGGAAATCGAAGGTGAAATCGGTGATTCGCACATGGGTCTGGCCGCACGTATGATGAGCCAGGCGATGCGTAAGTTAGCGGGTAACCTGAAGCAGTCCAACACGCTGCTGATCTTCATCAACCAGATTCGTATGAAAATTGGTGTGATGTTTGGTAACCCAGAAACCACCACCGGTGGTAACGCGCTGAAATTCTATGCTTCTGTTCGTCTTGATATCCGCCGTATCGGTGCGATTAAAGAGGGCGATGAAGTGGTCGGTAGCGAAACCCGCGTAAAAGTGGTGAAGAACAAAATTGCTGCGCCATTTAAGCAGGCTGAATTCCAGATTATGTACGGTGAAGGCATCAACACCTTTGGCGAGCTGGTGGATCTCGGCGTGAAACACAAACTGGTTGAGAAAGCCGGTGCGTGGTACAGCTACAACGGCGAAAAGATTGGTCAAGGTAAAGCGAACTCGACCAACTTCCTGAAAGAGAACCCAGCGATTGCTAACGAGATCGATAAGAAGTTACGCGATCTGCTGCTGACGGGTGCAACGGCTGGAGCGGGTGCAGCAGAAATCTCTGCTGATGACTACGAAGAAGCTAGCGAAACCAACGAAGATTTCTAAGATACCCACCACGGGAGCAGCGATGCTCCCGTTTGCTTTTCCCCGTCAACACTTCCCCTGATCGTCTTCTTGCTTTACCCTGCGCAACAGTCAGAACAAGGTCAAATTCATGTCATCATCACCTTCAACGGCTTCGGTGCCGACATTTTCCCGTTTGCTGGATCGTGCCATGCGTGTGCTATCGCAGCGTGACCACAGCCGTGACGAATTGAAGCGTAAGCTGCAACTCTCTTCTCAGCGTGCGGCTTATCTGAAGCAAGAAGAAAATGTGCCGATACCGGATGAGCTGCTGGAAAAGGTGCTCGACTGGTGCCAGGAGAGTGGCTGGCTCAACGATCAGCGCTTCACCGAACGCTTTATCCAAAGTCGCGCACGGAAAGGTTACGGCTCACAGCGCGTGCGTATGGAATTGCAGCAGAAGGGCATCAGCCGCGATGAGATCAATCAGGCGATGATGGATACTGAAGTGGACTGGAGCCAATGCGCGGCCGATTTGGCTAAGCGTAAGTTTGGTGATCCTCTGCCGCAAACCTGGGCTGAGAAAAGCAAAGTACAGCGCTTTTTAATGTCTAAAGGCTTTATGATGGAAGATATTCAGGCAGTTTTCAGAAATATTGACGACTGAAAGGCGATGGGATTTTACTTCCCACTGAAGAAAATTTATCTTATTCCCACTTTTTGTTCCTCAATCAGCGGTAAACCTGCAGATGTGGTTTGCCCGCGAAAGGGAACGTTCGTTAGCGTGATTCCAGGAATTATATGAGCAAGAGCACTGCTGAGATCCGTCAAGCGTTTCTCGACTTTTTTCATAGCAAGGGACATCAGGTTGTAGCCAGCAGCTCCCTCGTACCGAACAACGACCCAACGTTGCTGTTTACCAATGCGGGAATGGTGCAGTTTAAAGACGTTTTCCTCGGTCAGGATAAACGCGATTATGCACGCGCAACCACGTCTCAGCGTTGCGTGCGTGCCGGTGGTAAGCACAACGATCTTGAGAACGTTGGTTACACCGCTCGTCACCACACCTTCTTTGAAATGCTGGGTAACTTCAGCTTTGGCGACTACTTCAAGAAAGAAGCGATTGCTTATGCCTGGGAACTGCTGACGGGTGAACAGTGGTTCAAGCTGCCGAAAGAACGTCTGTGGGTCACCGTTTATGAAACCGATGATGAAGCCTTCGAAATCTGGGCTAACGATGTCGGTGTGCCGCGCGAACGTATTATTCGCATCGGCGATAACAAGGGCAGCGCCTACGCGTCTGATAACTTCTGGCAGATGGGTGATACCGGCCCTTGTGGTCCGTGCACCGAAATTTTCTACGATCATGGCGACCATATCTGGGGTGGCCCACCGGGCAGCCCGGAAGAAGATGGCGATCGCTATATTGAGATCTGGAACATCGTCTTCATGCAGTTCAACCGTCAGGCCGACGGCACCATGGAACCTCTGCCGAAGCCTTCTGTTGATACCGGTATGGGCCTGGAGCGCATCGCCGCGGTGCTGCAGCACGTTAACTCCAACTATGAAATCGATCTGTTTACCAAGCTGATCAAGGCTGTTGCTCAGGTAACCGGTGCGACTGACCTCAACAATAAATCGTTGCGCGTCATCGCTGACCACATCCGTTCCTGTGCATTCCTGATCGCTGATGGCGTCATCCCGTCGAATGAAAACCGTGGCTACGTGCTGCGTCGCATCATTCGTCGCGCAGTGCGTCATGGCAATATGCTGGGTGCTAAAGAAGCGTTCTTCTACAAGCTGGTCGCGCCATTGATTGATGTCATGGGCGATGCCGGTGAAGACCTGAAACGCCAGCAAAAGCATGTTGAAAATGCCCTGAAAAATGAAGAAGAGCAGTTCGCTAAGACGCTGGAACGCGGCCTGGCTTTACTGGATGAAGAGTTGGCCAATCTGCAAGGCGATACGCTGGATGGCGAAACGGTCTTCCGTCTGTATGACACCTTTGGTTTCCCAGCGGATTTGACCGCTGACGTCTGCCGCGAGCGCAATCTGAAGATTGATGAAGCGGGCTTCGAAACAGCCATGGAACAGCAGCGCCAGCGTGCGCGTGAGGCCAGTGGTTTTGGCGCGGACTACAACAGTGTGATTCGCTTTGATGCCGCCACTGACTTCAAAGGCTATGACCAACTGCAGGCTGAAGGCACCGTGCAGGCGCTGTTCGTTGGCGGTCAGCAGGTTGAGCAGATCGCGGCTGGCCAGGAAGCGGTAGTGATTCTGGATCAAACACCATTCTATGGCGAGTCAGGTGGCCAGGTGGGCGATACCGGTGTGCTGACTGGGCAGAATGCTGAATTCAGTGTCCAGGATACACAGAAGTATGGCAAAGCCTTTGGTCATATCGGTAAGCTCAACAGCGGTGATCTACGTGTGGGTGACCGCCTCAATGCACAAGTGGATGAAGAGCGCCGTGCTCGTATTATTCTCAACCACTCCGCAACGCATCTGATGCATGAAGCGTTACGTGAAGTATTGGGCGATCATGTCGGTCAGAAAGGCTCACTCAACAACGATAAATACCTGCGCTTCGACTTCTCTCATACCGAAGCGATGAAGCCAGAGCAGATTCGCACCGTTGAAGATATCGTTAATACCCAGATTCGTCGCAATTTACTCATCCAGACTGAAGTAATGGATCTGGATAAAGCGAAAGCGCGCGGCGCAACGGCGTTGTTCGGTGAGAAGTATGAACAGCGTGTGCGCGTGGTTAGCATGGGTGAATATTCCGTTGAGCTGTGCGGCGGTACGCACGCAGCGCGCACTGGCGACATTGGCCTGTTCCGCATTCAGTCTGAATCCGGCACGGCGGCAGGTGTGCGTCGTATTGAAGCGCTGACGGGTGAAGGTGCGATTGCTCAGCTGCATGCGCAGAGCGATCAGATAACTGAAATTGCGCAGGTGGTTAAAGCCAACAGCAGTAATCTGAATGAGAAAGTGCGCGGCCTGGTTGATCATGTTCGCGCGTTGGAAAAAGAACTGCAGCAGCTACGCGATCAGCAAGCGGCGCAAGAGAGTGCCTCGCTGAGCAGTAAAGCGATGGACGTGAAGGGGACAAAACTGCTGGTCAGCGAGCTTAACAACGTTGAGCCGAAGATGCTGCGCACCATGATGGATGACCTGAAGAATCAGCTCGGCTCGGCCATCATTGTGCTGGCAACGGTTGCTGAAGGTAAGGTTTCACTGATTGCTGGGGTGACTAAAGACCTGACTGACCGCGTCAAAGCGGGTGAGCTGGTTGGCGAACTGGCCGCTCAGGTTGGCGGAAAAGGTGGCGGTCGTCCTGATATGGCTCAGGCGGGTGGTACAAACCCTGAGGCACTGGCTGGCGCACTGGCTGGCGTGTCGGAGTGGGTGAGTAACCGACTGTAACGAATTAAAATTCAGCATCGTGAATAGCGCCAGAACCCCGTGTTCTGGCGCTTTTTAACGCGGTGTGCACCCGATAATGACAAAGTCCGGTTGATGTAGTGTATTTCGGCTAAACTAACTATCAGCAGAATGTATTGGCGTGGCGATGCACAATGGTGTATTTGTCATAGACATTGTTCAGCGTTATATGATGGATATGGCCGGGAGACCGAACAGGCCCGACTCTTTTAATCTTTCAAGGAGCAAAGAATGCTTATTCTAACTCGTCGAGTTGGTGAAACCCTCATGATTGGCGATGAGGTGACTGTAACGGTGCTGGGTGTTAAAGGTAACCAGGTCCGTATTGGCGTCAATGCGCCTAAAGAAGTTTCGGTGCATCGCGAAGAAATCTATCAGCGTATCCAGGCCGAAAAAACTCAGCAAACGAGTTACTAACGGATTCAGCGCCTCGCATCCTGCGAGGCGCTACCGCTTTTATCCTCCCATCTTCATTTTTTCCGCCCTGAACCTCATTTTCTTTCTTCCCATTTTGTTAACTGCAACGTGCTTTCGCTGTTGATTAATCACTCTTTTTGTCGGCAAAACATCCTAATTGCGCGTCATTTGTGCAAACAGAACGATATCCAGAAAAAGTCGGGAAAAATTGTTTGACTTATAAGTGCGGGAAAGTAATATGTGCGCCACGCAGTGCCGATGAGCAGAAACAAGTTCAGAAGCACGGTTCGGAAGAACGCGTAAGGTGAGGTGGCCGAGAGGCTGAAGGCGCTCCCCTGCTAAGGGAGTATGCGGTCAAAAGCTGCATCCGGGGTTCGAATCCCCGCCTCACCGCCATTTCCGATGCATCCATAGCTCAGCTGGATAGAGTACTCGGCTACGAACCGAGCGGTCGGAGGTTCGAATCCTCCTGGATGCACCATTCGGAAAACTGAAGTAAGAGTGAACGAGCAGTTCCTTTCATGGTGAGTTGTCAGCACCCTGCGTTGTACAAGAATTAACTCGATGCATCCATAGCTCAGCTGGATAGAGTACTCGGCTACGAACCGAGCGGTCGGAGGTTCGAATCCTCCTGGATGCACCATTCTTCGTATCATTCCCAGGTTGATTGCAGTAAGTCCATCGTAAGAAAATCTCTCAATGCATCCATAGCTCAGCTGGATAGAGTACTCGGCTACGAACCGAGCGGTCGGAGGTTCGAATCCTCCTGGATGCACCATCTCCTGTTCGAAACAATCAACGCCCGCTTTCTGAATTTACTTCCCATTTTTCTTCATCACGCAAAAATCACTTATATAACCGCCATTTATCCCCGGTATCGCTACCTGACCTTTTTCCGAAAACAAAAATAGCTAATGCTTTCAAAGCATTTGCTGTTAAGCACACCTGGCGACAACCTAAGCGCATTACGCTAAAGTAATGGCTCATTTTGTGGTGCTCGATGGAGTGACAATGTACGACCAATATGACGCCCTGATTTTCGATATGGACGGCACAATCCTGGATACTGAGCCGACACATCGAAAAGCCTGGCAGCAGGCGCTGAGCCGTTACGGTTTCACCATGGATGAGAAAAAAATGGTGAGTTTTAATGGCGCGCCCACCTGGCAGCTGGCGCAGTACATTCTTGAGCAGAACAACGCTGAGCATGACCCTCATTTGCTGGCCGCAGAGAAAACCGAAGCACTCAAGGCGATGTTGCTGGATGATGTACGCCCTTTATCGTTAATGGACGTGGTAAAAGCGTATCACGGTCGTCGTCCCATGGCGGTGGGTACTGGCAGTGAACACAGCCTGGCAAAGGCCCTGCTTGAAGCCTTGGGTGTCTATCATCTGTTTGATGCCGTTGTCGGCGCGGATGATGTGCAGCGCCATAAACCCCAACCCGATACCTTTTTACGCTGCGCCGAGTTAATGGGCGTGGCACCTGAACGCTGTGTGGTATTTGAAGATGCTGACTTTGGTGTTCAGGCGGCGCGAGCCGCGGGCATGGATGTGGTTGATGTCCGTTTACTGTGAATGAAATTCTGACCTATGGATCGTTATTCGGCAGTAGCTTTCTGAGTGCCACCTTGCTTCCAGGAAGTTCAGAGGCTGTGCTGATTGCTTTGCTGATCGCCCAAAAGGGTTCGATCTATGGATTGTTATTGGCCGCATCAGTGGGAAACACACTGGGTGGCCTGACCAACATTATTCTCGGTCGCCTCATGCCGCCAAAAGGGCAGGGGCGATGGCATGACACAGCAATGACGTGGTTACATCGATTGGGTCCTGCAGCGCTGCTTTTAAGCTGGCTGCCGGTAGTGGGCGACCTGCTTTGCGTGCTTGCAGGCTGGTTGCGCTTTGCCTGGCTGCCCTCGGTGCTGTTCCTCGCCATCGGTAAAACGCTGCGTTATATCGTTATCGCGACCGCCACATTACAAACAATGCAATGGTGGCATTGATTCGCACAGATTCGAGGCTACGGTTAACATTATGCTGAACAAAAATAAATTATTCGCACAGCGGGAGGTTAATGTGATCCCGGACGTATCAAAAGCGCTTTCCTGGTTGGAAGCGCATCCCGACGCGTTAAAGGGTATCGGCCGTGGCATTGAACGCGAGACGTTGCGCGTCAATCCGAATGGTCACCTGGCAACGACCGGACATCCTGAATCCCTGGGTTCGGCGCTCAAGCACAGTTGGATTACCACCGATTTTGCCGAAACGCTGCTGGAGTTCATTACACCTGTCGATCAAAGCATTGATCGGTCACTGGCCTTCCTGCGTGATATACATCGCCACACTGCGCGAGAGTTAGGTCAGGAACGCATGTGGCCGTTCAGTATGCCGGGTTATGTTGAAGATGTTGATAGCATTGAGCTGGCGCAATATGGCAGCTCTAATATCGGCAAGATGAAAACCCTCTATCGGCAGGGACTGAAAAATCGCTACAGCGCACTGATGCAGATTATCTCAGGTGTGCATTATAACTTCTCGCTGCCACTGTCGTTCTGGCAGGAGTGGGCAGATGTAAAAGATGCGGAAAGCGGCAAAGAGACCATTTCTGCTGGATATCTGCGTCTTATCCGCAACTATTATCGTTTTGGTTGGGTGATCCCTTATCTGTTCGGTGCATCTCCAGCGATCTGTTCATCGTTCCTGCAGGGACGTGAAAGCAAATTACCCTTTGAAACGGACGGCAAGGGGACGTTGTGGCTGCCGTATGCCACCTCGCTGCGCCTCAGTGATTTGGGCTACACCAACAAGTCGCAGAGCGGTTTGGGCATCACCTTCAACTCGCTCGACGGTTACGTTGCTGCGCTGAAAGCAGCGATTAAAACGCCGTCAGAAGAGTATGCGGCCATGGGCACCAAAGATGCCGACGGCAACTGGCTGCAGCTGAACACCAACGTGTTACAGATTGAGAACGAACTGTACGCACCTATTCGTCCAAAACGTGTGACACGTTCGGGTGAAGCGCCTTCGGATGCGTTGTTACGCGGCGGTATCGAGTACATTGAAGTGCGTTCTCTGGATATCAACCCGTTCTCTGCCATTGGCGTGGATGCTAACCAGGCGCGTTTCCTCGACCTGTTCCTGATCTGGTGTACCCTGGCGGATGCGCCTGAGATGAGTTCTGACGAGCTGTTATGCAGCCGTAAAAACTGGAACCGCGTGGTCATGGAAGGACGTAAGCCGGGCCAGGTGATTGGTGTAGGTTGTAGCGATACAGAACATTCGCTGGTTGATGTAGGCAAAGCCCTGTTTGCCGATCTGCGTCGTGTTGCCGAGGTGCTCGACAGCAATTATGGCAGCACGCAATATCAACAGGTTTGCGATCAACTGGTGGCATCGTTTGATGATCCTGAGCTAACCTATTCAGCGCGTATTCTGCATGCCATCAAAGAAAATGGCTTAACCGGCGCAGGTGTGGCACTGGCTGAACAGTATCGCCATCTGCTGTGTGAAGAGCCGTTAGAGATTTTGACCGAAGATGACTTCAGTCGTCAGGCGTTGGAATCGGTACAGGCGCAGGAAAAGCTGGAACAGAGTGATGCGCTGGATTTCGAAAGTTATCTGGCAGGTCGCGAAGGCTAAAAAAGAAAATGGCCACATCATTGTGGCCAAAATTAACATCTCTGTTGTCAGGGATGATGATAACAAATGCGCGTCTTTCATATATTCAGACGTTGGGCGAACGGAAAAGTTTCATCGTTTTAAAAAAAATCTCAAAACAGGAGGTGACGTATGCCACTACTGGATAGTTTTACTGTTGATCACACCATCATGGGCGCACCCGCTGTGCGCGTTGCAAAAACCATGAATACTCCGCATGGCGATACCATCACCGTTTTTGACCTGCGTTTCTGCCGTCCGAATATCGATATTCTGACTGAGCGCGGCATCCATACGCTGGAGCACCTGTTCGCTGGCTTTATGCGTAATCACCTCAATGGTGATGGCGTAGAAATCGTTGATATCTCGCCAATGGGCTGCCGCACCGGCTTCTACATGAGCTTGATTGGTGAACCAGACGAGCAGCGCGTAGCGAAAGCGTGGAAAGGGGCGATGGAAGATGTTCTGAAAGTGAAAGAACAGAGCCAGATTCCGGAACTGAATGAATACCAGTGTGGTAGCTACAAGCTACACTCACTCGACGAAGCGCAGCAGATTGCGCGTAACGTGTTGGCGCATGAGATTGGCGTGAACCGCAACGAAGATCTGAAACTGCCGGCTGAGAAGCTGAAAGAGCTGCACATCTAGTGTCTGTCTGAGCAGAAATGAAAACGCCGCGATGTTCGCGTAATGCTTGTCAGTTAAGATCTTAATGGAGGCCGCAACGGATAACGTTGTGGCCTCTTTTTTACCGCCCTTGGGTAATGCCGCACTCTTCTTTCCGGCAGCACCAGCCCTGGAGCCATCGCCATTATCTCTTCCATTATCCGCGGTATTTTTCCCGGTGAGATGCCCGGTAGCAGGCTCAGATGACTTCTCAGATACAGTGCGGACTGCTTAAAACTCATCTGATAAGGTTCCACGCCTTTCAGGCTGTACGCCATCTGCGCCATCATGAACCTAAGAAGGTTAT
>NZ_SZZZ01000070.1:0-214 GCF_009830025.1 Pantoea sp. Taur
CTATTTCCCAGCGATGGCCGTATAAGTCCACGACATCTGCTTTGGGATACCTCAGGGGGTCGCACATGGATGTCAGGATTTGAACCGTTTTTCCGTTGAGTTCTTTGCTGATAAGCCTTGCCGTCAGTGTGTCTGCAGCACCCTGCCATTTTTTCTTCGCCTGCGGCGACAGCTGTAATTCCACCAACTCCTGCCCGGCCCCTAAGCTACGGAC
>NZ_SZZZ01000008.1:0-232705 GCF_009830025.1 Pantoea sp. Taur
AGTCCTGAAGGGACGTTGAAGACGACGACGTTGATAGGCCGGATGTGTAAGTGCAGCGATGCATTGAGCTAACCGGTACTAATGACCCGTGAGGCTTAACCTTACAACGCCAGAGGCGTTTTTGAGAAGACGCAACAGATTTTCAGCTTTGTTCGAACGGATTGATTTGCGTGGTGACGATTGTCACGGCGTGAATAACAGAATTTGCCTGGCGGCTTTAGCGCGGTGGTCCCACCTGACCCCATGCCGAACTCAGAAGTGAAACGCCGTAGCGCCGATGGTAGTGTGGGGCCTCCCCATGCGAGAGTAGGGAACTGCCAGGCATCAAATAAGTGAAGAAACCCTGAACGAAAGTTCAGGGTTTTTTTACGTCTGCAAATCGGCGAAATCAATGCTAACAGCCACGAAGATCGCCAAAACACCGCTAAATGCGCTGCGAAAATAGATCGAATTGCTCCGTAAAGCCTCCCATTTTTCCTCTCAAACACTGTCATTACACCTCATCTATATGCAAAAAACGCATAGAACACCGCGTTGGTCGCGCAAAGATGTAGCATAAATAGGCGGATCAGACCTCCAAATCCCGCTTTAAACTGAAACATTTTCATAATCCGCATGAAGACTCGACATTCAGCGGATGCCAGGCTAACCTCGGGCATCTGGATGTCTAAACGTTTATATGGTTATCAGTAAGAGGTCAGTCAGTTATGCCAATCAGAATCCCCGACGAATTACCGGCAGTGAATTTTTTGCGTAATGAGAACGTGTTTGTCATGGCCTCATCGCGCGCCAGTGTTCAGGAGATTCGCCCGCTAAAAGTACTGATCCTCAACCTGATGCCAAAAAAGATCGAAACGGAAAATCAGTTCTTACGCTTACTCTCCAACTCACCATTGCAGATCGACATACAGCTACTGCGCATCGACAGCCGTGAGTCACGCAATACGCCGAGCGAGCATCTCAATAACTTCTACTGCAACTTCGAAGATATTGAGCACGATAATTTCGATGGTCTGATCGTTACGGGTGCCCCGCTGGGATTGGTGGATTTCAATGATGTGGCATACTGGCCGCAGATTCAGCGTGTGCTGCACTGGGCGAAAGAACACGTCACATCCACGCTGTTTGTCTGTTGGGCGGTACAAGCCGCGCTGAACATTCTGTACGGCATTCCAAAGCAAACGCGTCAGAACAAACTTTCAGGCGTGTATGAACATCAAATCCTGCATCCGCATGCTTTGTTAACCCGTGGATTTGACGACAATTTCCTCGCGCCGCATTCGCGTTATGCTGATTTCCCGAGCCAGTTAATTCGCGACTATACCGATCTCGAGTTGTTTGCCGAATCTGACGCCACCGGGGCTTACCTGATGGCGAGCAAAGATAAGCGCCTGGCGTTTGTAACTGGCCATCCTGAATACGATGCGCTGACGTTATCCGGTGAATACCATCGTGATTATGATGCCGGGCTGCATCCGGAAGTACCATTTAACTACTTCCCACAAGACAATCCTGAACTGCCACCGCGTGCCACCTGGCGCAGCCACGGTAATCTGTTGTTCTCAAACTGGCTAAACTATTACGTTTACCAGATTACACCGTTCGATCTGCGTCATATGAACCCCACACTCGACTAAAGCAAAGCTCGCTTTTCTCGTTAAATGTGCCGTGACAGCCTTGTGCTGTCGCGGCATTTTTTTTGCCTTGCGCAAGCTTGTGGAATCCATTGCCTTTAATTTGAGAGTTTAAATTACATATTTATCAGTATAATAAGTCAGTTTAAATATAAAAATGGAAATAGTTTTTGAAAATAAGATAAAAATCATTATGCTCTGATCTTGCCGGTTAAAAATCACCCTACACCCGGATCCCCGTAAATGGGGACGGATCATAACAGGAGCAGCCCGCATGACAGATTCGGTTATCCACAATACGCTGACCTTCACTCAGCCCTTTACCTACGCGGAAAAGCAGCTGCTCACCCCGCAAGCCATCGACTTCCTGCACACACTGGTCGCGCGTTTTGCACCGGAACGTGAGCGCCTGTTAAAAGCACGTCAGCAGCGCCAGCAGCGTTACGATCAGGGTGCCTTACCTGACTTTGATTCGGAAACAACTTCCATTCGTGAACGTGACTGGCAGGTTCGCCCGATTCCCCAATTGCTGCGCGATCGTCGCGTCGAGATCACCGGCCCGCCGGATCGCAAAATGGTGATCAACGCGCTGAATGCGAACGTCAACGTCTTCATGGCCGATTTCGAGGATTCGCTGGCACCCACCTGGCAGAAATTGATGGATGGCCAGCTGACTCTACGGGATGCGGTCAACGGCACGCTGAACTTCACCAGTGAAGCGGGCAAGATCTACCAGCTGAAATCCGATCCTGCTCTGCTGATGTGTCGTGTACGTGGGCTGCATCTGAATGAAAAACACGTTGAGTGGCGCGATCGGGCCATTCCTGGCGGGCTGTTTGATTTTGCGCTTTACCTGTTCCACAACGTTGATGCGCTGCTTGAGAAGGGGCATGGCCCCTGGTTTTATCTGCCAAAAACCGAGCATGCATCTGAAGTGGCGTGGTGGCGTGAGATCTTCCGCTTTAGCGAGGATCGCTTTGATCTGCCGCGCGGCACCATCAAAGCCACGGTATTGATCGAAACGCTGCCGGCAGTATTCCAGATGGACGAGATCCTGTGGGAACTGCGCGATCACGTGGTCGGCCTGAATTGTGGTCGCTGGGATTACATCTTCAGCTACATCAAAACCCTGGCACAGCACGGCGATCGCATTCTGCCGGACCGCCAGCAAATCAGTATGGATCAGCCCTTCCTCGATGCCTATTCACGGTTGCTGATCAAAACCTGCCACCGCCGCGGCGCACTGGCGATGGGCGGCATGTCCGCGCTGATTCCGAGCAAAGATGCCGAGCGTAATGCGTGGGTGATGCAGAAAGTACAGGAAGACAAAGCGCGTGAAGCCGGTAACGGCCATGACGGCACCTGGGTCGCGCATCCGGGGCTGGCCGATATCGCCATGGCTGAATTCGACCGTCAGCTCGGCAATCAGCCTAATCAGCTGCAGGTCAGCCGCGATCAGGATGCACCCATCACCGCCGAACGTCTGCTGCGGCCATGTCGGGGTCTGCGCACTGAAGTGGGTATGCGCGCCAACATTCGCGTGGCGTTGCAGTACCTTGAGGCGTGGATTGGGGGTAACGGCTGCGTGCCGATTGATGGGTTGATGGAGGATGCCGCCACGGCAGAAATTGCCCGCACCTCCATCTGGCAGTGGATTCATCACAAGCAGATCCTCAGCGATGGCCAACTGGTGACCGCCGAACTGTTTGAGCGGCTACTCGATGAAGAGATGCTGGCCCTGCAACAAACGCTGGGCGAGGAGCGCTTCCGTAGCGGACGCTTTGCCGATGCCGCCGCGCTGATGTCGCAAATCACCACGGATAACGAACTGGTTTCTTTCCTTACTCTGCCGGGCTACCGCCTGCTGCCATGAACCTGGAGATAACGCTATGAATCGTCACCAACAGATCAAACAACTGGAATCGAGCTGGAACGACGCGCGCTGGCAGGGCATTACCCGCCCCTACAGCGCGGAAGATGTTATCAACCTGCGTGGCTCAGTGAATCCGGCCTGCACGCTGGCAGAGCGCGGGGCGCATAAACTGTGGTCGCTGCTCAATGGTGAGTCCACCAAAGGGTATATCAACAGCCTCGGCGCCTTAACCGGCGGGCAGGCAATACAGCAAGCCAAAGCCGGAATAGAGGCGATCTATCTCTCCGGCTGGCAGGTGGCTGCGGATGCGAATATGGCCGGGCAGATGTATCCCGATCAGTCGCTCTATCCGGCGAACTCGGTGCCGAATGTGGTCGAGCGTATCAATCAGAGCTTCCAGCGCGCCGACCAGATTCAGTGGGCGAATGGTCTGTCGCCAGAAGATGAAGGCTTTATTGACTACTTCCTGCCGATTGTGGCGGATGCAGAAGCGGGGTTTGGTGGCGTGCTCAATGCCTTCGAGCTGATGAAATCGATGATTCAGGCAGGTGCCGGTGCGGTGCACTTTGAAGATCAGCTGGCCTCGGTGAAGAAGTGTGGCCATATGGGTGGCAAAGTGTTAGTGCCCACTCAGGAAGCGATTCAGAAACTAGTGGCTGCGCGGCTGGCAGCTGATGTCATGGGCGTGCCGACGATATTGCTGGCACGCACCGATGCGGATGCCGCTGACTTGATTACCTCCGACTGTGACGAGCGCGATGCGCCGTTTATCACCGGGCAACGTACCGCTGAAGGGTTCTTCCGTACTCGCGCCGGTATTGAGCAGGCGATCAGCCGTGGCTTGTCGTATGCGCCGTACGCAGATGTATTGTGGTGCGAAACCTCGACGCCGGATCTCGAACTGGCGCAACGTTTTGCCGACGCGATTCACGCGCAGTATCCGGGCAAGTTGCTGGCCTACAACTGCTCGCCGTCATTCAACTGGAAGAAGAATCTCGACGATCGCACCATCGCCCGTTTCCAGCAGGCATTAAGCGACATGGGCTATCGCTTCCAGTTCATTACGCTGGCCGGCATTCATAGCATGTGGTTCAACATGTTCGATCTGGCACACGCGTATGCGCAGGGTGAAGGGATGCGCCATTACGTTGAGAAAGTGCAGCAGCCGGAATTTGCCGCGCGCGAAAAAGGCTACACCTTCTCCTCTCATCAGCAGGAAGTGGGCACCGGCTATTTTGATCGCATCACCAATGTGATTCAGGGCGGCCAGTCCTCAGTCACTGCGCTGACCGGTTCGACGGAAGCCGCGCAGTTCTGATCAGTCTGCATGCGTACCCTACGAAAATTGCACGACCCATTCGTAGGGTCGCCATTGATGCCGACTAAAACCGCATCGCGGACTTTCATCACGCCTGGCCCATGGATGGGCTCCCTTTGCCGGAGCGTTGCCGATGACACCAAGAGAATCTCTGATCGCCCACACCATTCTGCAAGGTTTCGACGCGCAGTATGGCCGCTTTCTGGATATCACCGCAGGCGCCCAGCAGCGCTTCGAGCAGGCCGACTGGCATGCCGTGCAGCAGGCAATGAAAGCGCGTATCCATCTTTACGATCACCATGTTGGATTGGTGGCCAACCAACTGCGCATCCTCAATGATGTGTCGAACTGGGATGAGGCGTTCTGGCTGCGGGTAAAAAGCCACTATGAGACGCTGCTACCCGGTTATCCGCGCCATGAAATTGCCGAAAGCTTCTTTAATTCCGTCTATTGTCGCTTGCAGGGGCACAGCCATCTCGATCCCAATCGGCTGTTTATCTTCCCGTCGCAGCCCTATGTCGCCGCGCCGATGGCACAACGTCCATTGTCGCGGCTGTACCGTCCACAAGGCAGCTGGCATGAAGTATTAAGGCAGGTTCTGAACGATATTCCTTTGCGCTTGCCCTGGCAGGATATCACCCGCGATATCGGCTGGATCGTCCGCCACTTGCATGAACAGTTCAGCCCCGCTCAACTGGCCACCGCCACGCTGGATGTTGCCGGTGAACTGTTCTACCGCAATAAAACCGCCTGGATCGTGGCGCGATTACAGTTGAGTGATGGCATGGTGCCTTGCTTGCTGCCCATCCAGCGTGATGAGGCGGGACGCTTGTGGATCGACACCTGCTTAACCGATAGCGACGACGCCAGCATCGTGTTTGGCTTCGCCCGTGCCTACTTTATGGTATATGCACCCGTGCCCGCGGCGTTGGTTGCCTGGCTGCAACCGATTCTGCCGGGAAAAACCCTTGCCGAACGCTACATGGCCATCGGCTGCCAGAAACACGGCAAAACCGAATGCTACCGCGAATACCTGCATTATCTGTCACACAGCGACGAAGAGTTCACCATCGCGCCCGGCATCCGCGGCATGGTGATGCTGGTGTTTACACTGCCCGGATTTGATCGCGTATTTAAGGTGATTAAAGATCGCTTCGCGCCGCAGAAAGAGGTCACTGATGCGCAGGTGCGTGACTGCTATCGCATGGTTAAAGAACACGACCGTGTGGGACGCATGGCTGATACGCAAGAGTTTGAGTACTTCGCGATACCGCGCGCACGTATTCCGGCAGCGCTGATGGAGGAATTTCAACGCGATATTCCGGAGAAGATGGAACTGCGTGAAGATGTGCTGATTATCCGTCATCTGTGGCTGGAGCGTCGTATGGAGCCACTCAATTTGTGGCTGGCGCAGGCCACACCAGAACAGCGTCAGCACGCGATTGGCGAATATGGCGATGCGATTCGCCAACTGGCGGCAGCCAACATTTTCCCCGGCGACATGCTATTCAAAAACTTCGGCATGACGCGTCACGGTCGCGTGGTGTTTTACGACTACGATGAAATTCGGCCTATGACCGAACTGCAGTTCCGCGATGTGCCGCCAGCACGTTACGAAGAGGATGAGCTGCAAGCCGAGCCGTGGTACAGCGTGGGGCCGGATGATGTGTTCCCGGAAACTTTCCGCTACGCACTCTGCAGCGAGCCGGGCACCGGTAAGTTATTGCTCGCGCTGCACCCGCAGCTGTTTGATCCGGGCTGGTGGCGCGCGCTGCAAACGCGCATCCGGGAAGGGCATATCGAAGAAGTGATCGCCTGGCGCGCCGGACAGCGTTTCAGCGCGCGCTATGCATCAGTGGCCGCTTAGCGGCCAGAATAGGTCTGCGTGACCAGCCTGGCGGCGCGGATCACCAGCGCGCCGAGTTCAGTCACACGGTCGTCGGTCATGCGTGCTATCGGGCCGGAAATTGAGATAGCGGCAAAAGGCTCGCCGTGCTCATCATAGATGGGTGCCGCCACGCAGCGCAGGCCCAGCGCGTGCTCTTCATCATCATGTGAAAAGCCCATCTTGCGAATCAGCGCCAGATTCTCTTTCAGGCTGTGCGGAGACATCAAAGTTTTCGGCGTGTAGTGGTGCAATCCTTTCTGATGCAACAGCGCGGTCACCTGCTCATCGCTGAGATGGGCGAGAAATGCTTTGCCTGCGCCAGACGCGTGCATCGGTAGCTTACCACCAATCGGTGCCGACATACGCATCAGCTGCGTACACTGCACCTGGTCGATAATCACTGCCTGATAGTCGCTGAGATCCAGCACCGCCAGATTCACTGTCTCTCCGGCATCTTCCATCAGTTTACGCAGGATGGGATGCACAATCGCCAGCAGATTGCGGCTCTGGAGAAAACTGCTGCCGACCACAAAGGCATGTGAGCCGATGGTCCAGAAGCCCAGATCACCAACCTGATGCACAAATCCCTGCTGCTGCATGGTGGTCAGCAAGCGATGCGTGGTGGAATTCGGTAAACCGGCCTGTTGAGCCAGCTCGGTCAGCGCGACGCTGCCGTGAGATTCGGCGATCAGTTCGAGTAAACGCAAACCGCGCGTCAGGGATTGAACTTGCCCACCTACCGGGGCGCTGGTGGCTGTTGCGGCACGCGGTTTTTTTCCACGTTTCGCCGGTACTGGGGTTGCCATAACGTCTCCACAATCGCATCAATGCTGGAAACCATTTTCGTTTTTGGGCGTATGAATGCAAACGCTGCTTTACTGGTCGGATCTGTAATGCTTTCAGGCTGAAAATGTCTCATCTGTCGTGACTTTTGCTCACCGGAAAGTTATGCCAGTATGTTTGGCTGGCATATTAGCCAACGCAATGACGTGGACGGGGCGAGAGTGAGCAATAAAACAGAAATGCTGCATCAGCAACTGGCACAGCGGATTATGATTTTGGACGGTGGCATGGGCACCATGATTCAGAGTTATAAACTCAGCGAAGCCGATTTTCGTGGCAGCCGTTTTGCCGACTGGCCCTCCGATTTGAAAGGCAATAACGACCTGTTAGTGCTCACCAAACCGGACGTTATTCGCGAAATTCATGATGCTTATCTTGCCGCTGGCGCAGATATTCTGGAAACCAACACCTTCAACTCCACCACCATTGCGATGGCAGATTACGCGATGGAAGCTTTGTCAGCGGAGATAAACTTTGAAGCGGCAAAACTGGCGCGCGCCAGTGCGGATGCATGGACGGCGAAAACACCTGACCGACCGCGCTATGTTGCGGGCGTGCTCGGCCCCACCAATCGCACCTGCTCCATCTCGCCGGATGTGAATGATCCTGCCTTCCGAAACGTCACCTTCAATCAGCTGGTGGAAGCCTACCGCGAATCAACGCATGCGCTGATTGAGGGTGGCTCCGACCTGATCATGATAGAGACGGTGTTCGATACCCTGAATGCCAAGGCGGCGATTTACGCGGTGCAGGTCGAGATGGAAGCGATGGGCGTGAAGCTGCCGGTGATGATCTCCGGTACCATTACCGATGCCTCGGGTCGCACACTCTCCGGCCAGACCACCGAAGGTTTCTACAACTCACTGCGCCACGCCGAGCCGCTGTCGTTTGGCCTGAACTGTGCGCTCGGTCCAGACGAGCTACGCCAGTACGTGCAGGAGCTATCCCGCATTGCGGAAGGCTATGTCACTGCTCACCCTAACGCCGGTTTGCCGAATGCGTTTGGTGAATACGATTTAGATGCGGCAACCATGGCTGAACAGATCGGCGAATGGGCGCGAGCCGGTTTCCTGAATATCATCGGCGGCTGCTGCGGTACCACGCCGGAACATATCGCGGCGATGGCGGCGGCGGTTGAGGGCGTTGCCCCCCGCCAGCTGCCTGAAATCCCTGTTGCCTGCCGTCTGTCCGGTCTGGAACCCCTGAATATTCACGCTGATTCGCTGTTTGTGAACGTCGGTGAACGCACCAACGTCACGGGTTCGGCCAAATTTAAGCGTCTGATTAAAGAAGAGAAATACAACGAAGCGTTGGATGTGGCCCGTCAGCAGGTGGAAAGCGGCGCGCAAATTATCGATATCAACATGGACGAAGGCATGCTGGATGCGGAAGCTGCGATGGTGCGCTTCCTCAACCTGATTGCCGGTGAACCCGATATCGCGCGCGTACCGATCATGATCGACTCCTCCAAGTGGGAGGTGATCGAGAAAGGGCTGCAGTGCATTCAGGGCAAAGGCATCGTTAACTCAATTTCGATGAAAGAGGGCGTTGAGCCGTTTATCGAACACGCGCGTAAAGTGCGACGCTACGGTGCCGCCATGGTGGTGATGGCGTTTGATGAAGTCGGCCAGGCGGATACCCGCGCACGTAAAATCGAAATCTGTCGTCGCGCCTACAAGATTCTGACGGAAGAGGTCGGTTTCCCGGCAGAAGACATCATTTTCGACCCAAACATCTTCGCAGTCGCCACCGGTATTGAAGAGCATAACAACTATGCGATGGACTTTATCGGCGCCTGTGAAGACATCAAGCGCGAGCTGCCGCATGCGATGATCTCCGGCGGCGTGTCTAACGTGTCGTTCTCGTTCCGTGGTAACGATCCAGTGCGCGAGGCGATTCACGCGGTGTTCCTCTATTACGCGATTCGCAATGGGATGGATATGGGCATCGTCAACGCCGGTCAGCTGGCGATCTATGACGACTTGCCCGCAGAACTGCGCGATGCGGTGGAAGATGTGGTGCTGAACCGTCGTGACGATGGCACTGAGCGTTTGCTGGAGCTGGCGGAGAAATATCGCGGTAGCAAGAGCGACGGTGATCAGGAGAAGCAGCAGGCCGAATGGCGCAGTTGGGATGTGGTTAAACGTCTGGAATACTCGCTGGTAAAAGGCATCACAGAGTTTATTGAGCTGGACACCGAGGAGGCGCGTCAGGCTGCCGCACGGCCCATTGAAGTGATTGAAGGGCCGCTGATGTCCGGCATGAACGTGGTCGGCGATTTGTTCGGCGAAGGCAAAATGTTCCTGCCGCAGGTAGTGAAATCGGCGCGCGTGATGAAGCAGGCGGTGGCTTATCTCGAACCTTACATTGAAGCCAGCAAAGAAGCCGGGCACAGTAACGGTAAAATCGTGCTGGCGACGGTGAAGGGCGATGTGCATGACATCGGTAAAAACATTGTCGGCGTGGTGCTGCAGTGTAATAACTACGAAATTATCGATCTTGGCGTGATGGTGCCAAGTGACAAAATCCTGAAAACCGCCATTGCTGAAAATGCCGATATCATTGGGCTTTCCGGGCTGATTACGCCTTCGCTGGATGAGATGGTCAACGTGGCGAAAGAGATGGAGCGCCAGGGCTTCACCATCCCGTTACTGATTGGCGGTGCGACCACGTCGAAAGCGCATACGGCAGTGAAGATCGAGCAGAACTACAGTGGTCCAACGGTGTATGTGCAAAACGCCTCACGCACCGTGGGTGTTGTCTCTTCACTGCTCTCAGAAAGCCTCAACGAGGAGTTTGTGGCCCGCACGCGCAAAGAGTACGACACGGTGCGCATGCAGCACGCACGTAAGAAGCCACGCACGCCGCCGGTCAGCCTGCAAACCGCACGCGACAACGATTACGCCATCGACTGGGAAAGCTATACGCCGCCGGTCGCGCATCGCCTTGGGGTCAGCGCGGTTGAAGCCAGTATCGACACCCTCCGTAACTACATCGACTGGACGCCGTTCTTTATGACCTGGTCGCTGGCGGGGAAATACCCGCGCATTCTCGAAGATGAAGTGGTGGGTGAAGAGGCTAAACGCCTGTTTGCCGATGCCAACGCCATGTTGGACAGGCTCAGTGAAACCGGCACCCTCAATCCGCGTGGCGTAGTCGGGATTTTCCCGGCAAACCGCGTCGGAGACGATATTGAAGTCTACCGTGATGAAAACCGCGATCAGGTGATAGGTGTGAGCCATCACTTACGTCAGCAGACCGAGAAAACCGACTTCGCCAACTACTGCTTAGCTGACTTTGTGGCACCGAAATCCAGCGGTAAAGCCGATTATCTCGGTGCGTTTGCTGTCACCGGTGGACTGGAAGAGGATGCGCTGGCCGAAGCGTATGAGCAGCAGCATGATGATTACAACAAGATCATGGTCAAGGCGCTGGCAGATCGTCTGGCAGAAGCTTTTGCCGAATATCTGCATGAGCGGGTACGTAAGGTGATTTGGGGCTTTGCCGCTCATGAGAACCTGAGTAACGAAGAGCTCATTCGCGAAAATTATCAGGGCATTCGTCCGGCACCGGGCTATCCGGCCTGTCCGGAACACACCGAGAAAGCGCAGATCTGGCAGTTGCTGGATGTGGAGACGCACACTGGCATGAAGCTCACGGAGTCCTTTGCTATGTGGCCGGGCGCGGCAGTATCCGGTTGGTATTTCAGCCATCCGGACAGCAAATACTTCGCTGTGGCGCAGATTCAGCGCGATCAGGTGGAAGATTACGCGGCGCGTAAAGGGATGAGTGTCAGCGAGGTTGAGCGCTGGCTGGCACCGAATCTGGGTTATGACGCGGATTGATGGGCTGATGGCGTAAAAGGATACGCAGAGCATTCAGTCGGGGCCCAACCAGGCAAGGCCCCGAAACCTCCAGGTATGCGCCTGGAGGTCAACGCCGTTTCAACCTTCCACACTTGTCGTTAATTAAACCGCGCATCACGATCTGAGGTCATGTCATACAGCTGATATTTACGCCCCAGCATCTGTCCGCCATCACGCGTTAGCGGCACCCAATTCACCTGCGCACGGCCACGGGTTGGCGTCACGGTAAACAGATCCATTGGAATCGAGATATAGAAGCCTTTGGTGAAGTCGCCTTCGCCATAGGCTTCGGCGGACACGTTGGTTTTGGTGGCGTAGAAGCCGACCATCACACCGCTGTCGAAGCGCTTCGACACATCGACCGTCACACCTTTATCTTTCGCCAGATATTCACCGACGCTGGCTTTCACCAGCACGTCCTGCATGAACCATGGGCGCCAGTACGCGGTGAAGTGTCCGGTTGGCGCTTTGTAGTCGGTGAACTGCATCATGTTGTCCCAGTCACGTTGTTTCACGTAGTTGGCATCAACACCAAAAGCCCAGTTGCTGTCTATCGGACGATACAACACTTCACCACCCACGCCGCCGTACATGGTTTCGAGATAACCGCCGTACACCTGGCCATAGAAGCCATTGCCGAGATACCCCATGTAGTTGGCTTGCAGGTCATTAACGTAGACATTGTTCTCGACGTAGTCGCGAATATGGGTACGCACGCGCGGCAGGGTGGAGTCAGCCGGTGCGCCGTTGTAGTTAAATTTGTCGTAGTTATTGGCGAGGTTACCAAACAGGCTGCCGCTAACCAGCAGGTGATCGGTCAGTGCGTAATCAACGCTGCCCATCACGCCCAGTTGGTACATGTAGAAGCTCTCAGGCCCACCAACCGACTGATTGAGCACCGGTGCCAGATTGTAGTGAAGGCGATCTTTGCGGATAAAGAAGCCTTGTTCAGTCTCGCCAGGATCGACCGGATTCTCACGCGTCTGCTGCAGCGGCTGCTCATGACCCAGCGGGTAACCGCTCAGCGCATTGTGCAGACTGGCGACATCAGTGCGGGTGGTCACCTGCGGCATATTGAGACGCGACTCGGTGACATCTATGGTATCAATGCCGGCCGGCAGGTTGTTCATGATGATGCGATTGGCACGATCGACGCCTTCGCGCGTATCGCGGTATTTCGTCTGTTCGCCAGAGACATACAGCGTACTGCCTTTGGTCTGGATGCGCGGACCGCTTAATCCGGCGTTGTACTTCAGATCGGTCAGCTGGTTGGCTACCACCGTCGGTTGCAACAGATCGCCCTGCGGCTGCGGGTTATAAGCCGGTTTGGCACTATCAATGTGCGACTGGCGCAAATCGTTGAAGTTAGTGCGCACGGTCACGCCAAACATAAAGGTGTTGCCACGCTCATAGCTGGCGTTGATATCGGCCCAATCGGTCAGGCGATAAATCGCTCCCACGTTGACCTTGCTGCGCTGTTCCAGACGTCCGGCAAAGTCATCCTGATAGTCATTGCCTTCATATTCCACCTTCAGACGTAGCGGCTGCCAGGGGGTTTGATACTCCACGCCGCCAAACAGTGCTGCCGGGCCGTGGAACATCTGGGAACCATTGATAGAACCCGCCGAGCCACCGCCGGTACGGCTACAGAAGCTATCGCTGTAGGAGCAGAACGGGTTTTTGATACTGCCGCTGTTACCGAGGTAGCCCCAGCCGATGCCCATGGTGAAATCAAACGGTCCCCAGGCTTTGGTTGCCACCAGATATTCACTGTCAAACAGGCCGGTACCGCCCAAATCACGCGATCCGACTGCCACTTCAGGCAGCCAGTAGCTCTCCTGCCACAGACGCAGCTTCACATCGAAGGCTTTGTCTTTATAACTTTGGTCGCCACTGAAGCCTTCAACTGCGCTATAGCGGCGCGTACGCACGTCAGTGTAACGCACGGTGGTTTCCAGCCATGGGAACAGCTGCAGCGAAGCAGAGTAGTAGCGATATTGATCGTTATCGCGGAAGTTCAGGCTGAATTCGCCCTCTTTCGCCATGCGTGCCGTGGGGGTCTGCATCAAACCCACGCCGCCGAAATCCGATTGTGATGGCCCGATGGGTTCCGGCCAGGTTTCCGCGTGCACCTGGCATGCCGCAGAGACAGAAGCAGCCAACAGGCTGAGAAGTAATTGTTTTTTCATCAGTCTGGAATCCGGTGTGTCAGAACAGAAAGCATGCGCGCATTCAAATCAGCTTTTCCCCACGGCAGGCTCCACGAGGTAAAGCCCAGCCAGATGATGCTGCCGGGTGCCACTTCCACGTGACGTTGATTCCAGTAGGCGACCGGCACCTGCTGCATCTGGCCCGAAGGCGAGATCACCGTGGCGAAACTGCGCTCGGCTCCTGACAGGCGATCGTGGGTATCAAGGTAATCACGCACGGTGCGACCGGGTTGCCAGCTTGCTTTGCCGGGATGTTCCAGCGCGCCGAGAATCAGCACCTGGTCAGGCCGAGGCAGCGTGTAGAGGTCGTAGCTGCCCTGTAGCGTGCGATTGGCTTCTGGACGCAAGCGCACCCAATCAGGATCGAGTTCAGTGAACTGGCGTCCGGTGACCTGTATCGCGCTGAGCTGGTGGATCACCGCGCCAATGGTCGCTGCCAGCGCATCGCCGCTTTCGGCCTGCCAGGTGCGTAAATCAGCCAGCAACTGTTGCTGTTGTTGCTGTGCCACCGCCGTTGCGCCACGTTCAGCGATCACCGTACCGGGCCACCAGGTGTGCAGTGCCGGGTTGGTGACCAGCTGCGCCAGATTCTGCGCATGATCGATCTGCAGGATGTTTTGGTTGTGCAGGTTATGCACCGTTACCTGACTATCAGCCAGCGCATAACCGGCCGTCAGCAGCGCGATGGCCGTTAACAGAGGGGAGATTATTTTCATGATTTTGCCGGCTTCAGAATAGTGGTTTCAACTGGGAAGGCATCTGCGGCGAGCATTTGATTTGCCTGCAAAACGCTGCCATCACGGTTATCGATCCAGAAGGTGTTTTGCCATTCTGCGCCGACATCATCCATTCGCACGGTCTCGATCCAGATACGGCAGGGCACGCGCTCACCGGCGATGTTCAGCACGGTGTCATCGCCGCGCTGAAAGGTGGAAGTGGCGGTGGCAGCGCGTACTTTCTCTTTCTCGCGCCACTGCACCACGCGGGTCCAGCTGACATTGTTTTGCAGATGCAGCGCATCGGCGAGCGGATCCTGCGCCAGATTGCTGACCTCATCAAGGTTGCTGGCCAGCCCCAGTGTTTTGACGAGCCTGCCATGCTGCATCACCAGCATCGCCTTATCCTGGGTGATCCATTTCTGCTGGCCGTTTTCGTCATACCCAAGTACCACGAAGATACGCGGTCCTTCATTGATGCGCGCATACAGGCTGGCGTAAGGGAGACTGGCAACCTGCTCATCGGTGACGGTGACATCATCCGGACCTTTCACGGCCAGCATCACGGTTTGTTCCAGGCCTTTTTGTGTTTGTGTGCAGGCCTGCAGCAGCAGGCAGAAAAGTAGCAAGGAGAGTCGGTGCACTGTGTATATCCCTGTCAAAAATAAAACCAGGCAAAAAATAACCACACGGCTGTGTGGTTATGTTTAAAGGTGCTACATCAACGCGTGGTGCTCGTTGTGGTGGTGGTTGTTGTGCCGGTATTTGCGCCGTCACCGCCGCCAGCAGCAGCGATGCCGAGTCCTACTAACGCGCCCAGTGCGCCGATACCCACAGCGGTCGTGGCACCGGTCGAGATTGCTCCCGCCTGCGCGCCCGCTGCAGCACCAGCTTCTTCCGGTGCGGCAATCGCAGCGGAAGAAACGGCGACGTAAAGTAAGGCTGCACCGGCAAGCATCAGTTTTTTCATAACAACGTTTCCTGCATTTTTAGAAACAAATGAATGAAGGATGTACCCTAATTTCGGGCGCGTTCAGTATAGGGCAACAAATTACCAGAGTTCATCGCCAGTAAAAGAGGGTGAAAAACAGGGGTTATTCTGGTGATAAATACGGCGAATTGGCGATAGCTGCTTTTTTTAAATGAAGATTTTTCAGGTGGCGGGATATTTGAGTGGTTGTGGCTGACACGGCAGCATTTTTCACTTTTGCATTAAAAAATGGTACGGAATAGGATTAATCAGATTTTCCTGAGTGTGCTTTAATTTTAATGATAGATTAATCAAATAGATGCTTGTTTTTGGTGGGCGAATTAGATCCATTTTTTGATGAGTGCCATGCTATTCATTTTAAACAAACTCCGATTTTCCTTAGCGCATTTTAAGAATTATCTAACCGTAACGGGATCGCTAAATAACAAAATTGCGAGGTTTATTGCATGTTTGATAGAAATAAGGCGGCAATTAAGCCGCCTTATTCAGATTGGCAGGAAAATTAACGCCAGGATTTATAGCGGTTAATTAAGCCATTCGTGGAACTGTCGTGGCTGCTGATCTGCGATTCATTTTCCAGCTCTGGCAGAATACGGTTTGCCAGCTGTTTACCCAATTCAACACCCCATTGGTCAAAGGTGAAGATGTTGAGAATCGCGCCCTGGGTAAAGATCTTGTGTTCGTACAGCGCAATCAGTGCACCCAGGCTGAACGGGGTGATTTCACGCAGCAGGATGGAGTTGGTTGGGCGGTTACCCTCGAACACCTTGAACGGCACGATGTGGGCAACAGACTCAACGGATTTACCGGCATCGGTAAACTCTTTCTCGACCACCTCACGAGATTTACCAAACGCCAGCGCTTCGGTCTGCGCGAAGAAGTTCGACAGCAGCTTCGGATGGTGATCGGTCAGTGCGTTGTGGGTCTGCGCCGGCGCGATAAAGTCGCAAGGGATCAGTTTAGTGCCCTGATGAATCAGCTGATAAAACGCATGCTGGCCGTTGGTGCCTGGCTCGCCCCAAATAATTGGGCCGGTCTGGTAATCCACCGGGTTACCTTCGCGATCCACGTACTTACCGTTGGACTCCATGTTGCCCTGCTGGAAGTACGCTGCGAAACGGTGCATGTACTGGTCGTAAGGCAGGATGGCTTCGGTTTCGGCACCAAAGAAGTTGTTGTACCAGATACCGATCAGTGCCAGCAGCACCGGCAGGTTTTGCTCGGCTGGCGTGTTGGCGAAGTGGTTGTCCATCGCATGTGCGCCGCTCAGCAGCTGTTCGAAGTTCTCGAAGCCCACTGACAGGATGATCGACAAGCCAATCGCTGACCACAGTGAATAGCGACCGCCGACCCAGTCCCAGAACTCAAACATATTGTCGGTATCGATACCGAACTCGCCCACCGCTTTACCGTTGGTCGACAGCGCAGCAAAGTGTTTGGCGACATGCTGCTGGTCGCCCGCAGTTTTCAGGAACCAGTCGCGCGCGCTGTGGGCGTTGGTCATGGTCTCCTGCGTGGTGAAGGTTTTAGACGCCACGAGGAACAGGGTGGTTTCCGGGCTGAGATCTTTCAGCGTTTCGGCAATGTGCGTGCCATCAACGTTAGAAACAAAGTGCATGTTCAGGTGATTTTTATACGGGCGCAGCGCCTCAGTCACCATGAATGGACCGAGATCCGAACCGCCGATACCGATGTTCACCACGTCGGTGATCGCTTTGCCGGTATAACCTTTCCACTCGCCGCTGATGATGCGCTCAGAGAAGCCTTTCATCTTCGCCAGCACCGCATTCACTTCTGGCATCACATCTTTGCCATCCACGATGATTGGCGTGTTGCTGCGATTACGCAAAGCAACGTGCAGCACGGCACGCTCTTCGGTGCGGTTAATCTTCTCGCCAGAGAACATGGATTTGATGGCGCCCGCCAGATCGGTCTCTTTTGCCAGCGCCTGTAACTTATCGAGGGTTTCCTGGGTGATGCGGTTTTTTGAGAAATCCACCAGCATCTGGTCATCGAAGGTGGCAGAGAATTTCGCAAAACGATCGGCATCATCTTTAAACAGGTCGGCGATTTGCACCGATTTCATCTGGTCAAAATGCTGCTGCAGCGCTTTCCAGGCTGCGGTTTGTTTCGGATTGATATTTTTCATGGCAACACTCTTGTTGAAATAAGAACCGTCATTCCAGCCGGGCGCGTCCTGCTGGCCCAGCGTGCTAAGCATTTCTTGTGGCTGATACGCTACCGCGAACGGGTTTCAGTATGACCACAGTTGCAAACGAAGGGAAAAAATTTGTGACCGTGGCCGCAAGGTTTCAGGTTAATCCGGCGGCGATTGTCGATGTTCTGGCAAAAAAATTCCCTGTGCCGCATCAGCAAAAAGCCGCGTTTTTGCGCGCCGTTGACTACTTTAGGCGGGTGCGAGCGCCAGCGTTTGTTCTGCGATGCGCTGGCGTAATTCTAAAAAAGAATTTTCAACGTGTTGCAAGGCTGGACAGCGGAAGAATTAATCAGTATTTTGTGCCCGCGACTTGCACCTTTGGGTGCAAGCCAGAAGAGGCGCGTCGCCCAGGCAGTGTGTTTGAGGATCCGTATCCAACGACAACACATCATGGGGTGCGACGCCGAGATGGAACAACACGCGGAGTGTTGTCCTGTCGGCTGCAGGGGCTGAATCCTCTGGGTTGTCACCAGAAGCGTCCGCAGTCGGACGTTTCGCAAGGTGAAGTGCTTTTGGTGACTCATCTCCTGATCTTGTCTGTCCAATTCTGCTCTTCTCTTGTGCCAAGGCTGAAATCACCGCTTCCGTTTAACCACGGGAGAAAGCTAATCTGACACGAGGTTCGTAACATGTCTCAAAACCTGATCGTGGCAAAATTTGGCGGCACCAGCGTTGCCGATTTTGATGCCATGAACCGCAGCGCGGATGTTGTGCTCTCCGATGCCAATACCCGTTTAGTGGTGCTCTCTGCGTCTGCTGGCGTGACTAATCTGCTGGTTTCTCTGGCTGAAGGCCGGGAACTGGAGCAGCGCGCGCACCTGCTGGACGAAATTCGCAACATTCAATACGCCATCATTGATCGCCTGCAATCCCCTGAAGTGATTCGCCAGGAGATTGATCGCATGCTGGAAAACATCCTGATGCTGGCGGAAGCGACTGCGCTGGCGACCTCACATGCGCTGACCGATGAGTTGGTAAGCCACGGTGAGCTGATGTCGACCCTGCTGTTCGTGGAAGTGCTGCGTGAGCGTCAGGTCAATGCCGAATGGTTTGATGTGCGTAAAGTGATGCGCACCAGCGACCGTTTTGGTCGTGCTGAGCCTGATGTTGCCACGCTGAAAGAGCTGTCCACCGCGCAACTGGCTCCACGTGTTGCAGAAGCACTGGTCGTTACTCAGGGCTTTATTGGTAGCGAAGGCAAAGGGCGCACCACCACGCTGGGACGTGGCGGCAGCGACTATACCGCAGCACTGTTGGGAGAAGCGCTGCAGGCGTCGCGTGTGGATATCTGGACCGACGTGGCCGGCATCTACACCACCGACCCGCGTGTGGTGCCCACCGCGAAACGCATCGAAGAAATTACCTTCGAAGAAGCTGCTGAAATGGCGATCTTCGGCGCGAAAGTGCTGCATCCAGCGACCTTACTGCCTGCGGTGCGCAGTGACATTCCGGTGTTCGTCGGTTCGAGCAAAGATCCGGCTGCGGGTGGCACGCGCGTGTGCAATGAAACGCAGAATCCGCCGCTGTTCCGCGCGCTGGCACTGCGTCGTAAGCAAACGCTGATGACGCTGCATAGCCTGAACATGCTGCACGCGCACGGCTTCCTGGCTGAAGTGTTCGCGATTCTGGCTCGCCATAACATCTCCGTCGATCTGGTCACCACGTCAGAAGTGAGCGTGGCGCTGACGCTGGATACCACCGGTTCTTCGACCACCGGTGAGAGCCTGTTGACGCAAGCACTGCTGACCGAACTCTCTTCACTGTGCCGCGTGGAAGTGGAAGAGAACCTGGCGCTGGTGGCGATTATCGGCAACAACCTGTCGAAAGCCTGCGGCGTTGGCAAAGAGGTGTTTGGTGCCCTTGAGCCGTTTAACCTGCGCATGATCTGTTACGGAGCCAGCAGCTATAACCTGTGCTTCCTGGTGCCAACGCCAGACGCAGAAGAAGTGGTGCGCGCGCTGCATAAGAATCTTTTTGGTTCTTAAGGCAAATTTTTAGCGCAATCCATCAAGCCGGACCTGGTCCGGCTTTTTTATTTTATAAATTTCGTTAAACAATAAATTAAGCCAAACGGCAGCCCGCTTTCCGCACCAGTGATTTCTTGATAACCCCATGATTCATAGCTATTTACTTCGTTTTCCCCACTGGAATTGTCTCCATATCCCACTACGCTGCTAATCAGCGGTTACGTTTTAATCGCCCTTATCGATTGTCCCAACGAGAAAACATTCAATTTTTGAGGGAATGGCTATGCAAAGATTGGTTGCTGAAGGGGTAGGCACGTTTGTTCTGGTGTTAGGCGGGTGTGGCAGCGCGGTATTAGCCGCTACCTTCCCACAAGTGGGGATTGGTTTTGCGGGCGTGGCGCTGGCATTTGGTTTAACGGTGCTGGTGATGGCCTTCGCTGTAGGGCACATTTCCGGTAGCCATTTTAATCCGGCCGTCACCATAGGGTTGACAGTGGGAGGGCGTTTCCCGGCCGCTCAGGTGATCCCTTACATCATCGTGCAGTTAATCGGCGCCGCAGCCGCAGGCGGCGTGTTGTATCTGATTGCCAGCGGTAAACCCGGCTTTGATGCCGCTGCCAGCGGGTTCGCTTCGAATGGCTATGGCGAGCATTCACCGGGCGGATTTAGCCTGCATGCCGGGATGATCTGTGAAACGGTGATGACGGCAATCTTCCTGGTGGTGATCATGGGCGCGACCGATAAACGCGCACCGGCCGGTTTCGCACCGATTGCCATTGGGCTGGCGCTAACGCTGATCCACCTGGTCAGCATTCCGGTGACCAACACCTCCGTCAATCCAGCACGCAGCACCGGTGTGGCGATTTTCCAGGGCGGTTGGGCATTGCAGCAACTCTGGATGTTCTGGCTGATGCCGATTATTGGTGCGGCAATCGGTGGTGTGATCTACCGTGTTTTACTGGAAAAAGCAGAGTAATTTCTCTACAAAGCGCGGATCGACCGCAGACGATCCGCATTTTATCCTGCCAGCGACTTCCCGCCTTACGTCACGATAATGAAATGTTATGATCCCGCGTCCGTCGCTGTGGTCGTTCCCCGCGCGGCACTTCATCTGTGGCATATGAAATAAATTAAAAAATATCTAAGGAAGTCTCTCCATGCTCGCCAAGTTAACCCGCCTGTTCCCGCTCTGGGCCGTGCTGCTCTCGGTCGCGGCGTATTACTCGCCCTCGACATTCCTCGGCATTGGGCCGTGGGTCACTTACCTGCTAATGCTGATCATGTTCGGCATGGGTGTGACGCTGAATATTGATGATTTCAAACGTGTGCTGACACGTCCGGCACCGGTTATCGCCGGCACCTTTTTGCACTATCTGGTGATGCCACTCGCCGCCTGGGGCCTGGCTAAGCTATTCCACATGCCGCCGGACCTTTCAGCCGGGATGATCCTGGTGGGCAGCGTGGCCAGCGGTACCGCGTCCAACGTGATGATCTATCTGGCGAAGGGCGATGTGGCCCTGTCCGTGACCATCTCTTCAGTGTCTGCGCTGGTGGGTGTTTTCGCCACGCCGCTACTGACGCGCTTCTATGTCGATACTCACATTCAGGTCGATGTGATCGGCATGCTGCTCAGCATTATTAAAATCGTGGTTATCCCGATTGGTCTGGGTCTGATCATCCACCACTCAATGAACAGCGTGGTACGCCGTGTTGAGCCCTATCTGCCGGCATTTTCCATGGTCTGCATTCTGCTGATTATCAGCGCAGTGGTAGCGGGTTCTCAGGGCTTTATCGGTTCTGTCGGCCTGGTGGTGATTGCGGCGGTGATCCTGCATAACGCCATCGGCCTGCTGGGCGGTTACTGGGGCGGCAAGCTGTTTGGCTTTGACGAATCCACCTGCCGCACGCTGGCACTGGAAGTGGGTATGCAGAACTCCGGTCTGGCGGCAACGCTGGGCAAACTCTACTTCTCGCCACTGGCCGCCTTGCCAGGTGCGCTGTTCTCGGTGTGGCACAACCTGTCAGGTTCGCTGCTGGCCGGTTACTGGTCGGGCAAACCGATTGAGAAGAAGCAGAAGTAATCCTGCGAGCGGGCGGCCATAGTGCCGCTCGCTGTCTATTTACTTACGCGCTACCGAAGCAGGGAATGCCAGGAAAGGGAACAGCAGATAGGGCGCGATGAGCAAGAGAATAAAAACACCTCGCGAATAACCCGCATCATTAATCCTTCGACTGCCACAGGCCAGCAACGGCATGATAAACAGCAGCAGCGGTACGAAAGCAATTTCGCCACTCTTCAAGGCAAACAGTTGTAGGTAAAGGCAAAACCAAACCACCTGAAACACGACGAACACCACGTAGCCTGCACGTCTTTCCAGCCCACTAAAGTTAAATGTCTTGAGAAAGCCATCTTTGATAATCGTAAAAAATCGGGTTATCAGCATCTTCCCTTCCTATGGCTACAGTTTCAGATAAGCGCGAATCCCATCCAGGAACATCTGCGTTGCCAGCATAATCAAAATCAAGCCCATCAACCGCTCCAGCGCGTTAACGCCTTTGTCGCCCAACAGGCGTAAAAACAGTCCTGACATCAGCAAAATGACCACGGTAACGCCCCAGGCAATCAGCAATGCGCCAACCAAATGTGACATCTGATTGGGATATTGATGTGACAGCAGCATCAGCGTGGCTAACAGCGAAGGGCCTGCAACCAGCGGGATCGCCAGCGGCACCAGAAATGGCTCTTCACCCGCAGGTAATCCGCTGGTACTGGTTTCGCCAGAGGGAAAAATCATGCGGATGGCGATCAGGAACAGGATGATGCCGCCGGAGATCGAGACGGTTTCGGTGCGCAAATTCAGGAACGCCAGAATACGTTCGCCGGTAAACAGGAACAGCAGCATGATGATCAGTGCGATCAGCATTTCACGTATTAGCACCGCGCGCCGGCGCTTGGGTTCGAGATGCTTAAGCACCGACATAAAAATCGGCAGGTTGCCTAGCGGATCCATAATCAACAGCAGCAATATGGTCGCAGATATCATTTCAGTCATAGGTAAAAGCCATCCCTTGTTCCCGTCATTCTTCAACTCAGGTGCGTTGGCGGCGATGGGCTTGCGGAGCGCTGAATCGTGTAGCCGATCGAGATACTCCGAATTTCCGCCTGCCCGTACCTCGATTCATTGAGGGGAGTATTAGTTGTACTGCTGAAAAAGTTGGCGCAATCGAATTAATTCACTTGCCAGAAAGCCTGCATTTTGTAGAGTTGGAGGTCGCAGGTAAACCTGATTATTACGCAGATCAACTGGATATTCCGCTTGGTCTTTTCCTCGCACCACGAAGGGCACAGTGAAAACGCCCCGGACGGACAGAAAATGAAGAATGTAGGCTTTATTGGTTGGCGTGGCATGGTCGGCTCTGTGCTGATGTCACGCATGAGTGAAGAACGCGATTTTGATGTGATCAATCCGGTCTTCTTCTCCACGTCTCAGCTTGGTCAGGCAGCACCGACATTCGGCGGCAAGTCGACCGGTGCGCTGCAGGATGCTTTTGATATCGAGGCGCTGAAGGCGCTGGATATTATTATCACCTGCCAGGGCGGTGACTACACCAGTGAAGTTTACCCTAAGCTGCGTGAAAGCGGCTGGCAGGGTTACTGGATTGATGCGGCCTCGACGCTGCGCATGAAAGATGACGCCATCATCATTCTCGATCCGGTTAACCACAATGTGATTCGTCAGGGCCTCGACAACGGTATCAAAACCTTCGTTGGCGGTAACTGTACCGTCAGCCTGATGCTGATGTCACTCGGCGGCCTGTTCGCTAACGATCTGGTGGAGTGGGCCTCTGTCGCTACTTATCAGGCGGCGTCGGGCGGCGGTGCGCGCCATATGCGTGAACTGCTGACCCAGATGGGCATGTTGCACGACCACGTGGCGAAATCCCTGCAGGATCCGGCTTCGGCGATTCTGGATATCGAACGCAGCGTCACCGATTTCACCCGTTCAGGCACTTTGCCGACCGACAACTTCGGCGTACCGCTGGCGGGCAGCCTGATTCCATGGATCGACAAGCAGCTGGATAACGGCCAGAGCCGCGAAGAGTGGAAAGGCCAGGCAGAAACCAACAAGATTCTGCGCACCAGCAGCGTGATCCCAGTGGATGGTCTGTGTGTGCGCGTCGGTGCACTGCGCTGCCACAGCCAGGCATTCACCCTGAAGCTGAAAAAAGATATCCCGCTGAATGAAATCGAGCAGCTGCTGGCTTCTCATAACGAATGGGTGAAAGTGGTGCCAAATGACCGCGAAATCACCATGCGTGAACTGACGCCAGCGGCCGTCACCGGCACGTTGACCACGCCGGTTGGTCGTCTGCGCAAACTGAACATGGGGCCGGAATACCTTTCCGCCTTTACCGTGGGCGATCAGCTGCTGTGGGGCGCGGCTGAACCGCTGCGCCGCATGTTGCGTTTGCTGATCGACTAAGCGCAGCGACAAACCAGACAGGCCGGGATTTCCCGGCCTTTTTTATGCCAACCAGGTTGCAAAACTTAACCCAAATTGCGCCTGACAAGTGATCCGCTTCCCCTTTTTGCTTGCCCGACAAGATTTTTTTGCTTTCCCCCCTGGCTTCTGCCAGCCCCAAGCTATGATTTAACAGTGATGTGCCGGTTGTTAACTGTTTTTGCTTTCCGAACTGAATGGTTGTTGTACACGGCAAAGATCTTCTCCCATGGACGGTGTCCTCTCTTGCTGGTGTACGTATGGCTCAATGAAAAGCAGCGCACCAGAGGCGGCATTGTTGTCCACTCCGGTCGCCTGCGCAAAATCATAGGAAGAAAGTCATGTCAGAGCTTCCCGATCGCCAGGCGATCAATGCCCTTTTTGCCGGGAATTATGCCGATCCCTTCTCTTTTTTGGGGATGCACCAAACTGTCGAAGGCCTTGAAGTGCGCGCGCTGCTGCCCGATGCCTCCGAAGTCTGGGTGATTGAAACCAACACCGGACGCAAATGCGCGCAGCTTAAATGTCTCGATTCACGCGGCTTCTTCTGCGGTGTGATCCCACGCCGTAAAAACCTGTTTCGCTATCAGCTGGCGGTCACCTGGCACGGCCAGCAAAACCTGATCGATGATGCCTATCGTTTTGGCCCACTGCTTGAAGAAATGGATGCCTGGCTGCTGGCAGAAGGTACACATCTGCGCCCGTATGAAACGTTGGGGGCGCACAACGCGACCATTGACGGCGTCAGCGGCACCCGTTTCTCGGTGTGGGCACCGAACGCACGTCGCGTCTCCGTAGTGGGCGAATTCAATTTCTGGGACGGTCGTCGTCATCCGATGCGCTTCCGCCGTGAGCTGGGTATCTGGGAGCTGTTTGTGCCGGGCGCGGTGAATGGTCAGCTGTACAAATATGAAATTATTGATGCGTCAGGGCAGATGCGCATCAAAGCCGACCCGTTTGCCTTTGAAGCACAGATGCGCCCGCAAACCGCCTCAATGATCTGCGGTTTACCGCCGAAGGTGGAGATGCAGCCGCAGCGCAAAGCCGCCAATGCTTTTGATCAGCCGATCTCGATTTACGAAGTGCATCTGGGTTCGTGGCGCCGCCATACCGACAACAATTTCTGGCTGAGCTACAAAGAGCTGGCCGAACAGCTGGTGCCTTACGTCAAAGAGATGGGCTTCACCCACATTGAACTGCTGCCGATCAACGAACATCCGTTTGATGGCAGCTGGGGCTATCAGCCTCTTGGCATGTATGCACCCACACGCCGCTTTGGTACCCGCGATGAGTTCCGCCACTTTATCGCCGCAGCGCACGATGCCGGCCTCAACGTGTTACTCGATTGGGTGCCGGGCCACTTTCCCAGTGACGATTTCGGATTGGCGAAATTTGATGGCACCGAACTGTATGAGCACAGCGATCCGCGTGAAGGCTACCATCAGGACTGGAACACACTGATCTACAACTTTGGTCGCCGCGAAGTCAGTAACTATCTCTCCGGCAACGCGCTGTATTGGATGGAGCGCTTTGGCATTGATGGCCTACGTGTGGATGCCGTGGCATCGATGATCTACCGCGATTACAGCCGCAAAGAGGGCGAATGGGTGCCTAACCACTTTGGCGGTCGCGAGAATCTTGAAGCCATCTCATTCCTGCGCCACACCAACCGCACGCTGGGCCGTGCTGCACCGGGCACCATCAGCGTGGCAGAAGAGTCCACCGACTATCCGGGTGTGACACGCCCTTCTGAAGATGGCGGCCTCGGCTTCTGGTTCAAATGGAACCTCGGCTGGATGCACGACACGCTTGACTACATGAAGCTCGATCCAGTGCACCGTCGTTATCATCACAACCTGATGACGTTTGGCATGCTTTATAACTACACCGAAAACTTCGTGCTGCCGCTGTCGCACGATGAAGTGGTGCACGGTAAACGCTCGATTCTTGATCGCATGCCCGGCGATGCGTGGCAAAAGTTTGCCAACCTGCGTGCCTATTACGGCTGGATGTGGGGCTTCCCCGGTAAAAAGCTGCAGTTTATGGGCAACGAGTTTGCTCAGGGCCGCGAGTGGAACCACGATTCGAGCCTCGACTGGCATCTGCTGGAGGGCGAAGACAACTGGCACAACGGCGTACAGCGTCTGGTGCGCGATCTCAACCACAGCTACAAACACTTCACGCCATTACATCAACTGGATTTCGATGCGCAGGGCTTTGAATGGCTGGTGGTCGACGATCATGAAAACTCGGTGTTTGTGTTTGCACGTCGCGATCGTGACGGCAATGAAATCATTGTTGCCAGTAACTTCACGCCGGTGGCGCGCCATGACTATCGCTTTGGCGTTAATCAACAAGGCGGCTGGCGTGAGGTACTGAACACCGACCAACAGGATTATCACGGCAGTGATGTGCGCAATCATGGGGTGGTGCATACCGACGTGATTGAGAGCCACGGTCGGCCGCAATCGCTTAGCCTGGTCTTGCCGCCGCTGGCCACGATTTGGCTGGTGCGGGAGGGCGACTGATGCTGGAGACCGGGCAGCCGATGCCGTTGGGCGCCCATTATGATGGGCGCGGCGTAAACTTCACGCTGTTTTCCCGCCATGCCGAGCAAGTGGAGCTGTGCCTGTTTGACGCGCACGGCGTTGAACGGCGCTTTGCGCTGCCCGCGCGCAGTGGGGATATCTGGCACGGCTATTTTCCGGCATTAAAGCCCGGCCAGCGTTACGGCTATCGCGTCCACGGACCATGGGCACCGCAACAAGGACATCGTTTCAACCCGGCAAAATTACTTGTCGATCCCTGCGCGAAAGCGGTGGTGGGGGATATTCCCGACGATCCGCGTTTTAGCGGAGGTGAGCAGCAGCCGGATGAGCAGGATAACGCCGCCATTGCGCCCAAATCACTGGTGATCGCTGAAGATTTTGACTGGGATGATGAGAAACCACTGCGTACGCCGTGGGGCAAGACGGTGGTGTATGAGGCGCACGTGCGCGGCTTAACCCGGCAACATCCGGAAATTCCGGAAAGGCTGCGCGGGACTTATGCGGCACTGGGCCATCCTGCTATGGTGAAGTACTTGCGCCATCTCGGTATTACCGCGCTGGAACTGCTGCCGATAGCGCACTTCGCCAGCGAGCCGCGTCTGCTACGACTCGGGCTGAGCAATTACTGGGGTTACAACCCGTTCGCGCTGTGGGCGGTGGATCCCCGCTACGCGTCCGGCGAGCAGGGTTTAACGCCCCTGCAGGAGTTTCAGCAGGCGGTCAAAGTGCTGCATGCGGCGGGTATCGAAGTGATCCTTGATGTGGTATTCAACCACACTGCCGAGCTGGAAGAGATTGGCCCCAACATTTCACTGCGCGGCGTGGATAACGCCAGCTATTACTGGCTCGACGCGCAGGGTGAATATCAAAACTGGACCGGCTGCGGCAACACGCTCAATCTCAGCGATCCGCAGGTGATGGAATGGGCATTAGAAGCGCTGCGCTATTGGGTGCGGGACTGCCATATCGATGGCTTCCGTTTTGACCTCGCCAGCGTGCTGGGTCGTACGCCGGACTATCGGCAGGATGCGCCGCTGTTCATCGCCATTAAAGCCTGTCCGGTGCTGTCACAGGTCAAATTGATTGCTGAACCGTGGGATATCGGCCCCGGCGGCTATCAGGTGGGCAATTTTCCCGAAGGATTCGCGGAATGGAATGACCATTTCCGCGATGCCGCGCGCCGTTACTGGCTGCACGGCCAGCTCAATAATGGCGAATTTGCCCGGCGGTTTGCCGCCTCCAGCGATGTGTTCCAGCGAGAGGGACGCTTGCCGCACGCCAGTATCAATCTGATCACCGCGCATGACGGTTTTACGCTGCGCGACGTGGTGAGCTTCAACAATAAACACAATCAGGCCAACGGCGAAGACAATCGCGACGGCAGTAGCAGCAACTTCAGCCACAACCATGGCAAAGAGGGGCTACAGGTCAATTTCGATATTGTCGAACGTCGTCGGCGTAGCGTGCATGCTCTGCTGACCACGCTGCTGTTGGCGCAAGGTACACCGATGCTGCTGGCCGGGGACGAACGCGGTCACAGCCAGCACGGTAACAATAACGCGTACTGTCAGGACAACCCACTCACCTGGTTGCACTGGCATCAGGATGATTTTGGACTAGTCGACTTCACTGCCGCGTTAATCCGGCTGCGTCAGCGCATTCCTGCACTGACAGCGGATCGCTGGTGGCAGGAGGGCGATGGCAATGTGCAGTGGTTCAATGCCAGCGGCAAACCACTGGGAAATGAGGAGTGGGAACAGGGGGCGCACAGAATGCAGATCCTGCTCTCCAGCCGCTGGTTAATAACAATCAACGCCACGGAATCGGTGAGTGACCTTGCCTTACCAGACGGAGAGTGGCGTGCCATTCCTCCTTTCGCCGGGGAAGATAACCCCATCCTGACAACTGTCTGGCACGGGCCCGCACACGGCGTGTGTGTGTTCCTAAAGCAATCATAAGGAGTCAGACATGGTTAAGTTAGATAGAACAGATCCACTGATGCTGGCGCGCCAGCTCCCTACACAAACGGTGGCGTTGATCCTTGCTGGCGGGCGCGGTACGCGTCTGAAAGATCTCACCGCGAAACGCGCCAAACCTGCCGTTCATTTCGGCGGCAAGTTCCGCATCATCGACTTTGCGCTGTCGAATTGTATCAATTCGGGTATTCGGCGCATCGGCGTGATCACCCAATATCAGTCGCATACGTTAACGCAGCACATCCAGCGTGGCTGGTCGTTATTCAACGAAGAGATGAATGAATTTGTCGATTTGCTGCCGGCGCAGCAGCGTGCATCCACCGAGCATTGGTATCGCGGTACCGCCGATGCAGTTTCGCAGAACCTCGACATCATTCGCCGCTATCGAGCGCAATACATCGTGATTCTCGCCGGGGATCATATCTACAAAATGGATTACTCGCGGATGTTGCTCGATCACGCTGAACGTGGCGCGAAGTGCACCATCGCCTGCTTACCGGTGCCGCTCGCCGAAGCCACGGCGTTTGGTGTGATGGCGGTGGATGCGGACAACAACGTGGTGGATTTTGTGGAAAAACCGCCGAAGCCACCGTCAATGCCGGGCGATGACACCAAAGCGTTAGCCAGTATGGGGATCTACGTGTTCAACGCTGATTACCTCTACCAGCTATTGGAAGAGGATTTGCTAATCCCTGAATCGAGCCACGATTTCGGCAAGGATTTGCTGCCAAAAATTGTCGCCAGCGGTGAAGCCTACGCGCACTCCTTTACGTTGTCGTGCGTACAGAACGATGAAAACGCCGAGCCTTACTGGCGTGACGTCGGAACGCTGGAAGCTTACTGGCGCGCTAATCTCGATCTGGCCTCGGTCACGCCGGAACTGGATATGTACGACCACGACTGGCCAATCCGTACGCATATGGAACCCTTGCCGCCCGCCAAATTTGTGCAGGATCGCTCGGGCAGCCACGGCATGACGATGAATTCACTGGTTTCCGGCGGCTGCATTATCTCCGGTTCCGTGGTGGTGAATTCGGTGTTGTTCCCACGCGTGCGCATTAACTCGTTTTGCAATATCGACTCATCGGTGCTGTTACCGGATGTGGTGATCAATCGTTCCTGTCGTCTGCGCCGTTGCGTGATTGATCGCGCCTGCGTGATTCCGGAAGGCATGGTGATTGGTGAGAACCCAGATGAAGACAGCCGCCGTTTTTACCGTTCAGAAGAAGGCATCGTTTTGGTGACGCGCGCCATGCTGGCCAAATTGGCTGGCTGACCACGAACGCAACGAGCAAGCACACAGGCAATCGCCGCGGGGAACGCGCGCGATAACACAATAGGGGTCCAGGATGCAGGTTTTACATGTCTGTTCAGAACTTTTCCCGCTGCTGAAAACCGGCGGGTTAGCTGATGTCGTCGGCGCATTGCCTCAGGCTCAGATTGCGGGTGGTACGGATGCGCGAGTATTGCTTCCCGCTTATCCGGATCTGCGTAAAGGGATTCCTGACACCGAGATCGTTGCGGAATTGCATACTTTTGCTGGCCCGGTCCGTTTATTATTTGGACAATTCAATGGAGTTGGCATTTATTTAATTGATGCGCCGGGATTGTATGAGCGTCCCGGCAGCCCTTATCACGACACATCGCAGTTTGCCTACGTGGATAACTATCTGCGTTTTGCGCTGCTGGGCTGGATGGGCGCCGAGCTGGCCAGCGGGTTGGATACCTACTGGCAACCCGATGTGGTGCACGCGCATGACTGGCACGCAGGGTTAACCTGTGCTTACATCGCGGCCCGTGGACACCCGGCAAAAACGGTGTTTACCGTGCACAACCTCGCGTATCAGGGGCTGTTCAATGCGCGTCATCTGGATGAGATCCAGATCCCGCGCAGTTTCTTCACCATGCATGGCCTGGAGTTCTACGGACAAATTTCGTACCTAAAGGCGGGATTATTTTATGCCGATCATATAACCGCAGTCAGCCCGACGTATGCTCTGGAAATCACCCGGCCAGAATTCGGTTATGGCATGGAAGCGCTGCTAGAGCAGCGTCTGAAAGAGGGGCGGCTGAGTGGCATCCTGAATGGCGTTGACCCGGGTATTTGGGACCCGGCGCACGACCTGTTGCTGACGGCGCGTTACGACCGGGAAACGCTGGAGAGCAAAGCGGAGAACAAGCGCCAACTACAGATCGCCATGGGCCTGAAGGTGGATGACAAAGTGCCGGTATTTTGTGTCATCAGCCGTTTGACCAAACAGAAAGGGCTGGATCTGGTGCTGGAAGCGTTACCGGGGCTATTGGCGCAAGGCGGCCAGCTGGTGCTGTTGGGCCAGGGCGATGCAGAGTTACAACAAGGTTTCCTCGCTGCGGCGGCGGAACATCCAGGCAGCGTCGGCGTGCAGATCGGTTATCACGAAGCCTTCTCACACCGCATTGTGGGTGGAGCAGATGTCATCATGGTGCCGAGCCGTTTTGAACCGTGCGGCTTAACTCAGTTGTACGGTTTGAAATACGGCACGTTGCCGCTAGTGCGCCGCACCGGCGGGCTGGCAGATACCGTGCAGGACAGTTCGCTGGAGAACCTCGCTGACGGGGTCGCAAGCGGTTTCAGTTTTGAAGACAGTAACGCCTGGTCGCTGCTGCGGGCGATTCGACGTGCTTTTGTCCTTTGGTCCCGTCCTTCTCTCTGGCGCTACGTTCAGCGGCAGGCGATGGGGATGGATTTTAGTTGGCAGGTGGCCGCACAAGCCTACCGCGATCTTTATCAACGTTTGCTGTAATCAGAGATTGGGATACTGGATATGAATGCACCTTTCACCTATGCCTCACCCACGCTAACGGTTGACGCACTGAAGCACTCAATCGCCTATAAACTGATGTTTACTATTGGTAAAGACCCGTCGATCGCCAATCAGCATGAGTGGCTTAACGCCGCCTTGCTGGCAGTGCGCGATCGTATGGTGGAACGTTGGTTGCGCTCAAGCCGTGCGCAGCTGTCGCAGGATGTGCGTCAGGTTTACTACCTGTCGATGGAATTCCTGATGGGACGCACGCTGGGCAATGCATTGCTGGCGATGGGCATCTATGACGATCTGAATCAGGCGCTGGACGAGATGGGGCTCGACCTCAGTGAACTGATGGACGAAGAGAACGATCCGGGGCTTGGCAATGGCGGCCTGGGTCGTTTAGCGGCCTGTTTCCTCGACTCGCTCGCCACCCTCGGCTTACCGGGACGCGGTTATGGCATTCGTTATGACTACGGCATGTTCAAGCAGAACATTGTCGACGGTCAGCAGCGTGAATCGCCGGATTACTGGCTGGAATACGGCAATCCGTGGGAGTTCCAGCGCTTCAATACCCGCTACAAAGTCCGCTTTGGTGGCCGTCTGCAGCATGAAGGTGCTCGCGTACGTTGGCTGGAAACCGAAGAGATTATTGCGGCGGCTTACGATCAAATCATTCCGGGTTTTGACACCGATGCCACCAACACGCTGCGTTTGTGGAGCGCGCAGGCCAGTAATGAGATCAACCTCGGCAAATTTAACCAGGGTGATTACTTTGCGGCGGTAGAAGATAAAAACCACTCAGAGAACGTATCGCGCGTGCTCTATCCGGATGACTCTACCGATTCTGGTCGTGAACTGCGTTTGCGTCAGGAGTATTTCCTCGTCTCCGCCACGGTGCAGGATATTTTGAGTCGCCACTGGCAAATGCATGAAACCTGGGACAACCTGGCGGATAAAATTGCTATCCATCTCAATGACACCCACCCGGTTTTAGCCATCCCTGAATTGATGCGCTTGTTGATCGACGATCACAAGTTCAGCTGGGATGACGCTTTTGAGGTCACTTGCCAGGTGTTCTCTTACACCAACCACACATTGATGAGTGAAGCGCTGGAAACCTGGCCGGTGGATATGTTCGGCAAGATTCTGCCGCGCCACCTCAGCATTGTGTTTGAAATCAACGATTACTTCCTGAAAACCATCCAGGAATACTATCCGGATGATTGGGATTTGATGTCACGCATCTCGATCATCGACGAAAACAACGGCCGTAAGGTGCGCATGGCGTGGCTGGCGGTGGTGGTCAGCCACAAGGTGAATGGCGTTTCAGAGCTGCATTCCAATCTGATGGTGCAGTCGCTGTTTGCTGATTTTGCGCGCCTGTTCCCGGGTCGCTTCTGTAATAAAACCAACGGCGTAACGCCGCGTCGCTGGCTGGCGCTGGCCAACCCGGCGCTGTCCGATGTATTGGACGAGACCATCGGCCGCACCTGGCGAACCGACCTCAGTCAGTTGAGCGATCTGACGCCACACATTGATTATCCGGTCTTTATCGAGCAAATTTCCGACGCCAAATTCGCTAATAAAAAACGTCTGGCGGATTGGGTGGCGAAGAACATGGATATCGTGCTGGATCCGCATGCGCTGTTCGATGTGCAGATCAAACGTATCCATGAATATAAGCGTCAGTTGCTCAATGTGTTACATGTCATCACGCGCTACAACCGCATCAAAACTGATCCTACTGCGGATTGGGTGCCGCGCGTGAATATCTTCGCCGGTAAAGCCGCATCGGCCTATTACGTGGCGAAGCACATTATCCATCTGATCAACGATGTTGCCAACGTGATCAACAACGATCCGCAGGTGAAGAACAAGCTGAAGGTGGTGTTTATTCCTAACTACAGCGTGAGCCTGGCGCAGATCATTATTCCGGCGGCGGATCTCTCCGAGCAGATCTCTACAGCGGGCACCGAGGCGTCCGGCACCAGTAACATGAAGTTTGCCCTCAATGGCGCGTTGACGATTGGTACGCTGGATGGCGCGAACGTCGAGATGCGCGAGCATGTGGGTGCGGAGAATATCTTTATCTTCGGCAACACCACGCCGCAGGTCGAACAACTGCGCAAGGATGGCTACAACCCGCGTAAATATTATGAGGAAGATGCCGAGCTGCACCAGGCACTGACGCAAATTGCCAGTGGTGCATTCAGCCTGGGAGAGCCAGGTCGCTATCGCAATCTGTTTGATGCGCTGGTGAACTTCGGCGATCACTATCAGCTGCTGGCCGATTATCGCAGCTATGTGGATGCGCAGGATAAGGTGGACAAGCTTTATCGTCAGCCGGATGAGTGGCAGCGCCGTGCGGCATTGAATATCGCCAACATGGGCTACTTCTCAGCAGACAGGACGATCCAGGAGTACGCGGACGAGATTTGGCATATTTCGCCGGTGAGATTGTAAGGTATGAAATGGGTCGCCATTAAAGGCGACCCTGAACGCAATGGATGAGATTTTCGAAGGGTGCGCTTTTATGCGCACCTATAAAGCATTACTTGAGAGTGATGCTTTTCACGATCGCATCAGCATCGCTCTGCGCCTGCTGCTGATTGTCGGCTGGCAGGGTAATTTGCAGGGTCAGCAGTTTGCCATCCACTTTTGCCAGAATCACGGAAGACCATGAGGTTTGGTTGTTGGCCGAAATCACGGTATCCAACTGCTGAGCTGGCTGATCTTTCAGCGTCACCGCTTTGTTAGAAACGACCTGCAACTGCGGATCGCGACCGCGCTGCTGCTGTTCCAGACGCTGTGACAAGGCATCCAGCGCTTCGTTGGTCGGGTCGCCCGCAATCACAATAATTGCGCGCTGGCCGGTTTCATCGGCGTACACATGCATATTGGTAGATTCAGAACCGAGTTTACCGCTTTTATCAGACATGCCCGCCGGCAGACTGAAGCTCAGCTTGCCGTCCATCAGGTTCACCGTCTGGGCTGACTGGCTGGCGCTGGCACCGTTGCTGCCTGCCGCCGCATCTTCTTTCTTCTGATCACAGGCCGCAAGACCTAACACCAACAAACCAATACCCGCATATTTCACTAAGTTACGCATTCTTTTCCCTTTGATGATTCCAGTCAGGTGCTTTCTACCCGGTATAAAAACGGAATCGGCGGTCAAAAGCAACCGCCGGTTTGTCAGGAAATCTTAGCGCGCTGCGGCGTTTCGTCTATGTGCAATTAGCCGAAATTGATCTGACGCTGTGTCGAGCGCTCTGCCAGACGTTTTAGCAGGCTGTTCAGCAACACACCGTAAGCGGGCAGGAAGAAAATCATGCAGATCAGCACTTTGAAGCTGTAATCCACCAGTGCGATCTCCACCCAATGCGCGGCCATGAACGGGTCCGGGCTCTTGTAGAAGGCGATGAAAAAGAAGGCCAGCGTATCGCTGATATTGCCGAGGAACATGGCTGCAGCAGGGGCGATCCACCACTGCGGTAAACGACGCAAACGGTTAAAAACGTGGACATCCAGAATCTGACCGAGCGCATAGGCCATAAAGCTGGCACTGGCGATACGTGCGACAAACAGATTCACCTGTTCCAGCGATGCCCATCCCTGCCATTCGCCCTGGTAAAACACACAGGACACCACGTAAGAGATAAACAGCGCCGGGATCATCACCGCCAAAATAATACGACGGGCTAACGGCGCGCCAAAGATGCGCACGGTGAGATCGGTAGCGAGGAAGATAAATGGAAAGCTAAAGGCACCCCAGGTGGTGTGGAAGCCGAAGATGGAAACCGGCAGCTGGACCAGATAGTTACTGGAAGTGATCACCAGCAGATGGAATAGGGAAAGCCAAAACAGCGCATGCATGCGCTGACGTGCAGAGAAATCAATCATGTCTGACCTTTTTGAGTAATGGGGTGAGGGAACCCAACAATCCTCTTCATACTTCGCGTTGTCGCTTCGTTGGCTACGTTCGCGTACCCCAGCCACTTACTTATGTAAGCTCCTGGGGATACACGCACTTGCCGCCTTGCTAAAACGCGAATTATTTCGAGGATTAAGCAATTTGGTAAAAAAACGGCGGCATCTTAGCGCGTTGCGCAATTAATGCAATGGTTAATTTTAACGCAATCGTTATCGCCTTGCGCTGTGCATTTAGCGCGCTAGAATGAGCGCCCATCTTGAATGAAGACAGAGAATCATGAGCGATCCCTTTTCTGCGCCGGACCACAAGCTTGATGCCCTTGGCCTGCGCTGCCCTGAGCCGGTAATGATGGTGCGCAAAACCGTGCGCACCATGCAGGCGGGCGAAACCTTACTGATCATTGCCGATGATCCGGCCACCACGCGTGATATTCCCGGTTTTTGCCGCTTTATGGAACATCAGTTGCTGGCACAGCAGACGGAAACGCTGCCGTATCAGTATCTGATTCAGAAGGGCACGGCTTAACGCTGTCGCAGCAATCGCAAAGCGTTGGCTGTGACCAGCGCTGTTGCACCTGAATCTGCCAGCACCGCCAGCCACAAACCGGTGAAACCGAGCAGTGTGGTGATCAGGAAAATGCCTTTCAGCCCCAGCGCTATCGCGATGTTTTGACGGATGATGGCGCGCGTGCGACGGGCCAGTGCGATAGTGCGTGGCAGAATTGCCAGACGGTTTTGTGTCAGCGCGGCGTCGGCGGCTTCCAGCGCGACATCGGTGCCGCTGCCCATGGCAATGCCAATCGTGGCCGCTTTCATCGCCGGGGCGTCGTTAATGCCATCGCCTACCATCGCCAGCGGCTGCTGCTCCTCCAGTTTGCGCACCATCTCCACTTTATCGGCAGGCAACAAGCCGGCGCGATAATCGATGTTGAGTTGCGCCGCCATCGACGCCGCCGCACGCGGGTTATCGCCAGTCAGCATCAGGCTATTAATGCCCAGCGCTTGCAACTGTGCCAGCGCCGTGACGGCTTCCTCGCGTAGCTGATCCTGCAACGCCAGGGTGCCGATGACGGTCTCATCCTGTAACAGCACCACCACGGTTTTACCTTGAGCTTCCCGTTGCGCGATCGCCTGCTGCTGATCGACCGTGAGCGTGCTGGCATCGCGTGGTGCCAGCAGCTGATAGGTCACGCCATCAATCTGCGCCCGGATGCCACTGCCAGCCAGCGTTTGCTGCTGCCGGGCGTGCGGTAGCCTAAGCTGGTGCTTTTCGGCCTCGCGCACGATGGCGATCGCCAATGGATGGCTGGAACCTTGCTCCACTGCCGCCGCAATGCTCAGCAGTGCATTTGCTTCCATCGCACTGAAAGATTCGACCTCGGTCACCTGCGGTTTACCCAGTGTGAGGGTGCCGGTTTTATCGAATGCGATGGTCTGGATACGGCTGAGACGTTCCAGCGCGGCACCCCCTTTGATCAGAGCGCCCTGTCGTGCGGCCGCCGCTAAGCCAGAGGTGATTGCAGCGGGGGTAGAAATCACCAGCGCACAAGGGCAACCAATTAACAGCAGCGTCAGGCCTTTATAAATCCACGGCAACCACGCTGCCCCCGCTAACAGTGGCGGCAGCACCATCACTAACAGCGCCAGCAGCATAATGGCAGGCGTATAAATGCGGCTGAAGCGATCGATAAAGCGCTCAACCGGTGCACGGTGGCTTTCAGCTTCTTCGATGAGCTGCAGGATGCGATCAATCGCGCTCTGGCCAGGTTCGGAGATGACTTTCAGCGTGACCAGGCGATCCACGCTAGTGGCGCCAGCCATCACCGTTTCGCCCGGCTGACGGGCAACCGGCACGGACTCGCCCGTCAGCGCACTTTCATCAAAACTGGCGCTCTGGTTCAGCAGCTCGCCATCGGCCGGCAAACGACCGCCAGCCGCGACTTCAATCGTATCGCCAGGATGCAAGTCAGCCAGCGCCACCTGCTCGCGCTGCGTGCCTTTCAAACGCGTAGCAGTATCGGGGCGCAGTGCCATTAACGCCGTCACACCGCGTCGTGCGCGAGAAGCTGCAAATGACTCCAGCCGTTCACCCAGTTGGAACAGCAACAGCACCATCGCGGCTTCGGCATGTGCGCCAATCACCAACGCACCGGTGGCGGCAAGGGTCATCAGGGTTTCGATACTGAAGGGTGAACCGCCTCGCAGCAGTTTCCACGCGCTGAATGCAATCGGAGCCAGGCCGATCAGCGTGGTCATCACAAACAGGCGATCGCCCCATACCGGAGAAACCTGGCTCAGCAGCCAACTGGCAAGCATCAGCAGCGCCAGTAACAGCAAACCGGCATTTTCCTGCCAGCGGCGTTGCGGTTCGGGCTGAGATTGCGGATCGTTTGAGGTCAGGGTAAAACCGACATTTTTGACGGCCTGTTCGATGGCCGGGCGAATATCCTGGTCGGCATCCACCACCAGTTTTTCACTGGCAAAAATCACGCGAGCGGTGCGCACCTGCGCCAGCTGTTGTACAGCACTTTCAATTTTTCGCGCGCAGCTGGGGCAATCCATTCCGGCAATCTGCCAGCGGAATTGATGAGATGTGGATGAGGGCCTGTCGCTTTCGGCGTCGCTTTCGCCGCCGGGACTGCCGCTGTCGTTGTCACAGCAACCGCAACCACTTTCTGGTGTGGCGGGGAGGGCGGCTGAGATTTTCAGCGTCGTAGGTGAAACACTGCGAATGGCGCACAGCGGCTGGGTTTTGCTGTGGGATTTTCCACAACGGCATGAATGAGAATGGGCGTGCATAGAGCCTCCGGGATCAATGCGGGCCACTGCCCGCATCCCGAATGCTACACTCTGGAGTCAACTCCAGAGTCAAGCAAAAGGTCATCTTTTCTTCAATACAGCCACAGCGAACGCACAATCATAAAGTGGCCGGCGAAGTAGCAAGCGGCAACAATGGCGCTATCGGCACTGAAACGGCGGCGATAATGGGTGATAAACCAGATAATGTTGCCTAATAGCAGCAGTCCGGCGCCAACCAATAGTGAGAAGCTGTAATCCGTCGGGCGGAAGAAGTAATTCTCTGCCGCCATCCAGTTCATCACCAGCGTCATCCCAATTAGGGTACAGATCGGCCAGCGCAAATCCTCCAGCTTCGACCAGATAATGCCAATCACCACCACCCCAATCACCAGCAGCGTGACCGGAATCGGCCAGAAGAAACTCATGGTCATGTGGGCAGCAAAGCTGATGGTGTAGAGCAGATGTGACAGGAAGAATGCACCCAGTGCATAGAGCATTTGCTGGCGAGGCAGTAACGTCAGTGCATCACCGACCAGAGTGGCAACCAGGCCAGCCAGAATCAGGTAATCGGTGGTATTCAGTGTGGGTGCTTGCCAGGCCCAGGCGACCAGCAACAGCAAGGTAACAGGTTTGAACAGCCAGCGTTGCCACTGCGGGCCACGGTATGAAGCATCAACGTACAGCCAACCGGAAAAAAGTACGGCAAGGAAAGACCAAAGCATGTTTTCTCCCTTTTCTGAACGCGACGTCCAGAGTCATGAATTTTCCCAAAATCGCGATCTCAGTGTAAGTTACCGGCGACGAATGTGACAATCGGTCAACTCTGGTTGTATGCTTTGTCGTCTTTTACTGTTCCGACATTAACGCAAAGTGCGAGAGAAAACATGAGCAAACCACCGCTAATCTTTTTCATCGTTCTGGCGATTATTGCCGTATTGGCGACCCGTCAGTTTATTAAGCAACGCCGTGAAACCGCGGTAAATGATGCTTCACCGATTCGCTCACTGAGCGTAGAAGTGAAAACCAAACGTGAGTTCCCTTCCCCCAATCGCCGTTCGCGCCAGCGTGAAGAGATTGTGGCTGAAGATATGAAGTACGAAGCCTGGTTTCATCCACTCAATGGGGCGAGTGATATCAAGGTGGTGGTGAGCGCCGATGACTATCATCATATCGATAAGGGCGCGAAGGGAGAGTTGAAAATGCAGGGCAGTCGCTTTGTCAGTTTCACGCCTGCGCCATAAAACGGGCCGCTGCAGCGGCCCGTATCCTTACATCTTCGGGTAATGCTTTTTCTGCCACGCCAGCAGTTCAAACACACCAAAAAAGAAAATCTTCGCTTGCGTGACGCCACTGAGTTTTGGCGCCTCTTTCGGCTGAGTCGCGCGCAGCAGAACCAGCTGCAAGCCGTGCATGATCACCATGAAGAACAGTGCCACATGCACAAAGTAGCGCAGCGGTGTCGGGAAAGGATGCACCAGATTGAGCAGCAGAAATGCCCAGACGCAAATCATCAGTAATCGTCCCAGATTAAGCCACATCGTGCGTCTCCTGTTGGCGTTGATAAAGGCGATATGCCACCTGACCGGCAATTTTTTCGCGGTACAAGTCCCAGTTAGCGGGCGCCACAGGCGTGCCGTGCTCCACTTCGCTTTCGACGTAAATCAGTGCGTTCTCCGCCAGCCAGCCGTTGTTTTCCAGCAGCGTTAGCGTCTCCAGCAGTAATCCTTTACGGAATGGTGGATCAACAAACACCACATCGAACGGCTCTCCGGGTTGGCTCAACCACTGTAGCGTATTGGTCTGCACGACGTTGCCTTGCGTCGCACGCAGGGTTTGCAGATTCTGCGACAGCTGTTGGGCGACGGAACGTTCCATCTCAAGCAGCGTAGCAGACGCCGCATAGCGTGACAGTGCTTCCAGGCCGAGCGCACCGCTACCGGCGAAGCAATCGAGACAACGCGCTTCCTGAATATCCGGCGCTAACCAGTTAAACAGGGTTTCACGCACGCGATCGGTGGTCGGGCGCAGACCCGCGCTATCCGGCACCGGTAATTTGCGACCGCGCCACTGTCCGCCAATGATACGAATCTGGCCAGCAGCGCCGCTGCTGCGGGGGGATTTACTCATTTTGCTCACAACTCGTCATAATTTGTTGCGTAGTTTAACGGGCGTGGCAGGCAGAAGAAACGTAAAAAAGGGTGCTGTGGTGCGCTGGCTGGAAAGTGTTAGACTACTGAGTTGATATGGCGCGCGTAATTGCCTGATTTTTACGCCGCTCACGAACAAAAAATTGAATTTTTTATCCCCTGGGAACAGCGTGCTACCGGGAATAAGCCATCGAGGAGTGTGGTTACACAATGGCAAAAGAGAAAAAACGTGGCTTTTTTTCCTGGCTAGGCTTTGGCAAAGAAGAAGAGAAGCAGCAGCCTGCGGAAGAGCAGCAACCGGCCGAAGCGGCGCAACAGCCGATCGCTGAAGAGAGCGCGTTAGCAAGCGCCGAAGCGCAGGCGGAAGAGACGGTTGCCGTCACTGAGCACGTAGCCGAAGAACAACGGGCACAGCCGGAAGTGGTGGTGTCCAAGCCGATCACGGCAATTGAAGAGGAAGTGCTACCGGAGGAGGAAATCCATCCGGACGTAGCACCTGTCGAAGAAGAGCCTCAGGCAGAAGAACTGATTGTTGAAGCGCCAGCTGCGCAGCACGAGCCGGAGATCGAAGAAGCGTCCGTTGCGCCAGTAGTTGCGCAGTACGAGCCGGAAATCGAAGAAGCAGTCGTTGAGCCAGTGATTGCGAAGCACGAGCCAGAGATCGAAGAAGCGGTCGTTGAGCCAGTGGTTGCGCAGCATGAGCCAGAGATCGAGGAAGCGGCTGTTGAGCCACTCGTTGCGCAGCATGAGCCGGAAATCGAAGCAGCAGCCGTTGAATCGGAAGACGACGCGTTAAGCGACGAAGAACTTGAAGCCTTGGCGTTGGCCGAAACCTATGCGGAAGACGCTGAAGCCGAAGCGCAGGATACCGTCAGCGATTTACCGCTGGCCGCAGCGCCGCTGGTCACGCAGGAGCAGGATCGTCCGACCAAAGAGGGCTTCTTTGCTCGCCTCAAGCGCAGCCTGGTCAAAACCCGAGAAAACCTCGGTTCCGGTTTTGTTAGCCTGTTCCGCGGCAAAAAAATCGATGATGACCTGTTTGAAGAGCTGGAAGAGCAGTTGCTGATTGCTGATGTGGGTGTAGAGACCACGCGCCGCATCATCACCAATCTGACGCAGCAGGCTAACCGCAAGCAGTTGCGTGATGCTGAAGCACTTTACGGCCTGCTGAAAAGTGAAATGGCCGGCATTCTGGAAAAGGTTGATCAGCCACTGGATGTGGGCGGCAAAACGCCGTTTGTTATCCTGATGGTAGGCGTCAACGGCGTGGGTAAAACCACCACTATCGGTAAGCTGGCGCGTCAATATCAGGCTCAGGGCAAATCAGTGATGTTGGCGGCAGGTGATACCTTCCGTGCAGCAGCAGTGGAACAGCTTCAGGTCTGGGGTCAGCGTAACAACATTCCTGTGGTGGCTCAGCATACGGGTGCTGACTCGGCTTCCGTTATCTTCGACGCCATTCAGGCCGCGAAGTCACGCAACGTCGATGTACTCATTGCAGATACCGCTGGTCGCCTGCAGAACAAAGCCCATCTGATGGAAGAGCTGAAAAAAATCACCCGCGTGATGAAAAAGCTGGATGAGGATGCACCACATGAAGTGATGTTAACCCTCGATGCCAGCACCGGGCAAAACGCCGTTAGCCAGGCCAAACTGTTCCATGAAGCGGTGGGACTGACAGGCATCACGCTGACCAAGCTCGACGGCACCGCCAAAGGTGGTGTGATCTTCTCGGTTGCCGATCAGTTTGGCATTCCGATTCGTTATATCGGTGTCGGGGAAGGCATCGAGGATTTACGGCCGTTTAAGGCCGCAGACTTTATTGAGGCACTGTTTGCCCGAGAGGAATGATTGGGATGATTCGCTTTGAAGAGGTCAGTAAAGCATACCTGGGAGGACGTCAGGCGCTGCAGGGAGTGGATTTCCATCTTCGCCCCGGCGAAATGGCATTCCTGACCGGCCACTCCGGCGCAGGGAAAAGTACCTTGCTGAAGCTGATTTGTGGCATTGAGCGCCCGAGCGCCGGGCAAATCTGGTTTAGCGGCCACGATATTTCACGTCTGCGTCGCAGCGAAGTGCCTTTCCTGCGACGTCAGATCGGGATGATTTTCCAGGATCACCACTTGCTGATGGATCGTTCGGTCTATGACAACGTGGCGATTCCACTGATCATTTCCGGCGCCAGTGGTGAAGATATTCGTCGCCGTGTATCGGCAGCGCTGGATAAAGTCGGCTTGCTCGACAAAGCGAAGAGTTATCCGATCCAGCTTTCTGGTGGTGAACAGCAACGTGTGGGTATTGCCCGCGCGGTGGTGAACAAACCTGCGGTGCTGCTGGCGGACGAACCCACCGGTAATCTGGATGATGCCCTGTCAGAAGACATTCTGCGCCTGTTTGAAGAGTTCAATCGTGTTGGTGTGACCGTCTTAATGGCGACGCACGACACCGGGCTGATTGCCCGCCGCAATTACCGCTTGATGACGCTGAATCAGGGACGCCTGCACGGAGGTCATGATGGTCAATAAACGCAATAAGCGCCCAGCGGCGCCGAAGGCGGCGAAGGCGCCTTCAAAAAGTAAGGCGCTGAAAGGCGGCTGGCAGGAGCAGTGGCGCTATGCGCTGCGCGGTACGCTCTCGGATATGTGGCGTCAGCCGCTGGCCACGCTGCTGACCGTGATGGTGATTGCCATCTCGCTGACGCTGCCGAGCGTCTGCTATATGGTGTGGAAAAACGTCAGCCAGGCGGCGACGCAGTGGTATCCGGCACCGCAGTTGACGGTGTATCTGGATAAAGCGCTGGATGATACGGCGGCTGAGAATGTCGCTGCTGAGCTGAAAAAGTTAGATGGCGTGGATAACGTTAACTATCTGACCCGTGAAGAAGCGCTGAATGAGTTCCGTAACTGGTCTGGTTTCGGCGGTTCAATGGACATGCTGGAGCAAAACCCGCTGCCTGCCGTGGCCATCATCACGCCGAAACTGAATTTCCAGAATTCAGACACTATGGCTAACCTGCGCGACCGCGTGTCGAAAGTGCAGGGTGTGGATGAAGTGCGCATGGATGACAGCTGGTTTGCCCGTTTAGCGGCGTTAACCGGGCTGGTAGGGCAAATTGCTTCGATGATTGGTCTGCTGATGGTGGTGGCGGTGTTCCTGGTGATTGGTAACAGCGTGCGCCTGAGCATCTTTGCCCGTCGCGATACCATTAACGTGCAAAAGCTGATTGGTGCCACCGACGGCTTTATCTTGCGTCCGTTCCTGTATGGCGGCGCGCTGTTAGGTTTCAGTGGTGCAGTGCTTTCACTGCTGCTGTCCGAAGTGCTGGTACTGCGTCTGCAATCAGTCGTAGCGCAGGTGGCGACGGTGTTTGGCACCACCTTTGTTCTTGAAGGTTTTTCCTGGGACGAAGGGCTGCTACTGCTGCTCATCGCCGCCATTATTGGCTGGGTTGCCGCATGGTTAGCCACTGTACAACATTTACGCCGATTTACGCCGCAGTAACCAACAGCAACGTTTTTTGATATACTCTTCCTCTGCTGCCGACGATCTGGGAGCAGAGGAATCTTCCTATTTTCCCCGCCGTCATCTGTGTGTAAAATATTCACTGCTAATATTGAACTTGTGGATAACTTTGTCGTCCAAGTAGCACAGATTGCTTTTGGTTTTTTCGCGACGTTGACATAATGTAACGTCTGCGCAAAATACCGCGCAGCAAGTCCATTGAATTTGTGAGGGTTTGAATGACCAAAGAAATGCAAACTTTAGCGATTGCGCCTCTGGGTAACCTGGAATCTTATGTCCGGGCTGCCAACAACTGGCCGGTATTAACGGCAGAAGAGGAGAAGGCATTAGCGGAGAAACTGCATTACCAGGGCGATCTGGATGCAGCTAAGACGCTGATCCTGTCTCACCTGCGCTTTGTTGTTCATATTGCTCGTAACTACTCAGGTTACGGCCTGCCACAGGCGGACCTGATTCAGGAAGGTAACATCGGCCTGATGAAGGCGGTGCGTCGCTTCAACCCTGAAGTTGGCGTGCGTCTGGTGTCATTTGCCGTGCACTGGATCAAAGCAGAGATTCACGAATACGTGCTGCGTAACTGGCGTATCGTGAAAGTCGCGACCACGAAAGCGCAGCGCAAGCTGTTCTTTAATCTGCGTAAAAGCAAACAGCGTCTTGGTTGGTTTAATCAGGATGAAGTGGAGATGGTTGCGCGCGAGTTAGGCGTGAGCAGCAAAGATGTCCTCGAGATGGAATCTCGTATGGCCGCGCAGGATATGACTTTCGACATGTCTTCGGATGACGAAGCTGGCGAAGGTAAGCCGATGGCACCGGTACTCTATCTGCAGGATAAAACCTCAGACTTTGCCGACGGCATTGAAGAGGATAACTGGGATGCGCACGCTGCTGATAAGCTGAGCGATGCCATGCTGAGCCTTGATGAGCGCAGCCAGCACATCATCCGCGCCCGTTGGCTGGATGATGAGAACAAAACCACGCTGCAGGAGTTGGCCGACAAATATGGCGTCTCTGCAGAGCGTGTGCGTCAGCTGGAAAAGAACGCCATGAAGAAACTGCGTATGGCGATTGAAGCCTGAGAACCATCAGGTGAAAAACGGGGCGACTTTATAGTCGCCCTTTTTATTTGCACGAAGTCCGTAGCCGCGCAATGTATTGCGCATCAGTCACCAACCCTGGCGCTTCAGGACAGCGCGATAAATCGCGCCGTTACGTGTCCGCAATAATTAGCGCACCCAGCCATCGGCCTGCGCGCGAAAACCACAGGCCTGCATAAAGGCCGCGCGCACACTCTGATCGTCTTCGCCGTCATCGGCTACCCACCAATCCGCCAGCGCGCTATTCTGCGCTATGGTGTCCTCCAGCAAATATTGCCCGACGCCGCGACGCCGCGTCACTTCGCGCACGGTGAGGTGTGAAATCTTCCCTTGCGTGCCACAAATCTCCAGCTGCAACCCGCCCAACAGACGATCGTTAAACCTTGCCGCATACAACCGCTGCGTCTCGCTTAATGCAGCCTCAAGTTGCGAAATATCGATCTGCGACCAGACTTTAGCTAAATCCAACCGATCCTGCGGCGTGAGTGCGGTGATTCGCTGAATAGTGAGCTTCATTACCCTTACCTGTACTGCCAGAAAGGCCATAGTGTAGCGAATTTAGACAGTCAGCGTGCTGTCACTTTTTTGCGATGAAAATAGGTCAAATGCCAGCCACTTTGCCAGGATTGTGGAGGAAGTCATCAATGTTAGCTGAAAAAGCCAGCATAACGCGCTGGCATTTTGGCTAATAACCGGCCATAAAAACCAGATGATTCTGCTGTGCAACGCGACTAATACTGAATATGTCAGTTGATTTACAGAAGAAAGTTCCTGTTTAATAACCTGAAAAATAAAGCCTTATTACCAATAAATGCCAGAAAAGAGCGCTAACTCATTATTCTTGAATCAGTTTTCCTCTTTGACTGGCAGAAAATAAACCAAACACAACGACACACGACACAACAGATGGGGAAGTTCGCATGAAAATGAGTAAAGGACGCGCATTACTGGCGGGTTGCGTTGCGCTGGCGCTGAGCCACGCGGCACTGGCGAAAGATATCAAGATTGCCATCGTTGGCGCAGCAACTGGTCCGGTTGCACAATACGGTGATATGCAGTTCACCGGTGCAGCGCAAGCCATTAAGGACATCAACGCCAAAGGTGGCGTGAACGGTGACAAACTGGTTGGCGTGGAATATGACGACGCCTGTGACCCGAAACAAGCGGTTGCAGTGGCCAACAAAGTGGTTAACGACGGCATCAAGTATGTGATCGGCCACCTGTGCTCCTCTTCTACTCAGCCTGCTTCCGACATCTATAACGATGAAGGCATTCTGATGATCACCCCAGCGGCAACCGCACCAGAGCTGACCGCGCGTGGCTATGCGGATGTGCTGCGTACTACCGGTCTGGATTCCGATCAGGGTCCAACCGCTGCAACTTACATTCTCAATGAGATCAAACCAAAACGTATCGCTGTGGTGCATGACAAGCAGCAGTACGGTCAGGGACTGGCCGAATCGGTGCAGAAAACCCTGAAAGCCAAAGGCGGCAATGTGGTGCTGTTCGAAGGTATCACCGCGGGCGATAAAGATTTCTCTACGCTGATTGCGCGTCTGAAGAAAGAAAACGTCGATTTCGTTTACTACGGTGGCTACTACCCAGAGCTGGGCCAGATTCTGCGTCAGGCAAAAGCAGCCGGTCTGACTGCTGGCTTCATGGGACCAGAAGGTGTAGGCAACGCCTCACTGTCTAACATCGCCGGTGATGCATCTGAAGGCCTGTACGTCACCTTGCCGAAACGTTATGACCAGTTGCCAGAGAACAAGGCGATTGTTGAAGCCATCAAAGCCAATACCGCGTCAAACCGTAAAGATCCAACCGGTCCGTTCGTCTGGACCACCTATGCGGCCATTCAGTCGCTGGTGGCCGGTATTGAACGTAGCAAGAGCGCTGAGCCAGATGCCATTGCTAAAAACCTGAAAGAGGGCGCAGCGGTTCCAACGGTGATGGGCAACCTGAACTGGGATCAGAAAGGCGACCTGAAGGGCTTCGAATTTGGTGTCTTCAAATGGCACAAAGACGGTTCCTCTACCGCTGTTAAGTAATTCCCAAGCTTAAATAGATTGGCCCTCTCTTTTGCCGGAGAGGGCTGGGGGAGGGACAGCGCGTACCGTCTTGATGAGATCCCGCGCGCCTGTTCCCTCACCCTAACCCTCTGCCAAAAGGGAGAGGGGATTTTTAGTCCACATGCAGGTCCTCACTATGTCCGAGCAGTTTCTCTATTTCATTCAGCAGATGTTCAACGGGGTCACCCTCGGGAGCACTTACGCGCTGATCGCCATTGGTTACACCATGGTTTACGGCATCATCGGCATGATCAACTTCGCCCATGGCGAGGTGTATATGATCGGCAGTTATGTCTCCTTTATTGTGATTGCCGCCCTGATGATGATGGGTATCGATACCACGTGGCTGATGATTGCCGCCGGGTTCGTGATGGCGGTGATCATCTCCAGCGCCTACGGCTGGAGCATTGAGCGCGTGGCGTATAAGCCCGTGCGCTCCTCTAAGCGCTTAATCGCGCTGATTTCGGCTATTGGGATGTCGATCTTTCTGCAGAACTACGTCAGTCTGACGCAAGGTTCGCGCGATCTGGCGTTGCCAAGCCTGATTACCGGCCAGTGGACGCTGGGCGAGAGCAACGGCTTTGCTGCCACGCTCTCCACCATGCAGCTGGTGATTTGGGTCGTGACCTTCCTCTCGATGCTGGCCCTGACGCTGTTTATTCGTTATTCACGTATGGGCCGCGCCTGCCGCGCCTGTGCGGAAGACCTGAAAATGGCCAGTCTGCTGGGGATTAACACTGACCGCGTGATTTCACTGACCTTCATTATTGGTGCGGCGATGGCGGCGGTGGCGGGCGTGCTGCTCGGCCAGTTCTACGGCTCTATTAACCCGTTCATCGGCTTTATGGCTGGGATGAAGGCGTTTACTGCTGCGGTACTGGGCGGCATCGGCAGTATTCCTGGCGCGATGATTGGTGGTCTGGTGCTCGGTATCGCTGAAGCGCTGACCTCGGCGTATCTGTCGACCGAATACAAAGATGTGGTGTCATTCGCACTGCTGATTGTGGTGCTGCTGGTGATGCCTACCGGCATTCTGGGCCGTCCGGAGGTAGAGAAAGTATGAAACGCCTCGGTCTGGTCAATGCCGTGATTTCAACGGTGATGTTACTGATTCTCGCCACTTTCTTTATGGGCGTCCGTCTTGATCTTGATGGCACCAAACTGGTGGTGGCTAACGCTGGCGCGGCGCGCTGGAACTGGATTTTCATCGGCTGTGCGGTGGTTTTTGTCTTCCAGCTGCTGCGCCCGGTGTTCCATGGAAAGTTCAAACGCAGCGGTAAAGGCTTTGTGCTGCCGGGCTTCGATGGTTCGACGCCAAAGCAAAAGCTGGTGATGGCGCTGTTGATTGTTGCTGCGGTGCTGTGGCCGTTTCTGGTGTCGCGCGGCAGTGTCGATATCGCCACATTAACGCTGATCTACGTGATGCTCGGTCTCGGCCTCAACGTGGTCGTCGGCCTGTCTGGTTTGCTGGTGCTGGGCTACGGTGGTTTCTATGCCATCGGCGCTTACACCTTTGCGCTGCTCAATCACTATTACGGTTTTGGTTTCTGGGAAAGCCTGCCGCTGGCGGGGATTGTCGCAGGTGCGTTTGGCCTGATGCTCGGCTTCCCGGTACTGCGCCTGCGCGGTGACTATCTGGCGATTGTGACGCTCGGCTTCGGTGAGATCGTGCGTATTCTGCTGCTCAACAGCACCTCTATTACCGGCGGTCCAAACGGTATCGCGCAGATTCCTAAACCAAGCCTGTTTGGCATTGAGTTTGGGCGTCGCGTCAGTGAAGGCGGCTGGACTACTTTCCATGAGCTAACGGGCCTGCAGTACGATCCTAACCACCGTGTAATCTTCCTCTATCTGGTGGCGCTGCTGCTGGTGGTGCTGACCTTGTTCGTGATTAACCGTTTGCTGCGTATGCCATTGGGTCGCGCGTGGGAAGCGCTGCGTGAAGATGAGATCGCCTGTCGTTCATTGGGGCTCAGCCCAACACGCATCAAGCTGACCGCTTTCACCATCAGCGCCGTGTTCGCCGGTTTTGCTGGCACGCTGTTTGCCGCACGTCAGGGTTTTGTTAGCCCGGAATCCTTCACCTTCGTCGAATCAGCCTTTGTGCTGGCGATTGTGGTACTGGGCGGCATGGGTTCGCAGTTTGCGGTGATCCTCGCGGCCGTGCTGCTGGTGGTGTCGCGCGAATTGATGCGTGATCTGAACGAGTACAGCATGCTGGTGTTGGGTGGTTTGATGGTGCTGATGATGATTTGGCGTCCGCAAGGATTGTTGCCGATGAAGCGTCCACACCTGAAGTTGAAAAGCAGTAAACAAGGAGAGCAGGCATGAGTCAGCCTTTGTTAGCCGTTGAAGGCTTGATGATGCGCTTTGGCGGGCTGTTGGCCGTCAACAATGTGGCGCTGGAACTGCATCCCCAGGAAATCGTGTCACTGATCGGGCCGAACGGTGCCGGTAAAACCACGGTGTTCAACTGCCTGACCGGTTTTTACAAGCCGACCGGCGGTACCATCAAACTGCGCGATCAGGAGTTGCAGGGCCAGCCAGGCCAGAAGATTGCGCGTATGGGCATCGTGCGTACTTTCCAGCACGTGCGACTGTTCCGTGAGATGACGGTGATTGAAAACCTGCTGGTCGCGCAGCATCAGCACCTGAAAAGTGGCGTGTTCTCCGGCCTGTTCAAAACCCCGGCGTTCCGTCGCGGGGAGAGTGAAGCGCTGGATCGTGCTGCCACCTGGCTGGATCGCATCGGCCTGCTGGAGCTGGCCAATCGCCAGGCGGGCAACCTCGCTTATGGCCAGCAGCGTCGTCTGGAGATTGCGCGCTGCATGGTGACGCGTCCGGAAATCCTGATGCTGGATGAGCCTGCCGCAGGACTTAACCCACGCGAAACCCACGAACTGGACGAACTGATTGCCGAACTGCGCGGTGAGCATAAGGTCTCGGTGCTGTTAATCGAACACGATATGAAGCTGGTGATGGGCATTTCTGACCGCATTTATGTGGTGAACCAGGGCACACCGCTGGCTAACGGTACGCCGGAAGAAGTGCGTAACAATCCAGATGTGATCCGTGCTTATTTAGGTGAGGCGTAATATGGCAAACCCAATTTTAACGTTGCAAGGGGTGAGTGCCCATTACGGCCCGATTCAGGCACTGCACAACATCAACCTGCACATCAGTCAGGGTGAAATTGTCACCCTGATTGGGGCTAACGGCGCGGGTAAAACCACGTTGCTCGGCACCCTGTGCGGTGAACCGCGTGCCACCAGTGGCACTATTATCTTCGACGGCAAAGAGATCACCGACTGGCAAACCGCCAAAATCATGCGTGAAGCGATTGCGATTGTGCCGGAAGGCCGCCGCGTGTTTTCCCGGATGACGGTGGAAGAGAACCTGGCGATGGGCGGTTTCTTTGCCACGCGCCAGCAGTATCAGGAGCGCATTGAGCGGGTTTATCAGTTGTTCCCGCGTCTGGCTGAACGTAAAGTGCAGCGCGCGGGCACCATGTCCGGTGGTGAACAGCAGATGCTGGCGATCGGTCGTGCGCTAATGAGTCAGCCGCGTTTGCTGTTACTCGACGAACCTTCTTTAGGTTTAGCGCCGATTATTATTCAGCAGATTTTCGATACGATTGAACAGTTGCGTAAAGAGGGCATGACCATTTTCCTGGTGGAGCAAAACGCTAACCAGGCGCTGAAGCTCGCCGATCGCGGCTACGTACTGGAGAACGGTCATGTGGTGCTGGAAGACAGTGGTGAAGCGTTGCTGTCCAACGAAGCGGTACGCAGCGCTTACCTCGGCGCCTGACCTGGCTTACTTGCCAGCTTGCGGTTGGGCAGTGCTCGCCATCCTCACGTACTAAGAGTACGTTCCGGTGGCTGTGCGCTGTCCGCCCGCAATCTGGCTGCGCCGCCGACGGTCTGATAAAAGGTGCGGTCTGACTGCAACGCTGGCGGTCTAAACAGTGGCTCAAGTTTGAGATAACTTGTGCCACTTTAAACTTTCTAATACGCGCAATCTCCGTCACATTCCCGTCATAAACCTGTTATTAATCCGTCATTTCCCCGTGTCATGTTACTTCGCGAACAAAAAAATGCGTGATATCGCGCGTACCTAACAGCACAGGAAAAAACTTATGTCCGCTTTTACGCTTCGTCCCCGCCTGATGAGTGTTTTGCTTGGTCTGGCGCTCAGTGGTAACGCGCTGGCTGCCACTGACATTCCTTTCTGGCACTCAATGGAAGGCGAGTTAGGCAAAGAAGTCGATTCTCTGGCACAACGTTTTAACCAGGCTCACCCAGAATACAAAATCGTACCGACTTACAAAGGTAACTACGAGCAGAGCCTGGCAGCGGGTATCGCTGCTGTGCGTACCGGTAAAGCACCGGCGATTCTGCAGGTTTACGAAGTGGGTACGGCGACCATGATGGCTTCAAAAGCTATCGTGCCTGTGCATGACGTGTTCAAAGACGCGGGCGTGCAGATGGATCCAAAACAGTTCGTGCCAGCGGTTGCAGGTTATTACAGCGACAGCAATGGCCAGCTGATCTCTCAGCCGTTCAACAGCTCAACCCCAGTGCTGTACTACAACAAAGATGCCTTCAAGAAAGCCGGTCTGAACCCAGACCAGCCGCCTAAAACCTGGCAGGAACTGGCAAAAGACGCCGACGCACTGCGTAAAGCGGGCATGACTTGTGGTTACGCCAGCGGCTGGCAGGGTTGGATTCAAATCGAAAACTTCAGCGCCTGGCATGCACTGCCGGTTGCCACCAAAAACAACGGCTTTGACGGTACCGACGCGGTATTGGAATTCAACAAGCCGGTTCAGGTGCGCCACATCCAGATGCTGGAAGACATGAACAAGAAGGGTGATTTCACCTACTTCGGTCGTAAAGATGAATCCACCGCGAAGTTCTACAACGGCGATTGCGGCATCACCACGGCTTCTTCCGGCTCTCTGGCGGATATCAAGCATTACGCTAAGTTCAACTTCGGCGTCGGCATGATGCCTTATGACTCAACTGTGCCTAACGCACCGCAGAACGCCATCATCGGCGGCGCGAGCCTGTGGGTGATGAAAGGCAAAGATGCCGACACCTACAAGGGCGTAGCAGAGTTCATGAAGTTCCTGGCTCAGCCAGAAATCGCCGCAGAATGGCACCAGAAGACCGGTTACCTGCCAATCACCACTGCTGCATATGAGCTGACCAAGCAACAGGGCTTCTATGACAAGAACCCAGGCGCAGACATCGCCACGCGTCAGATGCTGAACAAAGATCCACTGCCGTTCACCAAAGGCATGCGTCTGGGCAACATGCCACAGATTCGTACCATTGTGGACGAAGAGCTGGAAGGCGTGTGGACGGGCAAACAGGCTCCTCAGGCTGCACTGGATAACGCTGTGAAGCGCGGAAACGAACTGCTGCGTCGTTTTGAACAGCAAGTGAAGTAATTCCGTTGTCTCGGGGCTGGCGCATGGCGTCAGCCCCGATTTCTCTTTTGGCGAGTCTGCTATGTCCTCATCACGCCCCGTTTTTCGCTCCCGTTTTTTGCCCTATTTGCTGGTGGCACCACAGCTGGTCATTACTGCTATATTCTTCCTGTGGCCGGCCGGTGAAGCGCTGTGGTATTCGCTGCAAAGTATCGATCCCTTTGGTATTTCCAGCACCTTCGTCGGGCTGGATAACTTCAAACGCCTGTTCAGCGACAGCTATTACCTGGATTCTTTCTGGACCACCATCGAATTCAGCGCACTGGTTACGGTGTGCGGCATGACCTTCTCGCTGCTGCTGGCGGCGCTGGTCGACTACGTGGTGCGTCTGAAAAAACTGTACCAAACGCTATTGCTGCTGCCTTACGCCGTTGCACCGGTGGTCGCTGCCGTGCTGTGGATGTTCCTGTTCAACCCTGGCCTCGGCCTGTTCAGCCATCTGCTGAACCAGATTGGCTATAACTGGAACTACGCGCAAAACAGCGGTCAGGCGATGTTCCTGATCGTGCTGGCATCCATCTGGCAGCAGATGAGCTACAACTTCCTGTTCTTCTTTGCCGCACTGCAATCGATCCCCAAATCGCTGGTGGAAGCGGCGGCGATTGACGGTGCTGGACCGGTGCGCCGTTTCTTCAATCTGTCACTGCCGCTGATCACCCCGGTGAGTTTCTTCCTGCTGGTCGTCAACCTGGTGTATGCCTTCTTCGACACCTTCCCGGTGATCGATGCCGCGACCGGCGGCGGTCCGGTGCAGGCCACTACCACGCTGATCTACAAAATTTATCGCGAAGGCTTTACCGGTCTGGATCTCTCGTCCTCTGCCGCGCAATCCGTGGTGCTGATGCTGCTGGTGATTGGCCTGACGATCCTGCAATTCCGCTTTGTCGAGCGTAAGGTGCAATACCAATGATTGAGAATCGACGCGGGCTGGACATCTTCAGCCATACCCTGCTGGTGCTCGGTGTCCTGACCATTCTGTTCCCGCTGTACGTGGCGATAGTCGCCGCCACGCTGGATAACGAAGCGGTGTATCAGGTGCCGATGACCTTAGTGCCCGGCACACATCTGTGGGACAACATTTCACGCATCTGGACCCAGGGCGTCAACGGTAGCGGTCCGGCCTTTGGCATGATGATGCTCAACAGCCTGATCATGGCGCTCGGCATCACGGTGGGTAAAATCGCGGTATCGATGCTCTCCGCGTTTGCACTGGTGTGGTTCCGCTTCCCGTTGCGCTCACTGTTCTTTTGGCTGATCTTCATCACCCTGATGCTGCCGGTGGAAGTGCGTATCTTCCCGACGGTAGAAGTGATTTCAAACCTGCACATGCTCGACAGCTACAGTGGCTTAACCCTGCCGCTCATGGCTTCAGCAACGGCAACTTTCCTGTTCCGCCAGTTCTTTATGTCGCTGCCGGATGAGCTGATTGAAGCGGCGCGTATTGATGGTGCCAGCCCGATGCGCTTCTTCTGGGATATCGTTTTACCGCTGTCAAAGACCAACCTCGCGGCGCTGTTCGTGATCACCTTTATCTACGGCTGGAACCAGTATCTGTGGCCGCTGTTGATCATCAACGATCCCAGTCTCAGCACGGCGGTCGCCGGGGTGAAAAGTATGATCAACACCAGCGGTGGGCCGACGCAGTGGAACGAAGTGATGGCGGCAATGTTATTAACCCTGATCCCACCGGTGGTGGTGGTACTCGTGATGCAACGTGCCTTTGTGCGTGGCCTGGTGGAGAGTGATAAATAAATGGCAGGCGTAACCCTTCAGACCGTCACCAAATCGTATGACGGCAAAAATCAGATCATTCAGCCACTGAATATCACCATCAACGATGGCGAATTTATGGTGATGGTGGGCCCTTCCGGCTGCGGCAAGTCGACGCTGCTGCGCATGGTGGCTGGCCTGGAACGTGTGACTTCCGGCGATATCTACATAGACGACAAACGCGTCACCAATATGGAACCGAAAGATCGTGGCATCGCCATGGTATTCCAGAACTACGCGCTTTATCCGCACATGACCGTGGGTGAGAATATGGCCTATGGCCTGAAAATTCGCGGCATGGGTAAAGAGCAGATCGATCAACGCGTAATGGAGGCCGCGCGCAGTCTGGAGCTGGATCACCTGCTGTCACGTCGTCCGCGTGAGCTTTCCGGTGGACAGCGCCAGCGTGTGGCAATGGGCCGCGCCATCGTGCGTGAACCAGCGGTGTTCCTGTTCGATGAGCCATTGTCGAACCTCGATGCGCGCCTGCGTGTGCAGATGCGTCTTGAGCTGCAACAACTGCACCGTCGCCTGAAAACCACCAGTCTGTATGTGACGCACGATCAGGTAGAAGCCATGACGTTGGCCCAGCGCGTGATGGTGATGAACAAAGGTGTAGTCGAGCAAGTCGGCACGCCGGTGGAAGTGTATGAGCGTCCGGCGAGCCAGTTTGTGGCGTCGTTTATCGGTGCACCGGCAATGAACTTGCTGCCAGGCCAGATCAACAGCGACGGCACGCGCTTTACGCTCGATGCGCTTAATAGCTTGCCATTGGGCGAGAGCAAAGCGAAGTGGGCGAATCGTCCCCTTACGTTGGGCATCCGTCCTGAGCATCTGGTGCTCAGCTCGCAAGCAGCGGGCGGCATTCCATTAGTGGTCGATACGCTGGAGATGTTGGGTGCGGATAATCTCGCGCACGGCCGCATCGGTAATACCCGTCTGGTGGTGCGTTTGCCGCACAGTGAACGTCCGCAATCGGGCAGCACCTTATGGCTGCAACTGCCGCCAGATGCGTTACACTTCTTCGATTCAACCCATGGAAAGCGTCTGGAATGAGTGTAGAAAATTGGCCATACCCACAGATCGTCGCCCATCGCGGCGGCGGTAAACTGGCACCGGAAAATACGCTGGCGGCAATAGATGTCGGTGCGCAGTACGGTCATACCATGATCGAGTTTGATGCCAAGCTGTCGGATGATAAACAGGTGTTCCTGCTGCATGACGATACGCTGGATCGCACCAGCAACGGCTGGGGTGTGGCGGGCGATCTCTCATGGAGTAAGCTATCGCAGCTGGATGCGGGCAGTTGGTACAGCCGTGAGTATGAAGGCGAGCCGCTGGCGCTGCTGCGTGACGTGGCCGATCGCTGCCGCCAGCATCAGATGATGGCGAACGTTGAGATCAAGCCGACCACCGGCAAAGAGGTGGAAACCGGACGCGATGTGGCGTTGGCCGCGCGAGAACTGTGGCAGGGGCAAACGGCGCCGCTGCTCTCTTCCTTCTCTTATGAAGCATTGGAAGCAGCGATGCAGGCGGCGCCTGAATTGCCACGCGGATTATTGCTGGATGAGTGGCACGATGACTGGCAGGCGCTGACGAGTGCACTGGGTTGCGTCTCCATCCATCTGAACCATAAATTATTGGATGCCGAACGCACCACGCAGCTGAAAGCCGCCGGATTGCATATTTTGGTGTACACGGTGAATCAGCCCGCGCGAGCGCGCGAGCTGCTGAACTGGGGCGTCGATGCCATTTGTACTGACCGCATCGACATTATCGGTCCCGACTTCCGTTAATTCTGGTTTTGCTGCTGGCCCGGCTGTTGCTGAATCATGCGCTGCTGGGCGCTATCCCTTCGCTCCTGCATTTTCCGCTGTAATTCCTGATTCTGCTGCTGCTGATCCTGACGCAGTTTTTGCTGCTGCTGCTGTTGCTGAACCTGCATCTGCGTTTGCATCCGCTGCTGGCTCGGGTTATAGCCGGGTTTAAAAGGCTCATTCGTATTGTTGAGCATGTTCGCCATGCCGCTCAATGGCAGCAATGCGGCAATCACAATTAGCCATTTTTTCATGGTCTTCCTCCATTAATGCAGCCTGCTGTGTGTAGTTACCGATGATCTGGCAACCAAGGCTGCTGTCATAAGTTTATGCGATGTCACAAAGTCCTGAACCAGGAGTGCGCCGAATTTGGCTTACTGCTACGCTTTTTATCGTGTTTGCAAACACTTGCATCAAAAAATAACAAATGTAAATAACCGCAAAGGAAGATCGCAAATGAGACTAAAGGGCAGCGTGCGCCAGGTTGGCTGGGCATTATTGATGAGTTTCACCGTGGTGCAGGGCGCGTTCGCCGCGCCGGCCAGTGCGCCACCGGTGTCATATGGCGTGGACAGCGACACCTTCCATCCGGTGAAGGCGCAGCACGGTATGGTGGCGTCGGTGGATGCGATGGCCACCCAGGTGGGCGTCGATATTCTGAAGCAGGGCGGTAACGCCGTGGATGCGGCCGTTGCAGTGGGCTTCGCATTAGCCGTCACTCATCCACAAGCCGGTAATCTCGGCGGTGGTGGCTTTATGATGCTGCGTACCGCCTCGGGACGCACCACGGCGATCGATTTTCGTGAAATGGCGCCAGCGCGTGCCTCACGCGATATGTTCCTCGATAAGCAGGGTAATGCTGACCCTAAACTGTCGCTCACGTCCCATTTAGCCTCGGGCACACCGGGCACTGTTGCTGGTTTTGCGCTGGCGGCACAAAAATACGGTACGCTGCCGCTGAGTAAACTGCTGGCACCGGCGATTAAACTGGCGCGTGAGGGCATCATCGTTAACGATGCGCTGGCGGACGATTTGGCGACCTACGGCAAAGAGACGTTGATCAATCACGACAACAGCCGGGCGATTTTCTACAAGGCAGACGGCAAGCCGTATCAAAAAGGTGAGCGTCTGGTGCAAAAAAACCTCGCGCACAGCCTGCAACTGATTGCTCAACAAGGGCCGGATGCGTTCTACAAAGGCAAAATTGCCGATGAGATCGCTGGAGAAATGGCACAGCATGGCGGATTGATTGGCAAACCGGATCTGGCCGCCTATCGTGCGGTAGAGCGTAAACCGGTCAGCGGCACCTATCGCGGCTATGAAGTGTTCTCAATGCCGCCTCCGTCATCGGGCGGGATTCACATCGTGCAGATCCTGAATATCCTCGAAAACTTTGATCTGGCGAAGTGGGGCTTTGGCAGTGCGGACGCTATGCAGGTGATGGCGGAAGCGGAAAAATACGCCTATGCAGATCGTTCGGAATACCTTGGCGATCCGGATTTCGTCAAAGTGCCGCAACAGGCGTTGACCAGCAAAGCCTACGCCAAAACCCTGGCGCAGCAGATTGACGTCAACAAAGCGCGTCCTTCCAGCGAAATCAAACCGGGTAAGCTTGAGCCGTACGAAAGTAATCAAACCACCCACTTCTCGGTGGTGGATAAAGACGGTAATGCGGTCGCCGTGACCTACACGCTGAATACCTATTTCGGTAGCGGCATTGTCGCCGGGCAGAGCGGCATCCTGATGAACAACGAAATGGATGACTTCTCCGCTAAGCCGGGCACACCAAACGTGTATGGTTTAGTGGGCGGCGAGGCGAATGCGGTGCAACCGGCTAAACGTCCATTGTCATCGATGTCACCGACTATCATTGCCAAAGACGGCAAAACCTGGCTGGTGACAGGTAGCCCTGGTGGCAGCCGTATTATCACCACCGTGCTGCAAATGGTGGTGAACAGCATCGATTTTGGTATGAACGTGGCGGAAGCGACCAATGCGCCGCGTTTCCACCATCAGTGGTTGCCGGATCAGTTGCGCGTGGAGAAAGGCTTTAGCCCGGATACGCTGCGTTTGCTGGAAGCTAAAGGTCAGCATGTAAAAGTGATGCCCGCGATGGGCAGCACGCAGAGCATTATGATTGGGCCGGACGGCATGCGCTATGGTGCTTCGGATCCGCGCTCGGTGGATGATTTGAGTGCCGGTTATTAATTTAGCGTAATAAAGTGCGCCGCTACCGCCTCAGTACGAGTTGTAGCGGCGCGATTCATCGCGCAAGTTATTTTAATCGCGCCATGTAATGCGTATCAATCATCTCGCCGTCGCGCATGGCAAAACGCTTCGCCGTCCCTTCGATCTCAAAGCCAAACTTCTGATAAAGACCCATCGCTTTATGGTTATCAGCGAACACGGTTAACTCGATTCGTGTCACTTGTAGCCAGTTGTCACACAGGTCAATCATCGCGGCCATCAGCGCCGAGCCTACGCCGAGACGGTGAAAGGCGGGATCAACGCCCATGCCAAAGGTAGCGGTATGGCGACGTCGTGCGACAGATTGCACTTCTAGCGTGATTTGCCCAGCCAGTTGATCGTCAATCATTGCCACTAGCATATGCACACCCGGACGTGGATTGCTAAGGCGTTCCTGCCATAGCGTGGGTGACTGGTGTGGCAGTTGCAATGTATTCGCCTGCGTCTCCGGTTGGCTGTAGAGACGTGTTAGTGCAGCAGCATCTTCTGGGATTACGTGGCGAATGACGATCTGACTCATAAAGCGACTCCTTGTGCAAAGTGAATAAAATCCCCTTTAACATCAAGGAATTCTCGCAAGTCGTCAATCGAAAATAATTCTCAAAAGGGGTTTACAGACGCGAATGATAATGATTATTATTGTCATGCGGACCGGGAACGTCTCCTGACTACCGGGTAAGCACGACATTGCTCACATTGCTTCCAGTGTTTCTTAGCCAGCTCGGGTGCTGGCTTTTTTTTTGCCTATTGAATGCTGTACCAGGTTGGGGCGCCTGGACCTACCGGCAGATTCAATACGAATACCCACACCACAAACAGCAGCGTCCAGCCAATCATAAATACCACCGAGTAAGGCAGCATCATTGCCACTAATGTGCCAATCCCCATATCCCGACGGTAACGTGCCGCCACGGCCATGATTAGGCCAAAATAGCTCATCATGGGGGTGATTAAGTTGGTTACGGAATCTCCAATACGATACGCCGCCTGAATCACTTCGGGCGCGAATCCCACCAGCATCAACATCGGAACGAAGATCGGTGCTGTTACTGCCCATTGCGCTGAAGCGGAACCAATCATGAGATTAATAAAGCCACAAATCAAAATGAAGCAGACAAATAGCAGAGGCGCACTGATATCCAGTGACGAGAGCAGGGTTGCTCCTTTAACAGCGACCACAGTGCCAAAGTTGCTCCAGTTAAAGAAAGCAACAAACTGTGCAGCAAAGAACACCAGCACGATGTACATACCCATGCTACTCATGCTGGCAGACATCGCATTAATCACGTCACGATCGCTACGCATAGTGCCTGTCAGGCGTCCGTAGACATATCCGGGAATAGCAAAAAACACAAAGATAAAGACCACGATGCCTTTGAGGAATGGTGAACCTGCAAGACTTCCGGTTTTCGGATTGAGCAATATGCCGTAACCCGGAATCACCGTTAATGCCAGCATCAGAGAAACCCCTAATACTGCCCAACCTGCGCCTTTCAGTGCACGGCGTTCTTTAGCGGTAAGTTCACCCATATCGCCGCGTACTGCATCACCTTCGCTATCCTGATAAGTGCCCAATTTTGGTTCGACAATGCTGTTAGTAATCCAGGTGCCTAGCGCGGCGATAAAGAAAGTGCTAATGAACATGAAGTACCAGTTCACTTCTGGTCCTACACTGTAGGCAGGGTCGATAATCTGCGCAGCGCTTTGGGTGATGCCAGCAAGCAGGGGGTCTATCGTGCCGAGTAGTAGGTTCGCGCTGTAGCCGCCGGAGACACCAGCAAAAGCCGCTGCAAGACCGGCGAGCGGATGGCGGCCGAGCGAGTGGAAAATCATCGCTGCCAGCGGTATCAGTACTACGTAGCCCAGCTCAGACGCGGTATTTGAAACGATACCTGCAAACACTACAGTGAAGGTGATCAATTTTTGAGGCGCGTTAAACACCAATGCACGCATTGCTGCTGAGAGCATGCCCGATTGCTCAGCAATACCCACACCCAGCAAAGCGACAAGCACCGTGCCGAGTGGTGCAAAACCCGTAAAGTTGGTCACCAGATTGCTGACAATACGTTGCAATCCTTCCGCATTCATCAGGCTAATGACATGAATGACACCATCAGGTGCCCGACCTGCTGCTCCAGTCGGTCGCGGATCCAGTACGCTAACACCAAAAACAGCGGCAATCGCTGATGCCACGATAATGAAGAGGGAAAAGAGGGCAAACAAGGTTATGGGATGTGGCAGCAAATTCCCCAACCATTCAACGGTATTGAGAAAACGTTCAATGGGGCGCTTAGAAGCGGGCCTGATTTGTTCCGTCATTATATTTTCCTTTTTATCACTATAAGGAGTCGATTTCAGCGAGGCGGACATCTTATAAAATGGAAAAAAATCTTAAACGCGATATAAGCGATTATTCATGCAGGTTTAGCCGAGTATTGGTTTTTACTCTTTGTTAATTAATTATTTTTAATGGCTTTAAATTTTCAATCAATCATTGAATGAGTGTTTTTTTTATGAAAAGTGTGATTTTAAACACCTAACGATATTTTTTATATCAATGGCTCAAATATCAGTTGGAAACTGAAATTCTGAGTCTATTTAAACGACAAATTAGTCAGTCATTTTATTTGAACAGAGGCGTGAAGTTTTTCAACTATCAATCAATCTCCCCCAAGCACACACTGTAAAAAACATTGAGGAGAATTGAACATGATCTACGTACGCAAAGCAGAAGAACGCGGTCACGCCAATCACGGTTGGCTCGATAGCTGGCACACCTTTTCTTTCGCCGATTATTACGATGCCAACTTTATGGGCTTCTCGGCCTTACGCGTTATCAATGAAGACGTGATTGATGGCGGCCAGGGTTTTGGTACCCATCCGCATAAAGACATGGAAATCCTGACCTATGTGTTGTCTGGCACCGTGGAACATCAAGACAGCATGGGCAACAAAGAGCAGATCCCGGCAGGTGAGTTCCAGATCATGAGCGCCGGTACTGGCGTGCGCCATTCAGAGTACAACGCCAGTGATAAAGATCCGCTGCATCTGTATCAGATCTGGATCATTCCAGAGCGCAAAGGCATTGAGCCACGTTATGCGCAGCGCCGCTTTGAAGACGTAAAAGGACGCCAGTTTGTGCTGTCTCCGGATGAGCGTGAAGGATCGCTGAAAGTGTTCCAGGACATGACTTTGTCGCGCTGGGTGTTTGCCGAAGGTGAAAGCGACGCGGTGACTGTCGAAGCGGGTCGTCGTGTGTGGATTCAGGTGGTAAAAGGCCTGGTGAGCGTCAACGGCGAACAGGTCGGCACCAGCGATGCGCTGGCGATCTGGGATGAGAGCGCGCTGACCATCAACGCTGACAGCGATGCAGAGATTCTGCTGTTTGATCTGCCGCCGGTGTAACAGCCTGTCAATAAATCGTGCAAGGTTGCCCTCTATGGCGACCTTGCATTTTTTGCCGACGTTTCGTTGGGTGCGTACCGATGTGCACAAAATCAGAGCGGGAATTCATGGTTTTCCGCAAAGCCTGAAATTGACAAAAAAATGATAGACTCATCGTATCTCTGACCTCAGGCGCATACGATGAAGAAGAAAAGGCCGGTACTACAGGACGTTGCCGATCGCGTCGGCATCACAAAAATGACCGTCAGTCGCTACCTGCGAAACCCCGATCAGGTCTCTGCGGCGCTGCGCGATAAGATCGCCGTCGCACTGGATGAACTCGGTTATATCCCCAATCGCGCCCCCGATATGCTCTCCAATGCCACCAGTCGCGCCATCGGCGTGCTGCTGCCTTCGCTCACCAACCAGGTGTTCGCCGACGTATTACGCGGCATTGAAACCGTCACCGATGAGGCCGGCTATCAAACCCTAGTGGCGCACTTTGGCTACAACGCGGACAAAGAAGAGCTACAGCTGCGATCGCTGCTCGGCTGGAACATCGACGGCGTCATCCTCACCGAACGCACCCACACGCCCGGCACACTGCGCATGCTGGAAGTGGCCGGCATTCCGGTGATTGAGATGATGGATTCGGTGACGCCGTGTCTCGATATGGCGGTGGGCTTCGATAACATCGAAGCGGCGCGGCAGATGACGCATGCTATTCTGAAAAAAGGCCACCGCCACACCGTTTACCTTGGCGCGCGTCTGGATGAACGTACTCTGCAAAAACAGCAGGGCTACGAAAAGGCGATGCGTGAAGCCGGGCTCACCCCGCACAGTGTGATGATGGAAGATGCTTCCTCCTTCAGTGCCGGCGCGCAGCTGCTGCGTGAGGCGCAGAAACGCTATCCCGAAACCGACAGCCTGTTTTGTACCAACGATGACCTGGCAGTCGGCGCGATGTTTGAGTGCCAGCGCCAGGGGTTAAACGTACCTGCGCAAATGGCGATTGCCGGATTCCACGGCCACGACATTACGCAAGTGGTGACACCGCGCCTTGCCACGGTTTTAACGCCGCGTGAGCGCATGGGACGCGAATCGGCCGCGATGCTGCTGGCGCGGATTGGTGGCGACCGCAGCGTGACCGAGCCGCTGGATGTCGGGTTTGAAATTGCTGAAGGTGGCAGCATCTGATTCTGGCGATTATTTGAGTCAGTTCACACTTTCGTGCTTTTCCGCCTAACAAGGGTTGCCAGTCCTGCAGTGGCCTCCGACAATGCTAATCAAATTTGTTATCGGTAACATTGGCAGGCAAACTGCCGGAGCGCAAAACCATGACCACGCCATCTCCATCGCACCACGTCTTTATCCTGATGGGCGTTTCCGGCAGCGGAAAGTCTGCCGTCGCTAATCAGGTTTCTCATCAGTTGAGCACGGCATTTCTGGATGGCGATTTCCTGCATCCGCGTAGCAACATCATGAAAATGGCCGACGGTCATCCGCTGGATGATAACGATCGCCAGCCGTGGCTGCAGGCGCTGAATGATGCCGCCTTCGCCATGCAGCGCACCCAGGCTATTTCGATTATCGTCTGCTCTGCGCTGAAAAAGTCCTACCGCGACATCCTGCGACAGGGCAACCAAAACCTGAAATTCATCTATCTGAAGGGCGATTTCGAAACCATCGAATCGCGTCTGAAAGCACGTAAAGGTCACTTCTTTAAGCCGCAGATGCTGGTGACGCAGTTTGAGACCTTGCAAGAGCCTGGGGCTGACGAGCCCGATGTACTGGTGGTTGATATCAATCATTCACTGGATGAAGTCGTTGCGGCCACGGTTGCGACCATTGAGGAAGCAATCAACAAGGGTTAGTAATGAGTACCGCAACGCTGGTGTTAACCGCAGCAGGCTCCGTCCTGCTGCTGCTGTTTTTGGTGATGAAAGCGCGTATGCACGCCTTTGTCGCCCTGATGTTAGTCTCAATTGGTGCCGGTCTGTTCTCTGGCATGCCACTGGATAAAATTGCTGACACCATGCAAAAAGGCATGGGCGGAACGCTCGGATTTCTCGCCATCGTGGTGGCATTGGGCGCGATGTTCGGCAAAATCCTGCATGAAACCGGCGCAGTCGATCAAATCGCTATCCGCATGCTGAAAGCCTTTGGTGAAAACCGGGCGCACTACGCGATGGGGATTGCCGGACTGATCTGCGCGCTGCCGCTGTTCTTTGAAGTAGCGGTGGTCTTGCTAATCAGCATCGCCTTTGCCGTGGCGCGTCGTACCCATGGCAACTTAGTGAAGTTGGTCATTCCACTGTTTGCTGGTGTGGCGGCCTCTGCGGCGTTTCTGCTGCCGGGGCCGGCCCCGATGCTGCTGGCTTCCCAGATGCACGCGGACTTTGGCTGGATGATCCTGCTGGGCCTGTGTGCAGCGATTCCCGGTATGCTGATTGCGGGTCCGCTGTTTGGCAATTTTATTGCCCGCCATGTTAGTTTCAGTGCGCCGCCGGAAGATCATCAGCCAGAAGTGGAAGAGGATAAGCTGCCGTCGTTTGGCTTCAGCCTGGCACTGATCCTGTTCCCGCTGCTGCTGGTGGGCCTGAAAACCATCGGGGCGCGCTTCACCACACCGGATTCACGTCTCTACGAGTGGCTGGAGTTTATCGGCCATCCGTTTACGGCGATCCTGCTGGCGTGTCTGGTAGCGATTTACGGTCTGGCCTATCGCCAGGGAATGGACAAAGAGAAGGTGATGCAGGTGTGCGGCAGTGCGCTGCAACCGGCAGGCATTATTCTGCTGGTGATCGGTGCGGGCGGTGTGTTCAAGCAGGTGCTGGTGGATTCTGGCGTCGGCCCGGTATTGGGTCACGCGCTCACTGGCGCCGGGATGCCGATTGCGCTGGCGTGCTTCATCCTTTCCGGTGCGATCCGTGTGATTCAGGGATCGGCGACCGTGGCCTGTTTGACGACCGTGGGCCTGGTGATGCCGGTGATTGAACCGCTGCACTACAGCGGCGCGCAGTTGGCGGCGCTGTCGATCTGCATCGGGGGTGGCTCCATCATTATTAGTCACGTCAACGATGCCGGTTTCTGGCTGTTTGGCCGCTTCACCGGTGCAACGGAAGGTGAAACGCTAAAAACATGGACGCTGATGGAAACCATTCTTGGTACCACCGGTGCCATTGTCGGGATGATCGCGTTCACTCTGCTGTCGTAAGTTTTTTTAGGTGCGCCGCAATGCGCACCCTATAAAATTCACCTATCCGCACGGCAGGTTGCCATTGATGGCGACCTGACCGAATAGCACAGCCGATTGGTCGCGCATGTATGACGATGTGGCTGCATCCCGCAGCCGTTGATCATCGCAGTCATTCCAGGCTGTTCGTTAATCCTCATCCCGCTCATCATCCGGCTGATCCAGCACCGTATAAGCCACCGCACAGAACAGCGAGTTCAGACGCTTCATATCTCCCAGCAACCCTAGATGCAGGGAGCTGGTTTCGATGCTCTGCACATTCTTCTGATGCAGGCGCTCGACGTGAGCGTGTGAGAAACGGCGAATCAGGATGCGAAAACGGTGTTTGGAGCGGCGCAGGCGGCGCGCGCTGGGGATATCTTTCGACAGAAACACCGACAAACTGAGGCGCAGATTGTTGAGTACCTGCTCCTGCAATGTGTTCAGCTCTTCCAGCCCTTCGGGGGAAAATGCCCGACGGGCGTTCAGCGATTTCACCGCCACGTCCGCACACATGCGTTCAATGATATCGCCCGCCTGCTCAAGGTTGAGTGCCATCTCGATGACCTCGGCCCAGCGGCGCGAATCCTCCTCGGCCAAATCCTCCTTCGGCATGCGCGCCAGATAGAGTTTGATGGCGGTATACAGCACATCGACATCATCATCCAGACGCCGCACCGCGCGCTCTTCACGCAGTTCGCCATGCACCACTTTATTGAAGGACTCCATCATATGTTCGACGACATCACCGATGCGCAAGGTTTCGCGCGCCGCATTGGCCAATGCCAGCGCAGGGGTATCCAGCGCGCTGCGGTCGAGATGTTTAGGGCGTAAATGGGCATCGGTTTCCGGCTCGTCGGAAATCATACGACGGCACAAGCGCGCCATCGGTTCGGCGAATGGCACCATAATCAGGCAGCGAATCAGGTTGTAAAATACATGGAAAAAGATCACCAGTTCTTCGTCATCGACCGGCATCTTGTCCAGAATATCAGCGATATAATTCACCAGTGGCAAAATCGCCAGGCTGCCAATGAGCTTGAACAGCAGGCTGCCCAGTGCCACGCGTTTTCCCGCAGCATTTGAGCCACTGGCGTTAATCATTGCCAGCAAACCACTGCCGAGGTTGGCACCAATCACCAGACAGAGCGCCACTTTGAAGGAAATCACATCCGCTGCCGTCAGTGTAGCGGTGATCAGCACCGCCGCGAGGCTGGAATAACTGATGATGGCGAATACCGCGCCAATCAGTGCATCCAGCATGACATCTCCGGTTAGCGTGGAGAACAGCACCTGCAAGCCCGCCGCCTGGGTAATGGGTTTAGCAGCGGCCACGATCAACTGTAGCGCTAACAGAATTAAGCCAAGGCCAATGGCAGCTCGACCCATTTGTCCGGCCCGCGTCTGCTTACGGCTGAGGAAGAACACCACACCAAAGAAGATGAAGAGCGGCGATAGCCAGGAGAGATCGAAGGTCAGGATACGCGCCATGATGGCGGTACCGACATCGGCACCGAGCACCACCACCAGCGCAGGCGTCAGACTCACCAGATTCTGTGCGACAAACGAGGTGACGAGCAGGGTGGTGGCATTGCTGCTCTGCACCAGCGCGGTGACGCCAATCCCGGCGAGAAACGCCATTGGCTTCTTTTCCACGCTGCGGCTGAGCACCCGGCGCAAATCGGCACCGTACACGCGCATGATGCCAGTGCGCACAATGTGCGTGCCCCACACCAGCAGGGCTACAGCAGATAAGAGATTGAGCAGGGTCAACACGTCGGGCGGTTCCTTATCCTCAGACTTTCATTGCACCAACTGCAAGCCTGTGGGTAAGTACCGAAGTGTCGGGCGCACCGAAGTGCGGCCATGGGCAGCCTTAAGGCCGCCGCGACAACGATTAACAGGCTGCATTAACGCTGAATACTGCCGCGTTGCGTTGCCCATTTTTCGTTAAATTTAAGCGACCTGGCGCAACGTCGACATCTCTAACTGTAGACCAATTTGCATGCCAGCAGGGTGCAAATCCGCCACGCTGCGGTTCAGCACATCCACTGACAATTCAACCCCATGCGCCAGTACACGATAACGGATCACGTTACCTAGCAGGCTGTGACTGAGAATTGTGGCCGGAATGCCATCCTGCGGTGCACTCAAGCGGATTGACTCAGGTCGAATCGCTACCTGACCCGTGAATGTCTGGCCGGTGAGCTGCGTTGCCTGTTCCGCACTCAGCAGGTTGTAGTTGCCGATAAACCCGGCAGCAAACAGGTCGGCTGGCTGCGTGTAGAGGGCTTCGGCGTTACCGTTCTGTACGATTTTGCCACGATTCATCAGCACGATACGGTCAGACAGCGTCAGCGCTTCTTCCTGATCGTGAGTCACGAAAATGGTGGTGAGCTTCAACTCTTGCTGGATATTGCGGATCTGTTCGCGCAGATGGCGGCGGATGCGCGCGTCCAGTGCGGAGAGCGGCTCATCCAGCAACAGCAAACGAGGGCGCGTCACCAGCGAGCGCGCTAAGGCAACACGCTGGCATTGTCCGCCAGAAAGCTGGTGCGGATAACGGCGGGCGAAATCGGTCAGCTCGACCAGTGCCAGCGCTTCCATTACCCGTTTCTGAATATCGCCGCCTGGCAATTTTTGCATTTTCAGGCCAAACGCCACGTTCTTCTCCACTGTCATGTTGGGGAACAGCGCGTAGCTCTGAAATACCATGCCGATGGTACGTTTCTGCGGCGGCAGCGGCACGATATCCTGACCCTGCAGCAGAATTTTGCCGCTATCGACATCGGTCAGACCGGCGATGCAGCGCAGCAGCGTTGATTTGCCGCAGCCGCTCGGGCCGAGCAGGGTAACAAACTCACCTTCATCGGCGCTGAAATCGATATTTTCAAAGATGCTGGTGGGGCCGTAGCTTTTGTTCAGCTGGGTGACGTTCAGATAACTCATGGTCAGCCTCGTTCAGGATTGAGGGCATTCGCCAGCCAGGTGACCAGCAGGACGACAGCAAAATAAGAGATCACCAGCGCACTGGTAAAGTGGCCGCTGCCGTTACGCATATTGTAGAGATACACCTGCAAGGTTTCATAGCGGGTGCCGACTAACAGGTTAGCGAACACAAACTCACCTATCAGGAATGAGAAGGAGAGCAGCACCGCGATAAACACGCCTTTGCGTAAATTCGGCAGCACCACAAACAGTGCCGCCTGCCAGGTGCTGGCACCCAGCAGATGAGATGCATCAATCAGCTCTTTTAGATTGATCGCCTGCATATTGTTGGCAATGGCACGGTAAATAAACGGCAGTGCGATGGTGAAGTAACAGCCAACCAGAATCCATGGCGTCCCCGTAATCATCAGCGGCGACGAGGAATAAAGCTGCAGCAGGCCAACGGATGACACCACTGGCGGCACGGCAAACGGCATCAGAATCAGCACGTTCATCACCGCATCCAGCTTCGGATAATAGTAAGCGATTACAAACATCGCAGGCAGCACCAGCACTAATGAGAACAGCAGCGCGCCGAAGCAAATCAGCAAAGAGTGGCCCAATGCCGTCAGGAAACGCGGATCGCTCCACAGTTCAATCAACCACTTCAGGGTAAAGCCCTGTGGCAGAATAGTGTCGCTCCAGTCAGTCGAGATGCCATACAGCAGCGTCGCCAGCAACGGGGCGGCGAGGATGATCAGCAGCAGCCAGATAATCAGGCGATGATAAATTTTTTCCGCGCGAGACACGTTCTACTCCTGTGATTTCGCGTTGAGATAACTGCGGCGCACCAGATACTGCTGCACCACGGTAATCAGCGCCATAATGAACACCAGCAACATGGCCAGCGCACCGCCGGTATTCGGATCGAGTGAGATATCCCCTGACACCAGCGCGGCAATACGTACTGGCACCACGTTAAAGTTACCGGTGGTCAGCGCATAAATAGTGGCGTAAGCGCCCAGCGCATTGGCCAGCAGAATCACGAAGGTGCCCAACAGCGCCGGGAACAGAATCGGTAAACCAATATGCCACCAGTAGCGCCAGCGGCTGGCACCGAGCAGGGCAGCAGACTCTTCCCAATCTTTGCGCAGTCCATCAAATGCCGGGTAGAGCAGCAGAATACCGAGCGGGATCTGGAACCAGGTATAAACCAGCACCATGCCGTCACGCGAGAACAGCTTGAACCCCTCCAGCATGCCGAAGTGGCGCAGCAGCAGTGTCAGGCAGCCGTTCATGCCCAGCAGAATCACAAAGGCAAACGCCAGCGGCACACCCGCAAAGTTGCTGGTCATGTTGGTAAACGACATCAGGAAGCGCTGGAAGCGGCCGCTGCCTGGCTGATGCAGCGAATAGCCGGCAATCAACGAGATCAGCAGGCCGTAAATGCTCGACCAGATGGAGATATCCAGCGACAGACGAAATGCCTGCAGATAGAACGGCGAAGTGAGGATATCGGTGTAGTTATCGATACCCCATCGCTCGTTCATGTCGCTCCAGAAGCTGTTGATGGCGATCCACAGCAGCGGCGCGAGCTGGAAGGCAACCCAAAAGAAGGCGAACGGCAGCAGCAACAGCGTGGCGAGGGTTTTGCCCTTCATTAACGCGGCTCCGCCAGCAAACCGTGGCACACCGGTTTATCGTGCTCAATCCCCAGCAGCGTGCAAACGATGCCGCACAGTTCAGTCTGCTGCGGCTCAAGATCGGGCTGACGGGAGAAGCCCGCACCAAACACAAACAGCGGCACCTGCGTCTCTTCCGGCAAAATGCCGCCGTGCGAGCGGTCATCATTCATACCGTGATCGGCGGTGACGATCACCTGATAGCCCGCAGCGAGCCAGCCGGGCATCCACTGCGACAGATAGCCATCGGCCATACGTGCGCGGTTGCGATATTGTGGCGATGACAGGCTATGCTTGTGCCCGGCATCGTCGATATTCATGGGGTGAATCAGTAAAAAGTCCGGATCGTGGTTCAGACGCAGGCTCTCGGCATCTTCAAACAAGTGGGAATCCGGATAACTGTCGTCCCAGTAAAAGTGGCCGTATTGAATCGGCAAATCGGGGGCGACGGTATGGCGATCGCGTGCATTGTTGAACGGGGATTGGTTATACAGCTCACTCACCCAGTGATAGGCGGCAGCGCCCGTGGTTAAACCGGCGGCGCGGGCGTAATGGAAGATGCTGCGCTGATTGCTCAATCGATTGACGCCGTTATGAATAATACCGCTCTGCACCGGTGGAATACCGGTCAGAATGCACTCGTATAGCGGACGCGATAGCGAAGGCAGTTCGCAGGTCAGCGTGTAGTATTGGCCATTACCCTGTTTGCATTCGGCAAACAGATAGCCCATCGCATGCTGTGCCACCTGATTGCTCAGGCCATCCAGTACCACCAGGATTGTCTTCATTCCCGTTCCTTACATCATTCAAATTGCGGGCACTGCGCTTAGCGGCGCAACGTATTGCGTATCGATGCGCAGCGTTGTCGCTACAGATCGATGCGCGACATCGCGCCGCCAGGGTGTGTGCAAATTACTGCTTCATATTGATAATCACGTTCTCTTGCCACAGACGCGGCAGCATTTTCGAGCTCTTATCCCATGCAGCCTGATCTTTGATCGGGCGGGCATTTTTGTACTCAGACTGCGGCAGCAGTTTGGCTTGCACATCGGCTGGCAGAGTTAAATGCTCAGCGCGGATTGGACGTGCATAACCTTTCGCCAGGTTGATCTGACCGGCATCAGAGAAGATGTATTCACGCGCCAGTTTGGCGGCGTTCGGGTGTTTGGCGTATTTGTTGATGATGGTGCTGTAACCGGAAATCACGGAGCCATCAGACGGGATCACCACTTCATAGCGGTTTTTGTCGATCTGATCGCGATAATTCAGTCCGTTGAAGTCCCATACCACGGCAACCTGAATTTCACCTTTCTCAATGTTGGCAATCACCGGATCGGTCACGCCCAGACGGCCTTCTTTAGCCAGCTCGCCAAAGAATTTCAGGGCTGGCATCAGGTTCTTCTCATCACCGCCCATCGCGTAGTTGGCCGCCAGTACGCCGTTAGCCGCCTGAGCAGCCACGCCGACGTCACCGATAGTGACCACATACTTACCTTTCTTCAGATCGGCCCAGCTGTGCGGTGCATCTTTAACCTGCTGCTTGTCGATCAGGAAGGCGATGGTGCCGGTGTAGGCCAGCATCCAGTTACCCTCTTTATCTTTCGCCCAGCTTGGAATTTGATCCCAATGGGTCGGTTTATACGGCTGAGCCACGCCTTTGGTGACCGCGATAGGGCCGAAAGCTGCGCCCACATCACCGATATCGGCGCTGGCGTTCTCTTTCTCTGCATCAAATTTAGCCAGCTCCTGCGCCGATGACATATCGGTATCGCTGTGCTTCAGGCCATATTTGCTGTTGATGTCATTCCATGTGTCTTTCCAGTTCGCCCAGCTGTCTGGCATACCGACGCTGTTGACCTGGCCCTCAGCACGCGCGGCTTTTTCCAGCGCGGCAAGGTCGTTATCGGCGGCGTGCGCGGCGGGCAGCGCAAGCAGTACAGCACTGGCTACTACAGAGGAGATAAACGCTTTCATCTCGGTTGCTCCGGGTGTAAGTTGTGGGACGTCTTGGTCTAGTCCAGCAAGAACCGAGCCAATGTAGCCCGATCAGATGAAGGTTTTATGACCGTGGTGGTGAAATGTGGTGTGTTACGCAGCTCCACATGCGGATACAGCGCGCGAAAGCGTGGGATATGCCTGTCATATTGTAGTCATCGAACTGTCATAGTGCAGAATTGCCCCAAAATGAGGCTAAAAAATGTTGTCGAAAACGGTGGATGTGATTGCGGCGGCGCTAAGTGAACGCATTGAAAATGGTGAATTTGCCAGCGGGCGTTTACCGGCAGAACGCAGTTTAAGTGAATACTATTCCACCACGCGCATTACCCTGCGTGAGGCGCTGGGCTTACTGGAAGCGCAGGGCGTCATTTACCGTGAACTGCGTCGAGGTTGGTTTCTCGCCCCACCCAGGCTGGTGTATAACCCGGCCCATCACAGCCACTTTCATGCCATGGCCGCCGAGCAAGGGCGCATCGCTCTCACTGAAGTGATTGAGGCACGGGAAGTCCCGGCACAGCTGGTGATTGCACGGCATTTGCAGTTACTGGAAGGGGATAGCGTGTTTCGCATTCGACGCCTGCGACGTATTGATGGGCGCGCGGTGTTGTACGTGGAGCATTACCTCAATCCAGCCTTTTTTCCCGGCCTGCTAGAGGAAGACCTCACCCGCTCACTTACCGATCTCTACGATCAGCGCTATGGCATTCGCTACGGCGGTGCACGCTTTACCATTCTTCCTGGTCCATTACCGGCGCGCGCTGCACCTGCACTCAATGTCGCCAGCGGAACTCCCGGATTACTCATTACACGCATTAACCGCGATCAACACAAACGGGTCATCGACTGTGACTGCGAGTACTGGCGCTATGACGCGCTCTGTGTGGATGTTGATGTGTAGCATATTGTGATTTTGATCACACTACAGCATGATAACGCCAGAGAGTTTCCGTACTTTGAGGCGCATAAAAATGACAACAAAATCAGCATCGGGGCAGCTTATTGCTTCGGTATTACAGTGGGTTCTGAATATTGGCCTGGTGACGTTGGCCATCATCCTGGTGGTGTTTCTTGGCAAAGAGACAATCCATTTAGCCAATGTGCTGTTCAGCACCGGTGAGCAGGCGTCTTCTTACCTGCTGATCGAAGGCATCGTGATCTATTTTCTCTATTTCGAATTTATCGCGCTGATAGTGAAGTACTTCCAGTCCGGCTATCACTTCCCGCTGCGTTATTTCATCTATATCGGCATCACCGCAATCATTCGTCTGATTATCGTTGACCATAAAAACCCGTTCGACACGCTTTATTATTCAGCGGCGATTTTAATTCTGGTGGTCACGCTGTGGTTAGCCAATAGCAATCGCTTAAAGCGCGAATAATCCCCCTTCTGTCTGGCGTGGCACAACCAGCAGTGCCACGCCCGATTCTCTGCGTTAAACTAGGGCAACTTTTTCTCCGGAGATGTCCTGATGTCGCATCACGCGCTGCGCCAGTTACTCGCACTGCATTGGCTGCCAGCCACTTCCCCCTTGCTTTCCCCCCCTCTGCTTGACTGGTTGCTGGAGGAAGACTCCATGACGCGTCGCTTCGAGCAGCATTGCCAGCAGGTGACGGTGGAACTGATCCGCGAAAGCTTTATTACCGCTGACGAGATGGCGCCAGAAGCGGAATTCCTGCCCGCCGATGATCGCTTTTGGTTACGTGAAATCGTGCTGTGCGGCGATGGCGAACCCTGGTTGATTGGGCGAACCGTGGTGCCAGAAAGCACGTTGAACGGCCCGGAGCAGATGCTGCAAAATCTTGGCACCCGTCCGCTGGGGCGCTATCTTTTCGCCTCCTCGACGCTGAGCCGCGATTTTATCGATCCCGGTCAGGTGGACGATCTGTGGGGACGTCGCTCGCGCCTGCGTTTATCAGGCAAACCGCTGCTGCTAACTGAACTGTTTTTACCAGCGTCGCCGTTGTACCGCGCGCTGAATCAAGGATAAAGGATTGTGGAAAAAACCTTAACCATGACCAAATGGCAGGCTTATCGACGCCTGATGCGCATCGATAAACCGATTGGCACGCTGTTGCTGTTGTGGCCCACCATGTGGGCACTGTGGCTATCAGGCATGGCGGTGCCGCCTTTGTCTGTGCTGGTGGTATTTGTGCTCGGCGTCATTGTGATGCGTGCCGCGGGCTGCGTGATCAATGATTATGCGGACCGTAAGGTGGATGGTCATGTCAAACGGACCGCATCGCGTCCGCTGGCGAGCGGCGCGGTGACGGAGAAAGAGGCCAAAATCCTGTTTGTCGTGCTCGGGTTGCTGGCATTTGCGCTAGTGCTGACCATGAACCGTATGACGATTTTGCTGTCATTTGGTGGCCTGGCACTGGCGTGGGTCTATCCGTTTATGAAGCGCTACACCCATTTACCCCAGGTGGTATTGGGAGCGGCATTCGGCTGGGCGATTCCAATGGGTTGGGCGGCGGTTAGTGAGTCCTTACCTCTTGTTTGTTGGCTGGTGTTCTTCGCGAATATCTGCTGGACGGTGGCTTACGACACGCAATATGCGATGGTTGATCGTGATGACGACCTAAAGATTGGCGTGAAATCCACAGCGATTCTGTTCGGACGTTTCGATAAATTGATCATCGGCTTATTGCAGTTGGCCACGTTGGGGCTAATGGCGCTAGTCGGATTGATGTTGCATCTGAACGGGGCGTTTTACTGGTCATTGCTGGTGGCGGGCGGCTTCTTTGTGTATCAACAAAAGCTGATTGCTCAACGTGAACGCGATCCTTGCTTCCAGGCCTTTCTGAATAATAACTACGTTGGTCTGGTGCTGTTTATCGGCGTACTTCTCAATACTCAGCCATTTATTGACCTGTTTTAAGGGGTTGCTGCCATAAAAAAGGCGACCCGTTGAGGGTCGCCTTTCTATTTTTATGCCCGACGTTATTCGTGGGCTACAGCACTTTCAATGGTCAGACGGACATCACTGGTCACCAGCTCTGCCAGCATCTGCCACATAATGTGGGTGCGTTCCGCATCGGCATCGCCTGAATCACTGATGTAGCCTTCATCACGCAGTGACAGCACCAGCGCGGTAAACACCGCTTTGTCGAAGAACTCTGGCGCGTTAATGCCATGCAACACTGACAAACGCTGCGCCAGCGTGCGGCTCTCTTTCTCCAGCGTGCCGCGGTTAATCGTCGGCTTGGCACTCAGAATGGCGAAGGTGATGGCAAAACGCTGCAGCGTTTCACGGATACCGGCAGCCAGCAGTTGCAATGAACGATGGCGGGCCGGATTCATGCGTAACTGCCCATCATGCTCGGTAATCAGGCCTTGTCGCGCCATCTCAGCACAGAGGGCATTCAGCACGCCTGGCAGCTCTGCGTTATCCCAGCGCAGGAACAGCTCACTCTTCAGCATCGGGTAAACCAGACTCACCTGACGCAGCAGTTCCGCCTCACTGATCTCACGATGCTGCTGCACAATAGCGGCAATCAGCGATGGCATGACCAGCATGTGGTGGATGTTGTTGCGGTAGTAGGTCATCAGGACGGCCTGCTCGCGCGGCAGAATGATGATATCGCCGATACTGTCTTGTTCCGTCTCAAACTTGTTCATGCCCATGGCGTGATCAAGCAGCGCTTCAGCACTCATCTCCGGCACGGTCGCTTCCGGCGAATAAGGCACGGTACGCAGCAGCTGGGTGTAGCATTCCAGTTGCTCAATCAACTGTTCACGCGTCAGGGAGCGCTGACGTGAAGCCAGCAGTGCAGTGACGCACAGGTTCATGGCATTGGCGGCACCGGCTTCGTTAATACGCACCATCAGACGTGCCGCAATATCATTTACGGTCGGCGTCATCCATGCCGGGCGTTGTGGTTCAATCGGATCGATCGCATCACGCCATTCCGGCACGTTTTTGTTCAGATAGTTCATCAACGGCAGGGGTTCGCCGAAGTTAACGTAGCCCTGGCCAAGATTGCGCAGTTTACGTAACCCGCGCACCATCTGCAGGAAACTCTCTTTCTCTTTGGCCGCGCCACGTAACTCTTTGGCGTAAGTACCCACTTCCATGACGTGTTCATAGCCGATGTAGATCGGAACAAACGTAATCGGACGGCTACCGCCGCGCAACATGGCTTGCAAGGTCATCGACAGCGTGCCGGTTTTAGGATCCAGCAGTCGGCCCGTGCGCGAGCGCCCGCCTTCAACGAAATACTCGACTGAATATCCGCGGCTGAACAACTCGCCCAGATATTCACGGAACACCGTGGAATAGAGTTTGTTGCCCTTGAAGGTACGGCGAATAAAGAAAGCACCCAGACGACGGAAAATCGGACCTGCTGGCCAGAAGTTCAGGTTGATACCGGCCGCGATGTGTGGCGGCACCAGCCCCTGATGGTAGAGCACGTAAGAGAGCAGTAGATAGTCCATGTGGCTGCGATGGCAGGGCACATACACAATCTCATGGCCATCTTGCGCCAGCTGACGGACTCGCTCGCCACCGTTGACGTTGATGCCCTGATAAAGGCGGCTCCACAGCCAGCCCATCACGCGGTCTGTGACGCGAATGGCCTCATACGAGAAGTTCGCTGCGACCTCTTCCATCATCTCAACAGCATTCTGCTGGGCTTTCTCGTGCGAGATTTTTTTGCTACGCGCTTCATCTTCAACCGCTTTTTCAATCGCTTTGGATTGCAGCAGCTTGTTGAACAGATCCTGACGCGCAGGCAGACGTGGGCCTACAGCAGCCAGGCGCTGACGCGCGAAGTGAATGCGAGCCACGCGTGCCAGCTTCTGGGCTATCGACTTATCCGTACCGTGCTCCGTCGCCATCTGGCGCAGGGAAACGGTCGGCGAGAAGCGCACAAAGCTGTCACGTCCGTGCCACAAAATGGCGAAGAATTTCTCTACACCATTAAGGATGCGCAGATGTGGCGTATCTTCTCCCTGGATTTCGCGTCCCGGCGCACGACCAAACATCACCGCCACCGGTAACATCTGTACGTCGAGATCAGGGTTACTACGGTGCAAATCGAGATAGTCGTGGAATAGCTTCACCGACTCAGGATTGGCAACGAAATAGGGGAATACGCGTGGGCCATCATGAATAAACACGTGACGCGGCAGTAGCGTGCCGTCGATCTCCAGCGGAGCCAGCGGATCGGGCAGATCATGTTTCAGGCACTGTGTCCGAAGAGTGAGCAGGTCAGCCTTTGAATCATAAGGCAAAACATACATCACTGGACGAGTCGGATCGATCCCGTGTTCTGAGACAGGATCGGTCGGAATGACCTTACTCTTTACCAAAAAAGAGAGTGGTAAATTCAATAGTTTGTAATAAAGTTTACGCCAACCTGACATAGACAACTTAAAGCCTCTTGTTAGCAAAGCGCGGCAAGCATACCAGAAAGTGCAACGAAGATCTGTGGCTTACACGACCTCAGATAGCCCACATATTGACGCCAAATCACATCAAGGGTTCCAAAGCATGGCAAATAACGTCACCGGTATTCAAAGAATAGTGAATGCAGCCGGTTATTCCTGGCAGGGCTTGCGCGCCGCCTGGAAACATGAAGCCGCATTTCGTCAGGAAGCCATTGCTGCACTGGTGGCGATTGTGGTGGCTTGCTGGCTGGATGTTGATGCGATTTCCCGTGTGCTGATGATTGGCTCCGTGGTGCTGGTGATCATCGTTGAAATCCTGAATAGCGCCATCGAAGCGGTGGTGGACCGCATTGGGCAAGAGCGCCATCCTTTAGCCGGACGAGCTAAAGATATGGGCTCAGCGGCGGTGTTGCTGGCTATCTTACTGGCTCTGTTTGTCTGGATCGCACTGCTCTGGTCGCATTTGCGATAGGTATTCCAGAATCTTCAAACCGCTGATTTTTCCCTCTGTTTTGGTTTTCATTTCGCCAATACCTGTATATACTCACAGCGACTGTATAAACAACCAGGGGGCGGGATGAAAGCGTTAACCACCAGGCAGCAACAGGTCTATGATCTTATTCGCGACCACATTAACCAGACCGGCATGCCGCCAACGCGTGCGGAAATTGCTGCGCAACTGGGTTTTCGCTCGCCCAATGCTGCGGAAGAACATCTGAAAGCACTGGCGCGTAAAGGCGTCATCGAAATTGTATCTGGCGCTTCTCGCGGCATCCGCCTGCTAATGGAAGAAGAAGTCTCCGAAGGGTTGCCGCTGATCGGTCGCGTGGCCGCCGGTGAGCCGCTGCTGGCGCAAGAGCACATCGAAGTGCACTATCAGGTTGATGCCAATCTGTTTAAACCTACCGCCGATTTTCTGCTGCGGGTGAGTGGTATGTCGATGAAAGACATCGGGATTATGGACGGTGACTTGCTTGCCGTGCATAAAACCCAGGAAGTCCGTAATGGTCAGGTTGTAGTGGCGCGCATTGATGATGAAGTAACTGTCAAACGCTGGAAAAAGCAGGGTGCCATTGTGCATTTGCTGCCAGAAAACACCGAATTCCAGCCGATTGTGGTCGATACCCGTGAGCAGGCTCTGACCGTTGAAGGTTTGGCTGTGGGCATCGTACGTAACGGCGAATGGCTGTAATCTCTCATTGAATTCCCCCGCTGCGGTTGGTCGCTGTGCTGACCGCAGTCTGATACATTGATTTTCCTCCTCAGGCTGATTGTCGGTTAATGGTCCTATTGACCAGCGCAACAATGGAACGGGCGAATGCGGCTGTTTTCCTCTTCAGATAAAGCATTGTGGCGGCTGGCGCTGCCGATGATTCTCTCCAATATTACCGTTCCTCTGCTCGGTGTCGTCGATACGGCAGTGATTGGCCATCTCGATAGCCCCATTTACCTCGGTGGCGTGGCGGTAGGTGCAACGGCGACCAGTTTCATCTTTATGTTGCTGTTGTTCCTGCGCATGAGCACCACGGGTTTGACTGCGCAGGCGTTTGGCGCGAACGATAAAACCGCCTTAGCGCGGGCGTTGACGCAACCTCTGCTGATCGCTCTGGTGGCGGGCGTGCTGTTTTTATTACTGCGCGCGCCCTTCAGTTTGATCGCAGCCTCATTAATGGGCGGCAGCCCGGAAGTGCAACACCAGGCACAAATTTTTATCAACATTCGCTGGCTTAGCGCACCGGCGACCTTAGCCAATCTGGTAATTTTGGGCTGGTTGCTTGGCGTGCAATATGCGCGAGCGCCGATGGTGCTGCTCATTGTCGGTAACCTGCTGAATATCCTGCTCGATCTCCTGTTTGTGCTGAAGCTTCACTGGGGCGTTGCAGGTGCGGCGGCGGCAACGGCGGTGGCAGAGTACGTCACGCTGGGTGTGGGGTTATGGATGGTGGTACGTGTGCTTAAGTTGCGCGGCATTTCTTTCAATCAGCTAAAACAGAGTTGGCGTGGTGATGCGGCACGCCTGTTCCGGCTCAACCGCGACATCATGCTGCGTTCGCTAATGGTGCAAATCTGTTTCGCGTCACTCACCTTGCTGGGCGCGCGTTTAGGGCCGGATGTTGTTGCGGTGAATGCCGTACTGCTGATGTTCCTGACGTTTACGGCCTATGCGCTGGATGGTTTTGCCTATGCCGTGGAGGCCTGCTCCGGTGAAGCGGTGGGGGCGCGAGATCGCAGTCGCTTATTACTGATTTGGCATGCTGCCTGCCGTCAGGCTGGTATCGTTGCCCTGGCGTTCGCAGCCATCTATGCAATAACCGGCCCCGAAATTGTGGCGTTGCTCACTTCGCTTGAGCCACTGCGAGAGATGGCCGATCGCTATCTTGGCTGGCAGGTGATTCTTCCGCTGATCGGTGTCTGGTGCTATCTGCTGGACGGTATGTTTATCGGTGCCACGCGCGGGCGCGAAATGCGCAACAGCATGGTGATGGCGGCAGTGGGTTATGGGCTTGCCTTGCTGACACTCCCGTGGCTCGGTAATCACGGCTTATGGCTGGCGGTGACGGTGTTTCTTGCCTTGCGTGGCTTGACGCTCTGGTGGATGTGGCGACGTCACTGGCGACACGACAGCTGGTTCACTGTTTGAATAAGCGAAGCGTAAACTACAGATTATTCTGTATTTTTTGCGTAATCCTATCTGGCTACTATAATTATCTCATACGGCGCAATTGAGTAGCGCGTTGTGTGGGTGATTACCTGATTTATCAGGATATCATCGCATCTCACTCAGGATGATGTGGAGGATTATGATGAACAAAGACGAAGCGAGCGGTAACTGGAAGCAGTTTAAAGGGAAAATGAAAGAGAAGTGGGGCAAGCTGACGGATGACGATATGACGGTCATCGAAGGTAAGCGCGAGCAGCTTGTCGGTAAAATTCAGGAACGCTACGGCTACGCGAAAGACCAGGCCGAAAGCGAAGTGAAAGACTGGGAAAGTCACAATAAAGATTACCGCTGGTAACCGGAATTAAGGAAGATGCTCCTACCCCGCCGATCACCCGTCGGCAAGGCACAAGGAAGTGCCACTCACCCTTTTCTCACTCTCTTTTTCGTATCAATCTCATGATCGTGATCGCAGCTATCGTGATGATTGCACGCTGCGACTTCTGCGCAGTTTTCACACAAACCATGGGCTTCAATAACCGTGTGGCGCAATGAGAAACCGGCTTGATCGGCCAATCCCGAAATAATCTTTTCTACGCCCTGTGCGTGTTTTTCACTGACTGCCGCACAACCATCACACACCAGCATCACCGAAGTATGCGCAGGCTCGTCGAAATGGTGGCAAACCACATAACTATTATTTGATTCGACACGATGAATAAAACCCTGTTCCAGCAGAAAATCCAACGCGCGGTAAATGGTCGGAGGTTTAGCCTGCGGCTCGCTGATGCGAAGTTGATCCAGCAGATCGTAAGCACTGATCGAACCATTCTGCTCAGCCATTAAACGCAACACTTCAGCGCGTTGAGTGGTCAGGCGCACGCCGCGGTCAAGGCAAAGGGATTCTGCCTGAGTAAGCAGTTGTGCGGGCGTGAGGTTTGACATAAGTGTTCTCCAGGTTGCAGGCGATGTTATTTTATCACACAAACTTTTACCCTGCTGTGATTGCTTTTTACCCGGTTAAAGACCAGGAAAAATCTCGTTAATCAATAAATTAACTTAACCTTCCTGTTGTGCTGATAAAACTGCTCATTTCAGACCCTCTATGAGATCAGTCATATAGCGTAATTATCACGCTATTTTTGCTTTGCAACTCACCGGGTTAGCGTCTAAGGTTCAAAAGGCCTTAAGTAATATCTGGCATCAATTTAGGATTTGTTCATTTTTCTGCATAACTAAACAACAGAATGGTGTGGTTGTATCCAATTCTGTGAACAGCAGTGCTATTTCCTTTTAATTCACAGCAATGATGTGTTAGCTAGGGTTCAGAATAGCGGCTAACTAAACTGTTTCGTTTCTGAGTTATTCAGCGACATTTCAAAGGTGATGGCAGGCTCATGGTGAAGACATTATTCAGGCACAAAAAAGTAGCTTATCTTGTTGGTTTGAATGCAGTATTTCTTTCTTCTTCAGCTCTGGCAGCAGGTACATGGTATGACGCGCGTAACGATGCCATGGGTGGCACCGGCGTCGCTTCGTCAACCTGGAGTTCAGCGGTGCTGGCTAACCCGGCATTGATGACCAAAGCCAAACCTGAAGATAACGTCAGCGTCATATTCCCTTCAGCCGGTGTGCAGGTTACCGACAAAGACAAATTAATTAACAAAGTTGATGACATCACGGACAGTGTTGATCGCTACAAAAACGTGATCGACAATCTGACGTTTGCCGACTATTTAAGAGGTTATCCGGAATTAAAGGCTGCGGCTGGTGATATGGCTAATCAGCTGGATGACTTAAAGGGTGATAAAGCACACGGTACTGCGGGTGTCGCTTTTGCTGTTACTGTACCGAATGAAACACTGCCTTTTGCCTTTATTACCAAAGCCTACGGCACGGCCAGTGTGCGGGCTAACGTTGTGGACAGCGATATTACCTATCTGCGCGGTGTGGCTAACGGCACGGTGATCCCCGTGCCAGGCGATCAGGATAAACTGAGTTCGAGCGGTCATGGTCTGGCAGCACTAGTCACGGACTATGGTGTGGCACTGGCACATGAATTTGATGTCGCTGGCCATCCGGTTTCTGTGGGCGTGACACCAAAGCTGCAAAAAACCTGGCTGTATAACTACACCGCCAGTATTTATAACTTTGATAAAAGTAATATCAACAACAGCCAATACCGCAGTTCCGATACCGGCTTCAACATTGATGCAGGCATCGCGACCGACTTTGGTGAGCATTGGACGTTGGGTGTGACAGGGCAGAACCTGATCTCACGCGACATCGACACCAAAACAGTGGAAGGCTACCGCGATACCTATCAAATCCGTCCGCTGGTCACGTCAGGTCTGGCCTGGAACTACGGCGCGTTCACCCTGGCAGGCGATGTTGATTTGACGCAAACCAAGCGTTTCAAATCGGAAGAAAGCAGCCAATATGCGGGAGTGGGGGCCGAGTATCGCGTGCTGGATTGGTTAGCACTGCGCGCGGGTTATCGTGCGGATATGAAATCAAATGATGCCAATGTGTTTACCGCAGGTCTGGGCGTTTCACCGTTTAACAACACGGTGCATCTGGATCTTGCTGGTTCAGTGGGTGACGATAATACCTGGGGCGGCATGCTGCAGCTCGGATTTAACTTCTGATTGCGTCATTTCACATCACGCTAACATTCACCCTGAAATGGCGTGAACATGCTCACAAAAACAGGTCGCCATTGGCGGCCTGTTTCATTCCTGGGCGCAGAATTTGTGATCGTTATCAATCAGCGAAGCTGTGCCAGATTCAACTGGGAAAGTAGCCAATCTTTAAAGCTATCTAACGCAAAGTGGCGATGCTGATGCCGTGGGAACACCAGGTAATGGCCGATATAGTGAATCTCCTGGGTGGTCTCAATCAGCGGACAAACTAAGCGCCCACTGGCAAGCTCTCGTTCTGCTAATAATTTGGATTCCAGCACCACTCCCAGACCATCAACGGCAGCGGCAATCGCCATAAAACTGCGGTCAAAGCGCAAACCATAATGGCGCGGAGGCGTCAGGTGATTGGCTTCAAACCAGCCCTTCCATTGGTAGAGTTGCACATCGCACTGAATCAACGATTGGTGATAGAGGTCCTCCGGGCAGCGGATGCGTGCGGCAATCTGTGGTGAGCAAAGCGGTGTTAATTCCTCCACGGCCAGCGGGATTTTCTCGTAAGGCGAAGGACGCGGCTCGCCATAAACAATATCTAAATCATAGTCATCCTGCTCAAAGCGCGCATATTCGGTGCTGGCTGAAAGACGCAGATCAATATGTGGGTGTGCGGCAATAAAGCTTCCCAGGCGGGGTAATAGCCACTGATGGGCAAAGCTTGGCGCGGTGTGCAGACGCAGTGGCCGCGATTCATCAGCGGTGACGAGCGAAAGTCCACGCTGCATCTCATCAAATCCCCGCTGGATATGTTCCAGCAAGATTGCCCCTTCTTTGGTTAGCATGATTTCGCGTGTACTGCGCTGAAACAGGCGCGTGTCGAGCGTCTCTTCCAGCTTACGAATCGCATGACTAATGGCGCTAGGCGACAAATCCAACTCTTGCGCTGCGGCGGTAAATGCCCCTGTGCGGCCTGCGGCTTCAAACGCGCGCAACAGCGACAGTGGGGCTTTTTTTAATAATGTCATTTGTGAATCCCATTCAACAGTTGATGCATTTTTTGCTTTTGTCGGCAGGCGCCAGGGCTGAGTAATCTGCTGCTAAACGGCAAGCAGGTGAAAATGGCACGTGAATCCGCTGCAGCTTTCACCATGACAGATCGCTCTTCTGCTTGCCAACTCTGCTGATTTTCTCTTCTTTCAGGAACAGATATGACGACTCTTGCAGAACCGGAATTGAGCCTTACACAGCGGCTGTCACAGCACGCTTATCGTATTCGCCGCTACGCATTGCAAATGGGCGAAGTACAGGGGCAAGGCTATATCGGCCAGGCTCTGGGACTGGCTGATATGCTGGCCGTGGCATGGTGCCATGCGATGAATTACCGCGCGGAAGAACCCGAATGGGAAGGCCGCGACCGTTTTCTGCTTTCCCACGGCCACTATGCGATTGCTCTTTATGCGGCGTTGATTGAAGCGGGCGTGATTCCTGTGGAGGAGCTGGAAACGTACGGATCTGATGATAGTCGCTTACCAATGTCTGGCATGGCGACCTACACGCCAGGCATGGAAATTTCAGGCGGATCGCTCGGACAGGGGCTGACGATTGGTGTCGGTATGGCATTGGCATTGCGTCATAAAGGAAATCCGGCTTTTGTTTACAACTCAATGTCAGATGGCGAACTGGATGAAGGGGCAACCTGGGAAGCTGCGATGGGAGCGGCGCATCATCAACTGAGTAATTTGATCGTCATGGTGGATATCAACCAGCAGCAGGCAGATGGCCCCTCTGGCAAGGTCATGGGATTTGAACCGCTGGCAGATAAGTGGCAGGCATTTGGCTGGCATGTACAGCGTGTGGATGGCAATGACATTGCTGCTGTTAAGCAGGCATTTGATCGGGCACGCGCGTTAAGCGAACCCAAGCCGCGCGTCATTCTGCTGGACACGCTAATGGGTAAAGGCGTGCCATTCCTGGAAGCGCGTGAAAAGAATCATTTTATTCGTGTGGATGCTGACGAGTGGCAACAGGCCATCACCATCCTCGATCAGGCTCAGGAGGCCACGCAATGAGCAGCATCACCACAGAGAAAAAGCCACGCCTGACAACGTCGGCGATGATTGCCTCAATTGCCGCAGAAGGTCAAGCCACGGTTGCTGCGCCCTTTGGTCATGCGCTGGTCAAAGCCGCTGCGACCCGGCCGTCGATCGTTGGGTTGACTGCCGACCTGTCAAAATACACCGATTTGCATATCTTCGCCCAGGCCTATCCAGAACGTCATTTTCAGATGGGCATGGCAGAGCAGCTATTGATGGGCGCAGCCGGTGGCATGGCGAAGGAGGGCATGACGCCATTTGCGACCACCTATGCGGTGTTTGCCACGCGTCGTGCCTACGACTTTATCCATCAGGTGATCGCGGAAGAGCAGCTGAATGTGAAAATCTGCGCTGCGCTGCCGGGGTTAACCACCGGCTACGGCCCAAGCCATCAGGCCACTGAAGATATCGCGCTGATGCGGGGTATTCCGGGCATGACCATTGTTGATCCTTGTGATGCGCTGGACACGGAGCAAGCCGTTGCCGCTATCGCTGACCATCAGGGGCCGGTTTATATGCGTCTGTTGCGCGGTAAGGTGCCGCTGGTGCTGAACGAATACAATTATCAATTCGAACTGGGCAAAGCCAAATTGCTGCGCGATGGCCGTGATGTGCTGCTGATTTCCAGTGGGATTATGACAATGCGAGCACTGGAGACAGCAAAAGCGTTGGCAGCCGATAACGTTGATGTTGCGGTATTGCACGTACCGACCATCAAGCCTCTGGACACTGAAACCATTATCACCCAGTGCCGCCGTGCCGGGCGTTTAGTGGTGGTGGTTGAGAACCATAGCCTGGTCGGCGGTTTGGGTGAGGCGGTGGCGACCACGTTAATGCATGCGCAGGTCATGCCCGTGTTTCGTCAAATCGGCTTGCCCGATCAGTTCCTGGATGCGGGCGCGTTGCCCACTTTGCACGACCGCTACGGCATTTCCACAGAAGCGATGGTCAGCGCGATTCGCGTCTGGCTGGCATAACGGCGCGAAAGGAGAACAGCATGAAGGTGATATTTGTCGGCACCGGGGCAATTGGTGTTCCTATGGCTTGCCAGATTCAGCGTGCAGGGCATGCGGTAATCGGAGTGGATGTGTTTGAAGCGTCGCGCCAGCGTGCTCAGGCGCAGGGAATTGAAGCGGTTAGTCGCATTGCAGAAGCACCTGAAGCGGATGTAGTAGTGGTGATGGTCGCCACGCCACAGCAGCTGCAGGCGCTGGTGGCGGAAGCGCTGCCGCAGGTGACTGGTCAGCACTGGGTCATCATGTCCACTGTCGGGCCGCAGGCGGTACGTGAGACGGCTTCTTCACTGATTGCTGCCGGTGCGCAGGTGGTGGATGCACCGGTCACGGGCGGAACCGCCCGCGCCAGCACCGGTGAGTTAGTGATTTTTGCTTCCGGCGCATCTGCCGCCATTGCCTTTGTTGAGCCAGTACTCAAAACCATGGGATCGGTGTCGATAGTGGGTGACGAGGTTGGCGAGGGGCAGGGGATCAAGGTGATCAATCAGCACCTTTGCTCGGTGCATATTGTGGCAGCCGCGGAGGCGCTAAGTCTGGCAAAGTCGCTGGGGTTAGCACCCGCTCAGGTATTGAAACTGGTCGAGCGCGGCGCGGCGGGATCGTGGATGTTGTCAGATCGTGGTCCGCGCATGCTGGAGGGGACAGATGTCCCGGTCTCCAGCGCCATCAACATCTTTGTCAAAGATAGCGGGTTAGTGGCAGAGGCGGCGACCGCCTGCCACGCTGAGGTTCCGCTGTTACAGGTCGCTCATGCTCGTTATCTGGCGGCAGCAGAAGCCGGATTGGGGCAACGTGATGACAGCAGAGTGATCGAGACCTGGAGCAAACCTGCAAATTAACCGCTCCATCACTGCTGCCCGAAAAATACGATAATACCGGGGTAACACATGAACACGACTTCTGTACCTGCAAACACCCGCGACAATGCGGCGAAAGTCTCTTTCGCCTCAATGATTGGCTCAGCGGTGGAGAGCTATGATTTCTTTATCTACGGCACCGCCGCTGCAGCCTGGTTCGGCAAAATCTTTTTCCACACGCAAGAGCCTATCGTCGGCATTCTGGCGGCATTCGCCACTTTAGCGGTCGGCTTCCTGATGCGCCCGTTTGGCGGCTACCTCGCCGGCCATTTCGGCGATCGCTATGGCCGAAAAACCGTGCTGTTCTGGTCATTACTGGCCATGGGCGGTGCCACCGTATTGATCGGTGCGTTGCCAACCTATGAGCAGGCTGGCGTGCTGGCACCGATCTTGTTGATCTTATTACGCATGATCCAGGGGATCGGATTCGGCGCAGAGTGGGGCGGCGCGGTGTTAATGGCCTTCGAACATGCACCCGTGAAAAAGCGCGGTTTCTATGGTGCAGTACCGCAACTCGGGATACCGCTCGGCCTGCTGCTGGCGAATGGTTCTTTCCTGCTCTCTGCGGCACTGTTTGAAGGTGATTGGGTGTGGCGCATGCCGTTCCTGATCTCGTTTGTGATGGTGGCCATTGGCATCTTTATCCGAATGCAGGTCGCGGAATCGCCGGAATTCGAGAAAGCCAAAGCAGATAAGCAGATTGTGCAACAGCCCGCGCTGGAAGTGATTCGTCGCGACTGGCGCACCATCGTCAAAATTATGGGGCTACGCCTGGCAGAGACGGGTGGCTACTACATCACGACCAGTTTTATGTTGTCCTATGTGGTGCTGGCGGAAATCACAGATACGCGCCATGTGTTATGGGGCACGTTGATTGGTTCAGCGCTGGGGCTCGGCAGCCATCTGCTGTATGGCGCGCTAAGTGATAAGGTGGGACGTCGCCCAATATTCCTGATTGGCGCCATCTTCACCATTCTGTTTGGCATTCCTATGTTTATGCTGATCAACACCGGTGCAGTGATGATGGTGATTGTCGCTGTCGCTATGTCTCTGCTCTTTAGCCATGACCCGATTTTTGCGGTGGAGTCGAGTTGGTTTTCCGAGCAGTTTCCGGCTAACGTCCGCTCCTCGGGTATTTCATTGGGCTACAACGGCGCGTCCGTAGTGGCGGGGCTGTTACCGTTCATCGCAACAGGCGTGTACGGCATGGTCGGCTGGATCGGACCGGCGGTGATGTTCTCGTTACTGGGTGTTATTTCAACCTGGGTCGCCTTCAACACACGGGAAACCGCGCCGGTGAAAGTGGGCGAGCCCTCTCTGCCAGCCTCATCAACCTCAACAGCCCCGACGGTGTGAGTGAAATAACGGGCGGCTGTGTCGCCCGTTATTGCTGTGGTATCATTGCGCAGTTTCTCGTCACTCACTAACTCCGGATTTACTGCGTTTCATGACCGATACTTTCTCTTCGCAACGTTTTTCTATCGCTCCGATGCTGGACTGGACCGATCGCCACTGCCGTTATTTTCACCGTAAGCTGAGCGGCGATACGCTGCTGTATACCGAAATGGTGACCACGGGCGCCATTATTCACGGCAAAGGCGATTATCTGGCTTACAGCGAAGAGGAGCATCCGCTGGCGCTGCAGTTGGGCGGCAGCGATCCGGCAGCCCTGGCGCAATGTGCGAAGCTGGCGGAAGCGCGCGGTTACGACGAGATTAACCTTAACGTCGGTTGCCCATCCGATCGCGTGCAGAATGGGCGCTTTGGTGCCTGTCTGATGGCTGACGCCGCGCTGGTCGCAGATTGCATTAAAGCGATGCGCGATGTGGTCAGTATTCCGGTGACGGTGAAAACCCGTATCGGAATTGATGAGCAGGACAGCTACGCATTTCTGTGTGATTTCATTGGTACGGTGGCCAATAAGGGCAACTGCGATACCTTTATTATCCATGCGCGTAAGGCATGGCTTTCTGGTTTAAGCCCGAAAGAGAACCGTGAGATTCCGCCGCTGGATTATCCGCGTGTCTATCAGCTGAAGCGTGATTTTCCGGCGCTGACCATGGCGATTAACGGCGGCATCAAGACGCTGGAAGAGGCGAAAACGCATTTGCAACATATGGATGGTGTGATGATGGGCCGTGAAGCGTATCAGAACCCCGGCATCCTGGCGCAAGTGGATCGTGAACTGTTTGGCCGCGATACGCCGTCTGTCGATCCGGTCGCGGTGGTGCGTGCGATGTACCCTTACATCGAAGCGGAGCTGAGCAAAGGCACCTATCTGGGGCACGTTACACGCCATATGCTGGGCCTGTTCCAGGGCATTCCTGGTGCGCGCCAGTGGCGTCGTCATTTAAGTGAGAATGCCCATAAGCCGGGTGCCGATGTACGGGTGCTGGAAGCGGCACTGGCGCTGGTCGCGGATAAGATTCCACAGGAAGCCTGATTGTAGGTGAGTCGTGGTGGGCCGGTGTGCCCGGCCATAAAAGGGCAGTCCGAACGCCAGGGAAAGCACCTCTGTGCCGATCTGCCGCGCGAACATTCGCCCCATTTTTGGGAAACGGCCCGATGCTGCGCATGGCTGAAAACGCTCTCAGCGTATTTGTCTCTGGCGCGGAAGCTTTGCTTTTCTGACGGGCCATTTCTGTCCCTTCAGAGGAGCATCGCTGCCGTTAATACGGTTTAAAATGCACCAATAATTAGTGAATTTCATCACTGCTGAAATACCTCTTCTGAATATAACATCTTATTTTTCAATGTATTAACCGTATTCCTATATTGGCACGTATTTTGTAATACATTCTGTGTTACTTACACAGGAGAGCCTTCGTGGAAATTTTATTTGTTATCGGCTTTTTTCTGATGCTGTTGCTGACTGGCGTTTCACTGCTGGGCGTTATCGCTGCATTGGTTGTTGCCACTGTTGTGATGTTCCTCGGCGGGTTATTCGCGCTTGTTATCAAGTTGTTACCGTGGCTGGTGTTGGCGGTGGTAGCCGTGTGGCTTTATCGCGCCTTTACGACACCGAGCGGTGAAGTGAAATTGAACAGACTGAAAAGAAAAATCAGTAAGTTAGAGCGGCGTGGTTGGCGCTAAATGCGGGAGCGATCACAGAGTCGGTAATTGCTTAGTACGAATCTGCAATTAAACATATTTTTTACTTATGTTTTCTGTCAGGATGCGTAAAGTAATTCAAAACGAATTCATCGCCGCTGACCCTACACCAGCGCGAACTATAAAAAGAAAGAAAAAAGGGCTTCCTTCGGGAAGCCCTTAACTTTTTAGGGAATCAGCAAGCTGGAACCTTGCGTGGCGCGGCTCTCAAGAACCTGATGCGCGCGCACCGCATCGCTCAAGGCAAACTTCTGCTCTTCTGGTACCTTCAGCTGAATCGCACGACTGGCAATTAACGAGAACAACTCGTTGCTGGCGTTATCCAGTTCCTGACGATTGGTAATGTAACCAAACAGCGAAGGGCGTGTGACAAACAGCGAACCTTTCTTGTTCAGAATCCCAAGATCAACGCCGGTGACGGGGCCCGAGGCATTACCAAAACTCACCATTAAGCCATGACGACGCAGGCTATCGAGAGAAGGTTCCCAGGTATCTTTCCCCACCGAGTCATACACCACCGCGACCTTTTCACCGTCAGTCAATTCACTGACGCGCTGAGCGATATTCTCCTCGCGATAGTTAATGGTCGCCCAGGCACCGGCATTTTTTGCAATCTGCGCTTTTTCGGCGGAGCCCACGGTACCAATCAGATGCGCGCCCAGCGCTTTAGCCCACTGACAGGCAATCAGTCCCACGCCGCCCGCTGCGGCATGGAACAGGAAGATTTCATCGGCTTTCACTTTGTAGGTCTGACGCAGCAAATACTGCACGGTTAAGCCTTTCAAAAACGAGGCAGCACCTTGTTCAAAGCTAATGCTCTCCGGCAGGATCACCAGGCGCTCTTCCGCCACGTTATGCATTTCGCTATAGGCACCCAGCGCAGCCTGACAATAGACCACGCGATCGCCGGGCTTAAAGCGCGTCACGCCTGAGCCAACGCGTTTCACCACGCCAGCGGCTTCAGTGCCCAGCCCGGACGGGAAAGCTGTCACCGGATAGAGCCCGCTGCGCACATAGGTGTCGATATAGTTGATGCCAATCGCCTTGTTTTCGACCTGAACCTCATGTTCGGCGGGATCGGCCAGCTCAAAATCGACCCATTGCAGTACCTCCGGGCCACCGTGTTGGTTGAACTGAATACGCTTTGCCATTCTGACTCCTGTGATTGTTCATCCTGGGACGGTATACTTGCGCGTCCCTTTCACGATCGGTAATGCATTCACTATGGCAGGAAATAAACCCACCAACAAATCCAACGAACCCCGCGATCGTCAGCTGGAAGGCGTGAAAATGCCGCCGCACTCTATTGAAGCGGAGCAGTCGGTGCTCGGTGGGTTGATGCTGGATAACGAACGCTGGGATAACGTCTCCGAGCGCGTGGTGGCGGATGATTTCTTCAACCGTTCGCACCGCATGATCTTCTCTGAGATGCAGCGTCTGCTGGAAATGGGCCAGCCGATTGACCTTATTACGCTCTCTGAATCGCTGGAAACACTGGGCGAGCTGGAGATGGCCGGTGGCTTTGCTTATCTTGCAGAGCTGGCGAAAAACACGCCAAGTGCAGCGAATATCGGCGCTTATGCGGATATCGTGCGTGAACGTGCCGTTGTGCGCCAAATGATCTCGGTCGCGAACCAAATTGCTGATGCCGGTTACGATCCGCAGGGGCGCAGCAGTGAAGATTTGCTCGATTTCGCAGAATCCAACGTCTTTAAGATTGCTGAACAGCGCGCCAATAAAGCAGAAGGCCCGCAGAACATTGAGCAAATTCTGGAAGCCACGGTATCGCGTATTGAAGCGCTGGTGTCGACCCCGCACGATGGTGTCACCGGAGTGGATACCGGCTATCAGGATCTCAACAAAAAGACCGCCGGTTTGCAGGGTTCAGATTTGATCATCGTGGCGGCGCGTCCGTCGATGGGTAAAACCACTTTCGCCATGAACCTGTGCGAAAACGCCGCGATGCTACAGGACAAACCGGTGCTGATTTTCAGTCTGGAGATGCCCAGCGAACAGCTGATGATGCGTATGCTGGCGTCATTGTCGCGCGTGGACCAGACGCGCATTCGTACCGGCCAGCTGGAAGACGAAGATTGGGCGCGCATCTCTGCCACCATGGGCATCCTGCTTGAGAAGAAGAACATGTTTATCGATGATTCTTCTGGTCTGACGCCCACGGAAGTGCGTTCGCGCGCGCGCCGCGTGTTTCGTGAGAATGGCGGTTTAAGCCTGATCATGATCGACTATCTCCAGTTGATGCGCGTGCCGGCGTTATCGGACAACCGTACGCTGGAAATCGCAGAGATCTCGCGCTCGCTCAAGGCCTTGGCGAAAGAGCTTAATGTTCCGGTGGTGGCGTTGTCGCAGCTTAACCGCTCACTGGAGCAGCGCGCCGATAAACGTCCGGTGAACTCGGATCTGCGTGAATCGGGTTCGATCGAGCAGGATGCTGACTTGATTATGTTCATCTATCGCGATGAGGTGTATCACGAAAACAGCGATCTTAAAGGGATCGCCGAGATCATCCTCGGTAAGCAGCGTAACGGCCCTATCGGCACAGTACGATTGACCTTCAATGGCCAGTGGTCGCGTTTTGATAACTACGCAGGGCCGTCTTACGACGACGAATAATCCTTTCCAACGAGATGCATGCACGATTTGTGCATGCATTTCACGTCATCAGAAAATAGTGTTGGACAACCTTGGCTTTAATCAGGTTATCTGTACCAAAGCGCACCCTATAACGCTGTGGAAGCAGAATGACTCAGGTAGACGATTACGACCTTAAGATATTGACACTATTACAATCTAACGGCCGCCTTACCAATCAGGAACTCAGTGATTTAGTCGGTCTTTCGGCGTCTCAATGTTCACGCCGCCGCATCAATCTCGAACAGGCAAACCTCATCCTCGGCTATCACGCACGGCTCTCGCCGGACGCGGTGGGTCTTGGCATGGTGGGCTTGATTGAAGTGCGTTTAAAGAATCACACGCCAGATTATGAAGAGAGTTTCCATCGCATGGTGGCAGAGGAGGATGCGATTGTTGATGCCTTCAAAACCACCGGTGATGCTGATTATCTGCTGAAAGTGGCCGTGGCTGATTTAGCCTCGCTGAGTGCGTTGATCAGTCAGCTGGTGGCCGGCCATCAGAGTGTGGCCCATGTGAAAACCTCCGTGGTGTTGAGCCGTTTAAAAGAGAACGGCTTGATGATTATCCCCGAGCACAAAACGCGCCAAAAAAGTGCATGATGTGCTAATCTGGTGCAATTAACGCACGATGAATGCAAAAAACGCGCACCAGAAAACAGATTTGTGCATGAATCAACGATCATGGTTTGGGTTGATGCACAAAAACCTGCAATAAAAGCGCCTTAGATATCAATTGGATAATCGCTGGCACCCCATAGGTGGCGACTTAGCGCCGCCTATGTGGTGCGTTTTTTGCATTTGAACCGCATCATTTGCACTGAGATTACTCCATGGATAACGTTGTTCAACCCACTAAAATTCCTCATTCACGTATTGAAGATGCGCTGGCGATAGTGCTCGGCACGTTAATGGTTTCCTTTGGCGTGATGATGCTGAAACAGGCGGGTGCGCTGACTGGCAGCACTGCAGGTATCGCGTTCTTAATCAGCTATCTGACGCACCTCTCTTTTGGTAGCGCATTTTTCCTGATTAACCTGCCGTTTTACTGGCTGGCAGTGCGCCGCATGGGCTGGGAATTCACGATTAAAACGTTCTGCGCGGTGGGGCTGGTTTCACTGTTCACACACTTGCATCCGATGTTCATCCATTTTTCTGCGCTAAATCCGTTTTATGCGACATTGTTCGGTAACGTGGTGATGGGGATTGGGTTTATAGTGTTGTTTCGTCACAAAGCCAGTCTCGGCGGTATCAATATTTTGGCACTCTGGCTGCAGGACCGCATCGGTCTGCGCGCCGGCAAACTGCAAATGGCGGTAGATACCTGCGTGGTACTCGCTTCGCTTTTCGTGGTGTCGCTGCCGATACTTTTGGCCTCAATTGCGGGCGCGGTGATCCTCAATCTCATCATCGCTATGAATCATCGTCCCGGCCGCTACATGGTTTAATGACGCCTCTTTACCGACTATTTATGACCAATCATGGAGATCTGCACCGTGTTTCAAAACGTTGATGCTTATGCTGGCGATCCAATTCTGTCGCTGATGGAAACCTTCAAACAGGACCCACGCGACAATAAAGTGAATCTGAGCATTGGTCTCTATTACAACGAGGCGGGCATCATTCCTCAGTTGCAAGCCGTGGCTGCGGCAGAAGAACGCCTGCAGGCGCAGCCGCATCAGGCGTCGCTTTACCTGCCGATGGAAGGCCTGGGCCCATACCGTAATGCGATTGCACCGCTGCTGTTTGGCAAAGAACACCCGATGCTGAAGGCCGGCCGCATTGCTTCCATCCAGACGTTGGGTGGCTCCGGTGCACTGAAAGTAGGGGCGGATTTCCTCAAGCGTTACTTCCCGAACTCAAATGTTTGGGTGAGCGATCCGACCTGGGAAAACCACATCGCGATTTTCAACGGTGCTGGTTTCGACGCTCAGACTTATCCGTGGTACGACGAAGAGACCAACGGTGTGAAGTTTGATGCGTTTATTGCCAAGCTGAAAACGCTGCCGAAGCAATCTATCGTGCTGTTGCACCCATGCTGCCACAACCCGACGGGTGCGGATCTGACGAACGCACAGTGGGATGAAACCACCGAAGTATTGAAAGCGCAGGAACTGATTCCCTTCCTCGATATCGCTTATCAGGGCTTTGGTGCCGGTATGGAGCAGGATGCTTACGCGATTCGCGCGATTGCGGCTGCGGGCTTGCCAGCACTGGTCAGCAACTCATTCTCGAAAATCTTCTCGCTGTACGGCGAGCGCGTTGGCGGCCTGTCCATCGTGTGCGAGAGCGCAGAAGAATCTGCACGCGTGCTGGGTCAGCTGAAAGCTACCGTGCGTCGCAACTACTCCAGCCCGCCAAACTTTGGTGCGCAGGTGGTTTCTTGCGTACTGAACGATGAAGCACTGTTGAACAACTGGCTGGCCGAGGTGGAAGCGATGCGCCTGCGCATCATCGAAATGCGCCAGACGCTGGTCAACGTATTAAGCACCAAGCTGCCAGGCAAAAACTTCGATTACCTGCTGAAGCAGCGCGGCATGTTCAGTTACACCGGTTTAAGCGCGCAGCAGGTTGATCGCCTGCGTGATGAGTTCGGCGTGTATCTGATCGCCAGCGGCCGCATGTGTGTGGCTGGCCTTAACAGCCGCAACGTTAACCAGGTGGCTGAGGCCTTTGCTGCCGTGATGTAACGCACTTCACAGCAGGAGAAAACCGCCATGCCTTCGGGCTGGCGGTTTTTTTATGCGCGTAATCGGGTGCCACCGCCTTTACCTTTGGCTGACTTGCTGCACACTTAAACGGTGTCATGACGTCTGTATTGCAGCCGATGGCAGACGTCATCGGGCCTCACATCGGCCTCTACCAAGGAGAATACCGCATGAACATTTCGGATCTCCTCACCTACTGCATGAGCAAATCGGGTGCGGAGCAGAGCTATAAAAATGAATGGGATGCCACACAGGTAAAAAGCGAAGGCGTACTGTTTGCCATGGTGCATGAGGTGAAAGGGCGTCCGGCGCTCTCGTTGAAAACCTCGCCTGCGCTGGCCGATTTATTGCGCGAAGAGCACAGTGATGTGTTTCCGAGTGAGCATTTAAATAAGTCGCACTGGAGTACGCTGTGGCTGGATGGATCCCTAAAGGATTCGCAGATTTATTATCTGGTGGAGGCTTCCTGGCAACAGGCTGACGCCACGCGCGCGGCGGGCGTCAGCCATGATGAAGACGCGCGCTAATTAAGCCGCTGACTCTTCACGCAGGGTGTTGATATCAATCACGAAGCGGTATTTCACGTCGCTTTTCAGCATACGTTCGTAGGCTTCGTTAATCTGGTTCATGGCGATCAGCTCGATATCTGAAGTGATACCGTGCTTGCCGCAGAAATCCAGCATCTCCTGTGTCTCAGCGATACCACCGATCAGTGAACCGGCGATGCTGCGACGCTTGAAGATCAGATTAAAGACCTGTGGAGCCGGATGATCGTGCTCTGGCGCGCCCACCAGCGTCATGTTGCCATCGCGTTTCAGCAGGGCAATAAACGGGTTGAGATCGTGCTGAGCAGCCACGGTGTTGAGGATGAAATCGAAGCTGTTGTTGTGCTGCGCCATTTGATCAGCATCTTTCGAAATCACCACTTCATCAGCACCCAGGCGCTTACCGTCTTCAATCTTCGATGGTGAGGTGGTGAACAGCACCACATGCGCGCCCATCGCATGCGCGATTTTCACGCCCATATGGCCGAGGCCGCCCAGACCGACGATGCCCACTTTCTTACCTGGACCGACGTTCCAGTGACGCAGCGGTGAGTAGGTGGTGATACCGGCACACAGCAGCGGGGCAACGCCTGCCAGCTCAAGGTTTTCCGGCACGCGCAGCACAAAGCTTTCATCAACCACCATGCTGGTAGAGTAACCGCCGTAGGTGATGGCGCCGGTTTCGCGATCTTCACCGTTATAGGTGCCAACAAAACCGTTTTCGCAATACTGCTCCAGTCCTTCCTGGCAGCTTGGACAGCTGCGGCAGGAGTCAACCATACAGCCGACACCGACCAGATCGCCCACTTTGTATTTGTGAGTGTGGCCGCCAACGGCGGTAACGCGTCCAACGATCTCATGGCCTGGCACCACCGGGAAGATGGTGTTTTTCCATTCGTTGCGCGCCTGATGCAGGTCAGAGTGGCAAACGCCACAGTACAACACTTCAATCTGCACATCATGAGCGCGCAGCTCGCGCGGCTTATAGTCGAACGGGGCGAGTTTAGTTTTCGCGTCCTGTGCGGCATAGGCATGCGTAATATTCATGGTGTCTCCAATCGGGTGTGTCGTGAGTGTTTTGCGGGATCCCGTTCAGCGAGCTGAAGGGACAAAGGCGTAACGAGCTACGCCAAAAAGGAACTGTGTAAGGATAGTCAGCAGGATGAGATGCGTATATGCCTGAAGTTGTCTGATTCTTGCCTGTTTCTGCATTTTGCTGCGGAATCTGACAGCGAGGTATCAGGCCCGACTGACTGCAATATTCAGCGAGTAAACTAGAGAGTGCGGCGTATGTGGATTGAAAGAAATAAGAAGGCCCGCACTGCGGGCCTCCAATTTTATTTCTTCTTCAACATCGGCTTAAGGAAGCGAGCGGTGTGGGATTTTTCACACTCCGCCACGGTTTCTGGCGTGCCTGAAATCAGGATTTCGCCGCCGCCGCTACCGCCTTCTGGGCCGAGATCGACAATCCAGTCAGCGGTTTTGATCACGTCGAGGTTGTGTTCAATCACCACAATGGTATTGCCCTGATCGCGCAGCTGATGCAGCACTTCCAGCAACTGCTGAATATCAGCAAAGTGCAGACCCGTGGTTGGCTCATCAAGGATATAGAGCGTCTGCCCGGTACCGCGTTTCGATAGCTCACGTGCCAGTTTCACACGCTGCGCTTCACCGCCTGACAGCGTGGTTGCAGACTGACCGAGGCGAATGTAGGACAAGCCCACGTCGATCAGCGTTTGCAGTTTACGCGCCAGCGCAGGGACAGCATCAAAGAACTCACGCGCTTCTTCGATAGTCATATCCAGCACTTCGTGAATGCCTTTGCCTTTGTATTTAATCTCCAGCGTTTCGCGGTTATAGCGTTTGCCTTTGCACTGATCGCACGGCACATACACATCCGGCAGGAAGTGCATTTCGACCTTGATCACGCCATCGCCCTGGCAGGCTTCGCAGCGTCCGCCACGTACGTTAAAGCTGAAGCGCCCCGGATTATAGCCACGTGAACGCGCTTCCGGCACACCCGCAAACAGCTCACGCACCGGAGTGAAAATGCCAGTGTAAGTAGCCGGGTTCGAGCGCGGCGTACGGCCGATTGGGCTCTGGTCGATGTCGATGACTTTATCGAAATGCTCCAGACCGGCGATCTCGCGATACGGCGCCACCTCCGTGGTGGTCGCGCCGTTCAGCTGACGCTGCGCAATCGGGAACAACGTATCGTTAATCAGCGTGGATTTACCGGAACCGGATACGCCAGTGATACAGGTAAACAGACCCACCGGGATCGTCAGCGTGACGTCTTTCAGGTTGTTGCCGCGCGCGCCGGTAAGTTTCAGCACTTTTGCCGGATCGCCTTTCACGCGCTGTTGCGGAATGGCGATTTCGCGCTTGCCACTCAGATACTGACCGGTCAGCGAGGCTTCGTTAGCCATAATGGCATTCACGTCACCCTCAGCCACCACCTGACCGCCGTGCACACCCGCGCCAGGACCGATATCAATCACGTGGTCAGCGGCGCGAATCGCATCTTCATCGTGCTCGACCACAATCACGGTGTTGCCGAGATCGCGCAGGTGAATCAGCGTACCAAGCAGACGTTCGTTATCTCGCTGATGCAGGCCAATTGAGGGCTCATCCAGCACATACATCACGCCCACCAAACCCGCACCGATTTGACTTGCCAGACGAATACGCTGCGCTTCGCCGCCAGAGAGGGTTTCTGCGGAACGCGACATCGACAGATAATTCAAACCGACATTAACGAGAAAGCTCAGGCGATCGCCGATCTCTTTCAGGATTTTTTCGGCGATCTGCGCACGCTGCCCGCTCAGTTTCAGATTGCGGAAGAAGTCGGTGGCATGTCCAATACTCATCTCAGAGATGGTCGGCAGGTTGGTATTCTCAACAAATACATGGCGTGCTTCACGGCGCAGGCGTGTGCCTTCGCAGCTGGTGCAGGAGCGGTTGCTGATGAATTTCGCCAACTCTTCACGCACCGCATTGGATTCCGTCTCTTTATAACGGCGTTCCATGTTGTGCAGCACACCTTCAAACGGATGACGACGTACTGAAGTGTCGCCCCGATCGTTGATGTATTTAAATTCGATACTCTCTTTGCCGGAACCGTACAGAATCACTTCACGCGCTTTGTCGCTCAGGCTGTTGAACGGCGCTTCGACATCGAAATCCAGATGCTCTGCCAGCGAGCGCAACATCTGGAAGTAATAGAAGTTGCGGCGATCCCAGCCACGAATTGCACCGCCAGCCAGTGACAGTTCAGGGTTCTGCACCACACGATCGGGATCGAAATACTGCTGCACGCCGAGCCCATCACACGTTGGGCAGGCACCAGCCGGGTTGTTGAACGAGAACAGGCGCGGTTCCAGTTCACTCATGCTGTAGCCACAAATAGGGCAGGCAAAGTTAGCCGAGAACAGCAGCTCTTCGGCATCGCTGTCATCCATGTCGGCGACGATGGCGGTGCCACCACTCAGTGCCAACGTGGTTTCAAAGGATTCGGCTAAGCGCGTTGCCAGGTCATCGCGCACGCGGAAGCGGTCCACCACGACTTCGATGGTGTGTTTTTTCTGCAATTCCAGCTTTGGCGGATCGGAGAGATCACAGACTTCGCCATCAATACGGGCGCGGATGTAGCCTTGCGCCGCGAGGTTTTCCAGCGTTTTGGTGTGCTCGCCTTTGCGATCTTTCACCACGGGTGCCAGCAGCATCAGACGACGGCCTTCTTCCTGCGCCATCACCTGATCCACCATCTGGCTCACGGTCTGTGCCGCCAGCGGAACATCGTGATCCGGGCAGCGCGGCTCACCCACACGGGCAAACAGCAGACGCAGATAGTCATGGATTTCAGTAATCGTGCCGACCGTCGAGCGCGGGTTATGCGATGTGGATTTCTGCTCAATAGAGATAGCGGGCGAGAGACCTTCAATATGGTCCACGTCCGGTTTCTCCATTAATGAAAGAAACTGGCGCGCATAGGCCGAGAGCGATTCAACATAGCGACGCTGACCTTCGGCATACAACGTATCAAACGCCAGCGAAGACTTACCGGAACCCGACAGACCGGTGACCACAATCAGCTTATCGCGAGGGATGATCAGGTTGATATTCTTCAAATTATGGGTGCGAGCACCGCGGACTTCGATCTTATCCATTCACCTTTCCCGGATTGAACAACACTCGCCATGCCTTGCCAGCATGACCAGCAGAAACGCGTTAGTATGGCACAAAAAATAAACTGAATAAATATCCAGTGTTTTTGCTATTCTGTGTGCCAAATAAAAATTGCGAGCCTGCTCTGAAGTGGGCACCGTCATTGTGACGTGATACAATTTTTGGCTTAGACTTTTAGCATCAACTCATCGGGAGACAGCAACATGGCCAGTCGTGGCGTAAACAAAGTGATTCTTGTCGGGAATCTGGGTCAGGATCCGGAAGTGCGCTACATGCCAAATGGTGGCGCGGTAGCCAACATTACGCTGGCCACGTCGGAAAGCTGGCGCGACAAGCAAACCGGTGAAAACAAAGAGATCACTGAATGGCACCGCGTTGTGCTGTTCGGCAAACTGGCTGAAGTGGCGGGTGAATACCTGCGTAAAGGCTCTCAGGTTTACATCGAAGGCCAGCTGCGTACCCGTAAATGGCAGGATCAGAGCGGTCAGGAAAAATACACCACCGAAGTGGTTGTTAACGTTGGCGGCACCATGCAGATGCTGGGTGGACGTCAGCAGGGCGCGAACGCAGGTGGCGCACCGATGGGCGGCCAGGGCGGCGGCAATAACAACGGTTGGGGCCAGCCACAGCAACCTCAGCAGCAGCCTCAGGGCGGCAACCAGTTCAGCGGCGGCGCACAGCAGCGTCCGCAGCAGCAGAGCGCCCCGGCGAACAACGAACCGCCAATGGACTTTGACGACGACATCCCGTTCTGAGTCAACGCTCACGCATAACTACTCGCTAAGGCCTCGTTTTACGGGGCTTTTTTGTATCTGGCTCTCAGGTTTCTCAATCAAAAGAAGGGACGCATTTCCCATCAAGGAGTGATAATGAAACAGTATCAGGCAGAAGTGTTATTAAAAACCGCACTGGCGGATGAGCAGGCTCAGTTTCGTCGTGGGCAGTGGGAAGCGATTGATGCTTTGGTCAATCATCGACAGAAATTATTGGTGGTGCAGCGCACGGGTTGGGGTAAAAGCTCCGTCTATTTTATCAGCGCCAAAATTTTTCGCGATCGCGGTATGGGTCCGACCATCATTGTTTCACCGCTACTGGCGCTGATGCGTAACCAAATTGAGTCGGCTCGTCGACTGGGTATTGTTGCTGAAACCCTCAATTCTTCGAACAGCAGTGACTGGTCTTCAGTGACACAACGGGTGCTGGACAATCAGGTCGATTGTTTACTCATCTCTCCAGAACGTCTCGCCAATGATCAATTCATCGAAACCGTACTGCAGCCGATTGCCAACCGTATCGCGCTCATGGTGATTGACGAGGCGCACTGTATCTCCGATTGGGGGCACGATTTCCGTCCTGACTATCGGCGCATTGTCAGCATCTTGCGGCAACTACCGGCGAATACGCCAGTGCTCGGCACCACCGCTACCGCCAATAATCGTGTCGTTGCAGATATACAGCAACAGATGGGCGACATCGTGATTCAGCGCGGTGAGCTGATTCGTAAAAGTCTGGCGCTGCAAACGCTCATTTTGCCGAATCAGGCCTCTCGTCTTGCCTGGCTGGCGCAGGTCATTCCCTCTCTTCCGGGAACCGGTATCGTCTATACGCTCACCGTGCGGGATGCCGAGCAGGTTGCGGCCTGGTTACGCACGCAGCACATTGATGCGCGCGCCTATCATGGCAGCGTTGAGGCCGCCGGTTTCGACAGCAGCAACGACTATCGTCAACACCTTGAGACCTTGCTGCTAACTAACCAATTGAAAGTTTTGGTGGCGACCACCGCACTGGGAATGGGATATGACAAACCTGATTTGAGCTTCGTGCTGCACTATCAGGCCTCCGCTTCCATTGTTGCTTACTACCAACAGGTAGGGCGTGCGGGACGTGGCATCGATCATGCGGTTGGCGTGTTAATGTCAGGCGGTGAAGATCGTGATATTCATCAGTTCTTCCGGCAGTCTGCGTTTCCAGCAGAAACTCAGGTATATGATATTTTGCAGGTGCTGGAGGAGAGTGATGGGTTGTCGATTCGTGATATCGAACAGCAGACCAATCTGCGGCAGGGGCAAATTGAAAAAGTGCTGAAATTGCTCAGCGTTGAGAATCCTGCTCCGGTGATTAAGGTTAAATCCCAATGGCGGAGAACGCCGGTCGCTTATCAGTTGAATCGCGAACGTATTGGGCATCTGACGCAACAGCGCGAGCAAGAGTGGCAGGAGGTGCAGCGTTATATCTCACAGCGCGGTTGCCTGATGACGTTTCTGCGATTATCGCTGGATGATGCCGACCCCGTATCCTGTGGCAAGTGTGCATGCTGTCTCGGTCGACCTTTGATTGACCCGCAGGTGGATGCGACACTGGCTCATCAGGCAGCGACTTTTCTACAGCGCGCCGAAACGGTGATTTCGCCCAAAATTCAGGTGGCTGCTCAGGCATTTGAAGAATACGGTTTTCGCGGCAATTTACCCGCCACTCTGCGCGCGCAGGAAGGTCGGGTACTTTCGCGCTGGGGAGATGCCGGATGGGGATCTCGCGTAGTGGCCGAGAAAGCAGCCGGTCATTTCAGTGATGAACTGGTTGCTGCCATAGTGGAAATGATTGAACAGCGCTGGCAGCCAGCACCTGCGCCACAGTGGGTTTGCTGCGTACCGTCGTTGCGTCAGCCTCAATTGGTAGTGGATTTTGCCCGCCGATTGGCAGAGCGACTCGGCTTACCCTTTGTCGATGCACTGCAAAAAGTGAAAGATAACCCTCGGCAGCGTCTGCAAAATAATCGCTTCCATCAATGTCGTAATCTGGATGGCGCATTTGCCACCAGCGCTAATCTGCCAGCCACTGCCGTGTTACTGGTAGACGATATTGTCGATTCAGGCTGGACGATGGCAGTGACTGCAGCCCTGCTTCAGCAAGCGGGTAGCGGCATTGTCTATCCACTGGCGCTGGCAACCTCAACGGTGAAAGAGTGATGAATTTATCTCCTGTTGCACAGGCAACGCTTTTGTTAACCAGCGACTTCTCGCGCCAGAGTGAGGATGAGGTGAAGCCGCTAGGTAATGCTGAATGGGGACGATTCGCCCTGTGGCTGAAACAACAATCTGCAACGCCCGCCGATCTGCTCGGCTCTGGTGCTGATGTCATGCTAGCCGCCTGGGTTGATTCACATATCACGCGCGAGCGTATTGAAGCGCTACTGAGCCGTGGACATAGCCTGGCGTTAGCGATTGAACGCTGGCAGCGTGCGGGGTTGTGGGTGTTAACACGTTCTGACGCTGAATATCCAAGGCTGCTAAAGCAACAGCTGCGTACTGACGCGCCGCCGGTGCTGTTCGGCTGTGGTGATATCACTCTGTTGAATCACCCAGGCCTTGCGGTGGTTGGGTCAAGAAATGCCAGCGAGCGGGATTTAACGTTCAGCCGTCAGGTTGCGGCAAGAATTGCTTCTGCGAATATAAATCTGATTTCGGGTGGTGCACGAGGCATTGATGAAGCCGCGATGCTGGGCGCTTTGCAACATAACGGAGCCGTCATTGGTGTCCTCAGTGATAGTCTGCTCACCGCTGCGACCAGCGCCAAATGGCGTAAGGGGCTAATGGCAGGAAAGTTATTGCTGCTTTCGCCTTTCTATCCGGAAGCAGGCTTTACTGTGGGTCATGCGATGGCGCGCAATCGATATGTTTATTGCCTGGCGAAGAGTGCGTTGGTCGTACACGCGGGTCACAAGGGTGGTACGCTGGCGGGTGCGGAAGAGAATCTGCGCAAGAAATGGGTACCGTTGTGGGTTAAGCCGACCGACGATGTACAGGCCAGCAACGCCCAACTGGTCACACAGGGTGGGCAATGGTGCGCTGCTCACCCCGATGGCATTGATGTTGCGCAATGGATGACGACTCACCGTCATCAGCCTTACCAGCAGGATGATCTATTGAGCGGCGCATGGCACACGATGCCCGACAAGATCGCGGATGCTAATGTGGCTCAGGAACCAGAAGGAATCTGGCATCCATCCGATTTTTACCTGATTTTTCAGGCGCAATTGCCTGCACTGGCCGCCTATCCGGTCACGATTGAAGATCTGGGCTTGCGAACCGGTCTGCATCAGATTCAGCTGACTGAATGGTTGCAGCGTGCGGAGCATGAGGGGCTGATTGAACAGCTGTCAGGATCAAACCGTTATCAATGGAAGCGTAAAATCTAGCTGCTGAATGCCGCCCATAATGGAAGCCGGACAATTCTGCCCGGCAAAGTGACTGCTAATGCGGTCGCCACTCCCGCAAAATCACCTCAGTATCGCGCACTAACACCGGGTTGCCCGGCAGAATCAAATCCGCCCAGATTTCATTGTGCTGATTAATCTGCTGTTGTGCGGAAACGTAAGTCCGATCGGCGGTGGTATGCGCATCGGCGGCAACGGTGATGTGATAACCCAGGCTGGCACCTACCTTGATGGTGGTATCCACGCAGTAATCGGTCGCGCAGCCGCAAATCACAAAGCTTTCAATGCCATGCTGATCAAGCTGAGCCGCCAGGTCGGTTTGCCAGAAGCTGTCGCAGGCGGTCTTATTAACGTAGATCGCATTGGCAGGCTGTTCCAATTCCGGCACAATCTGCCAGCCTTCGCTATTCACTTCCAGGCCTGGCCCAACGTGCTGGATAAAAATCACCTGATCGGCCGCTGCCGTCAGTTGATTGATGCGTTGACAACGCCCGTCACGATCGAAACGTGGCGAAGCCAGCACGCCGTTTTGCATATCCACTACCACGACAACCCGATTAGCCATCACTGCCTCCTTTGTATAGTGGATGACAGTATCGCGATTGTTACGCATGCAGGTAAAGCAAATCTGTTTTGCATTTCAGCTCGCCGCCGCGCATGCTAATTAACCTGTTTTTAGGAGGTGTGACGTGAAGGTGGTTCCGGAAATCTTTCCTGATAAGTGCGATCAGGCGCAGTTCCAGCATTTTGCTGAACTGCCGGGTATCGAGCTGTATCAGGCGCACATCTCGCGTTACGCTTTTGAGCCGCATACCCATGAAGCCTTCGGTATCGGCACCATTGAATCGGGTGCACAGCGTTTTCGCTACCGCGGCACGCACTATACGGCACCGCAGCATTCACTGGTGATGATGAACCCTGATGAATTGCACACCGGGGAATCGGCCTGTGATGAGGGCTGGCGTTATCGCATGATCTATATTGATCCGCAGGAGATGGATCGCCTGACCGGCGATCGTCACTGGTGGTTTAGTGAAGCGCTGCGTACAGACGCCCGTCTGGCACAGCCGTTTTCCCAGCGACTGGCGCAGATGTGGCAGGCCACCAGCGCGCTGGAACGCGAGAGTCTGTTGCTGGAACTGCTGGAGCTATTACGCCCGCTGGCACATCAGGGAAAATCCCGACCCGAAGAGGGCGCCCATCGCTTTGATGCGGTAAAAACCTATTTGCGTGAAAACCTGGCGGAGCCGGTTCGTCTTGATGAGCTGGCTGCCCTGGCGTCTTTGTCGCCGTGGCATTTTCTCCGCAGTTTTAAACACCACTTCCATGTCACGCCACATCAGATGCTGATGGCCTTTCGTCTGTTTGATGCCAAGCAACGTTTGGGGAGGGGGGAAAGTGCAGCTTCGGTGGCGGCCGCCGTTGGATTGACCGATCAGGCACACCTCACGCGCGCTTTTGCCCATCGCTATGGCATCACACCAGGGCGTTATCAAAAGCAAGTTTTCCTCTCACGTTAACCGCAATCTGCTACAAGCCTTTATTATCCGGTTACGCCACACTGCGACGGAAAAGTGATAAAGGAAAAGAGAATGTTTGCAGGAATCGTGTTTGCACTTGCCGCAGGATTAATGTGGGGGCTCATTTTTGTGGGACCGCTGCTGATACCTGACTATCCGGGGACCTTACAATCGGCCGGACGATACGTGGCTTTTGGGCTGGTGGTATTACCGCTGGCATGGCTGGATCGCCGCCGTCTGAAACAGCTGGCACGTAAAGATTGGCTGGAAGCGCTGAAATTGTCGCTGGTCGGTAATCTGCTCTATTACGCCTGCCTCGCCAGTGCTATCCAGCGCACCGGTGCGCCTATCTCGACCATGATAATTGGCACTTTGCCGGTGGTCATCACTGTGACGGCCAACCTCTGCTACGGCCATCTTGAAGGGCGACTTTCCTGGCGTAAACTCTTTCCGGCGCTACTGATTATTGCTGCTGGCCTGGGCTGCGTGAATGCCGCTGAGATGCAAATGCAGGGGCCGGAATTTGACTGGTCGCGCTACCTGACAGGGCTGTTACTGGCGATTTTAGCGGTCGCCTGCTGGACCTGGTATCCGCTGCGCAATGGCATCTGGCTGCGCGCGCATCCACAGCATAAAGCCGGTAGCTGGGCAACGGCACAAGGGTTGGTGACCTTACCGCTGGCGCTGGTGTTCTATTTATTCGTGTGCGGTCAGCTTTACTGGCAGCAGCCTGAGTTCGCTCTGCCATTTGGCCCACAGCCCACGCGTTTTCTCCTCATCATGCTGGCGATTGGGCTGATATGTTCATGGTTAGGCACGCTATGCTGGAATGCGGCCAGCCAGCGTGTGCCAACGGTCATCATGGGGCCGCTGATTGTGTTCGAAACGCTGGCGGGTCTGCTGTGGACCTTCCTCTGGCGACAGAGCTGGCCGCCGCTGCTCACTGGCATCGGTATTGGCTGTCTCATCGTTGGCGTAATCTATGCGATGCGTATTAAACCGCAGCCGAAAGTCAGTGCGGTCTGAGGTGAATTTTTGGTTGCTGGGCAGGGTGCTCAGCAGCTCTTTCTCTAGTGTTTTTAGGAATTTGCCCCCTCCGTTTTACGTCTCTCTTCGCCGTTTTTATCTCCAGTCTCTCATGCGATATAACTTTTCTTCGCTTTACCCTGCCTGTTTTTCCCCCGCTTTGTCATAACCCGGGCTGCATCCTGAAGGTTTCTCCGTTCACTCAACCGTGGGAAAACAGGATGAAAGGCCTCGGGAAGGGTAAAGAACAGGCGCTGGAAGGGGCTAAAAATGTGTTCTATCTGCATTTTTATTGCGATTTGGCACTGAAAATCACCGCTTTGAGCCACGATTTTCTCAAGATGCCGCTCAGGTGTTGAGAAACATCCGCTGAATTCGCACAAAAAAATGATTAAACACAGCGATGAATTACCGGGGGATATTTCCCATAAGTCGCCATTTTTTACTGTTATTGTTTAGGCTTGATAACGTTTCTAATCCGGATCAATCCTGGTGAGGTTATCCACTTATCGCTCCGACTAAATGCCTCCCAGTGATCGTCACATAATGTGATAGGTCCAATTAAAAAGAGAGGGTGTGTGCGACTGATTACATGCCGTTGTTCATGACTGCTTAACAGATTTATCTGTATTCAGTCCTGATCATTAATATCAGTTAAGTAATAAAACGAAGCACCAATCTCACCGTAATGAGATTGGGCTGCGTCTAAAAGGCTTGAATAGCGAGACTTTTGCTGATGTGAATCAATTTTACCGCAAAAAAGGAAGCAAATCCGCGATGATATTCATCAGGAAAAAATGGTGCGAATTGTTATGTTACGAACGCCGAATTAAATGATCTTCATCTCTTCTGGTAAGAACAAATCTCAGCATTAAGTCAAATAACAACGGTCTTAATGGTGTTAACGATTATCGGAGCCTGAAGGATAGTGGTAAACACTGCGGCTAATATCCAGCAAGCGGCAGCTGCGACGCGTTCCAATGTCGAAGGTGGTTTGCAGGAAGTTAACAGCTTGCCGCTTCTCATTTGTGGTGAAGAAGTTTTTCAGCACGCTTTGCAGCATCTCTTTGTCGGAACTCAGTGACTGCAGCTCACGGGTAAGGTTTTGTAGTTTATCCTCCAAGTCTTTGATTTTTCTGCCTTCTTCTGAGGAAAGCCCAGAAAACTTTTTCTTCCAGCTGTAGAAGGTGGCCTCGGAAATGCCAAGCTCTTCACAAATCTCCCTGACTTTCACTCCCGTTTCAGAAGCTTTAATGGCATTTGTGATTTGCTCTTCGCTATATCGTGACTTTCTCATAAATGCTCTTACCTTTCTTATCAATTAGTGGATGAGAATTACTGTATTAATATCTGGTACTGCAAAAAGAGTATTAATGCAGTATTAAAGTGCGCGATTAGAATTGCGAGGTTTAAATTAAGTTATTTGGAATAAATATCATCATGGGATAAATCTTATTTTATTCTGAATGCCATTGAACGCCTTCCTGGCTTTGGGTTTTTGATATAGATTCATTTCATCCCAAATGCAGAAAAATACTACAATCATTGGAAATACGGCATAACCTGTTTGTGAAAATCACAGGGTGTGCCAGTAAACCTTTGCTTCGAATTTAGGCTGAAATCGTTTACATCCGCAGAGTTTCGCACCAGGTTTAATCGGAATTTTCCTGAATTCATTCAAAGTATCCTGACGGGAGTCTCATTTTTCGGACCAGTTTGGTTTGAAGTTATTAATTTCAGTCAGGCCCACTGAGCGCTTGTTAATTCATTTCAAGGACGTTGTACCGAAAGGCAGTTGCTGTAAGTAATACTAAGGATCAGTCGATGAAATTGAGCGTAATGTCTAATGCCGCCTGGATGATGTCTGAGAAGATCGTCTCGGTGTTCGGCGTCATATTTGTGACCTCCTACGTGGCTAAGTCATTTGGCCCGACCATCTTCGGTCAGATGGCGTTTTCAACCTCGTTGTTTTCGATGGTGCAGACAGTAGCGATTTTCGGTACCGAAACCATCCTGTTCAAACGCATCAGCAAGAGCGCGCCGAAAGGGCTGCGGTTGATGGCGGTGGCGCGCACCTTGCGGTTGGTCTTATTACTGCTGACCTCCATCCCGGTGTTGATTTGGGTGTGGTACAACATGCAGGAAAATTTCCTCGCATTTGCCCTGGCCTCGTTTATCTCTTCCGTATTTGTGACGCAGGATACGTTCAGCGTCTATAACAACGCGCGGCTGGCTTCCCGGCTTAACACGGTGGCTAACTCGGTCGGTCTGCTATTGGGCTTTATCCTGAGTTTCACCATTGCCTGGCTGCACCTCAATCCCTTGTGGCTGACGCTGTCGATTGTGCTGGTCACGCTGGTGCCGTACGTCATTAAACGGTCTAACTTTTACCGCGAAAACCAGGACATGGCGCCACCGCAGGAGAAGCGCAATACCTACCTGCGTTATCTGCTGTACGCCGGTTTACCGTTGGCAATTTCCAGCATCTTCATTTCCGTGCAGGTTAAGGCGGCCCAGATGTTTCTGGCGGGTATAGCCTCCGCTCGCGATCTCGGCCTGTTTGCTGCCGCCAATACCATTTCGGCGTCCTGGATATTCATTCCGGTTGCCATCATCACTTCCTGCTTCTCGGAGATCTTCCGGGAGCGCGGAGCAGCCGCCATCAAGCTCACTGCGCGGCTGAACGGCTATGTCATGGGTGTTTCATTGTTGTTGTTAGCGGTGATCGCGCTGTATGGCGAGCAAATCATCATCGCTTTGTATGGTCACGAGTACACACAGTCAGGGAGTCTCATTACGTTACTGTCGTTAGCAACCTGCTTTTCGGCAATGGGGACCGTAGCGTATCGCTACATGGTGAAAGAGGGCGGATTTAACTATCTGCTGAAGAAGATCATCTGCCTGATGGTGATCAGTCTGCCGCTGTCGTGGTGGCTGATCCAGGGCTACGGCATCATGGGTGCCGCCTGGAGCGTCTTCATCTCTGAACTTCTGTCCCTCACCGTAATGAATTACTTCTTCAATAACGGCGTCATTCAGAAGATTCAAGTTTCCTCACTCAACTACAAAACCTACAAATGAGGTCCGATATGCTCAAGTTGAAAGATGAACTCAGAAGAAGTGTCCAGTACTTCATCAAGAAGATGCCCTGGGCTTACCAGGACCGCATCTATTACTTTCATAAATTCCGCAAACTGCCCAATTTGCGTCAACCGAAAGTGTTTAATGAGAAGGTGCTGTACCGGAAATTCGTTTTTGGCGATTACCAAATCTATGGCCGCCTGTCGGATAAATATTCGGTGCGCGAATACATCGCCGAGAAAGTGGGCAGCGAATACCTGATCCCACTGGTGTATGAGACCAGCGACCCGCACTCGCTGCATACGCTGCCGAGCTGGAAGAACACGGTAATTAAGCCCAATCACGGCTCCAATATGGTGGAAATTCTGCTGGAAGAGCCGGATGCGCTGAAGAAGCAGAAAATTATCAGTGACTGCCATCGCTGGTTGAAGACCGACTTTGCCAATGAAGCGCGTGAGATTCACTATCGCTACATCAAGCCGCGTATCCTGGTGGAGCAGTACATTGGTGATGGCAAAACCGCGCCGATTGATTATAAGTTTCACATGTTCAATAAGCGTGACGGCAGCTTTGAATATGTGCTGCAGGTGATTTACAACCGATGTAACCCGTTACTGTCGATGAATTTTTATGTGAACAACCTCAATGAGGCGTACCACAAAATTCGCGATACCGGGCTGGATGTGAATCCACAAATGGCGCAGTTACAGCACGCATTAGCGCTGAGTAAAACCCTGGCGAGCGATTTTGATTATGTGCGTGTGGACTGGTATATCGATGGTGATCGGATTTACTTTGGCGAGCTGACGTTTACGCCAGGTGCCGGGTTGGTAACCGGGTTGGACCGTGGATTAAACCAGATGATGGGTGATATGTGGATTCAAGACCGCCGCGGTACGCAGATACCGGGTGTGACGGTGCCGGAAGTCGCTATTCCAGCTGTACTGAAGAAAATTTGAGTATCACACAGCAAAATAAAAAACCCCGCTTAGCGGGGTTTTTTATTGGCTGCGATTAAGGCATCGGCCAATCAGCAGGCGTCTGGCTCATCACTTCAACGAAGGCGTTTTTGGAGATTTCCATGAAGTTGTGCAGATTTTCCATGCTCAGGGTAATGCCGAGCAGGCCGGTAACGAACCAGCATGACATGCCTACACCAATACCGCCGCACATCAGTGCCATCACGTGGTGACTGTTCTGACGCAGTTTAATTTTCATGGTGCTGGCAAAGAACATCATGATGGCGCTGAGCAGCTCCCAACGCATGACGATTAAACTGGTGGTTAACGTAGCCATCTGCAAAAACCTCTTCAAATCAGTAATATCCCTGACATTGATTGGACATCACTGGCGGCAAAGAAGGAGGGTCAGGGAGGCCCTTCTGGCCGTCTTACGCGGGGGTAAATCTGTGACTTGGGTCACATTATATCACCCGATTTGAAAGTTTGAACAAAATTTATACCTGGTATGGTAGAAAGATTTTTATCGAAGCGGGAGAGATGGCAGAGGCAAAGCGGGAAGGTGCGCCCGTGAAGGGCGCGCAGAATGTCACTGAACCGGGCAGCACTCGCCGGTTGTGCGCTGGGCAAAGCTGTTCATATTTTCACTGCAATCGAAACTCAGCAGACGCGGACGCTGAATCATCGCCTGACGGCGCATGGTGTGACGATAGGCGGTCGGCGTCTGGGAAAACTGACGGCGGAACACGCGCGAAAAAGTTTGCTGTGAATCGTAACCGTATTGCATCGCGATATCGAACACTGGACGCTGAGTCTGGCGTAACGCTTCAGCGGCCAGAGTCAGGCGGCGCTCACGAATATAGCCACCCAGCGTTTGTTTCGTCACGGTACGGAACATACGCTGCAGGTGCCATTTTGAGTAGCCGGATTTTGCTGCCACTTCGTCGATCGACAGGGCCTTATCCAGATTTTCATCGATCCAGTGTGTCAGTGAATGAATGATTTCCTGTTGCATCATAGCCTCATCCTTCTGAAAGGTTTATCGGGTTTGAAATTCGAAGTTTTGATGGGGTGCGAGTATAATTCCTCAAGTTAACTTGAGGTAAAGGCCCTAAATGAAAAAAGAACGCAATTACCCAAAACCGGTGTTAACGCCGGGTGAAGTGGCGAAACGTAGCGGCGTGGCCGTTTCCGCGCTGCACTTTTATGAAACCAAAGGTTTAATTTTCAGTTCGCGCAATGGCGGCAATCAACGGCGTTACAGCCGCGATGTGCTGCGCCGTGTGGCGATTATCAAGATTGCGCAGCGCATCGGTATTCCGCTGGCCACTGTCAGCGACAGTTTGATGCATGTACCAGCCAACAAGCGTATGTCGACGCAGGAGTGGGATGCGCTGACGCAGCACTGGCGTGAAGAGCTGGATAAGCGTATCGAAACCCTGACGCGTCTGCGCAACGATTTGGACGGGTGTATTGGCTGTGGCTGCTTATCGATGCGCGATTGTCCACTGCGCAATCCCGGTGACCGTCTGGCACAGCAAGGTTCGGGGGCGGTGTTACTCGATCCTGAGCAAGACGAGCACAAAGGTTAATCCGCTATACTTGCCGGGAGACTTTTACCGGCAAGGAAAACCGCATGATTACCGTTCACCATCTGGAAAATTCCCGTTCGCATCGCGTGTTGTGGCTGCTGGAAGAGCTGTCGGTGCCGTATCAAATTAAACGTTATCAGCGCGAGGAGACGCTGCTGGCGCCAGAGTCATTAAAGAAAATTCACCCGTTGGGGAAGTCGCCGGTGATTACCGATGGCAATCGGGTTATCGCCGAGTCAGGGGCGATTCTGGCGTATCTGCAGCAGAAATATGACAGCGAGCATTTGTTCGCCATCACGGATGAGGATGAACAGATTCAGGCGAGTTACTGGCTGCATTACGCAGAAGGGTCGCTGATGCCATTGCTGGTGATGAAGCTGGTGTTTGGGAAACTCGGGAAGAAGCCGGTGCCGTGGATTTTACGTCCGGCAGGCGTGGCGTTGAGCAAAGGGATTCAGAAGGCCTGGCTGAACAAGCAGCTAAAACTGCACAGTGGCGTGATTGAGCAGCATCTTAGCCAGCATCGTTATTTCGCCGGGTCACGGTTTAGCATCGCCGATGTGCAGATGAGTTTCCCGCTGCTGGCGTTGCAAGTGCGGGGATCGTTGAAAGAGATGCCGGCCACCGCACGCTGGCTGGAATCGATGCAGCAACGTGCTGCCTGGCAACGCGCGATTGAGCAGGGCGGGGCGATTACGTTTAGTTAGTTTGTCGCTGCAGTGCTGTGGGTTGGTAGCTATGAGTTGGGTACTATAGGTTGAGTGCTGTGGGTTAGTCGTTGTGGGTTGGGTGCTGTGGATTATCGCTGTGAGTTGGGTGCCATGCCCATCAAAGGCCCGCCCGATCGCAAAGGAATAACGCATCCATGCAGATCGGCCGCGCCGTCCATGGCGCGGACGCTTTGCTCTTCGAGCGGGCCTTTGCTGGGCCTCAAGTTGGTCATCGCTTCAACTCGCAGCAACCTCATACCTTTGGTGCCGTTGGTGAGAATATTATGCGATGAATGGAATAGGTCGCGATTTTCCATACATTCATCGCATGGACGCTTTGCTCTTCGGGCGGGCCTTTGCTGGGCCTCAAGTTAATTATCGCTTCATGAGGCATCCACCTCTTACCATCGGTGCAGTTGGGGAGGAAAAACTGTGCGATGAATGAAAAATATCGATATTTTCCAGCCAGTTCCGACCCCTTAAGTTTCGCCAAAAGCAGTGTAACCACATTGTTAACCCGCGCCAGTCTGCGCTTTATCCTGCCTGATAATCGATTAGTAGTTGAAAACCCCATAGCAAACGCCAGATAATCGTTTGCCTTTTTCCGTGTCCCCCTTTTACGACCTGGAATACGCGGCCACGTAAACGTTTGCCTCTTTTCTCTTTGAGAACCTTCACCAGGATGATGCGCAAACGCGGGCCGTGGGGCTCATTACATCTTAAAAAACGCAGAGGATTTACTATGTCTGGCGACTCACGCCCGGCCAGTGGAAAACTGGACGCCTGGTTCAACATCTCGGCACGCGGCAGCAGCGTGCGTCAGGAAATTTTGGCGGGGCTAACCACCTTTTTAGCCATGGTTTACTCCGTCATTGTCGTACCGGGTATGCTGGGTAAAGCCGGCTTCTCGCCGACTGCCGTGTTTGTAGCGACCTGCCTGGTCGCCAGCTTTGGTTCGATCATCATGGGATTGTGGGCCAACCTGCCCATGGCGATCGGCTGTGCGATTTCCCTGACCGCCTTCACCGCGTTTAGCCTGGTGCTGGGCCAGCACATTAGCGTCCCGGTTGCCCTTGGCGCGGTATTCCTGATGGGTTTGCTGTTCACGTTGATTTCGGTCACCGGGATTCGCGCCTGGATTTTGCGTAACCTGCCGATGGGCGTGGCGCACGGCACGGGAGTCGGTATTGGCTTGTTCCTGCTGCTGATTGCGGCCGATGGTATTGGCTTGGTTGTGAAGAACCCAGCGCCGGGCTTGCCGGTGGCACTCGGCCACTTCACCTCGTTCCCGGTGATTATGGCGCTGATCGGGCTGGCGGCCATCTTTGGTCTGGAAAAACGTCGTGTGCCAGGCGGAATTTTGCTGACCATCGTAGCTATTTCTGTGGTGGGTCTGATCTTTGATCCGGCTGTCACCTATCAGGGGCTATTCGCTATGCCGAGCCTGAAGGATGCCAACGGCCAATCCGCGATGTTTAGTCTCGATATCATGGGCGCGTTGCAGCCAGTGGTTTTACCAAGCGTGTTGGCGCTGGTGATGACCGCTGTGTTTGATGCCACCGGCACCATTCGTGCAGTGGCGGGCCAGGCGAATCTGCTGGATAAAGACGGCCAGATCATTAACGGTGGCCGCGCGTTGACCACCGACTCCGTCAGCAGTCTGTTTGCCGGTTTAGTCGGTGCTTCGCCTGCGGCGGTGTATATCGAATCTGCAGCCGGAACGGCAGCGGGCGGTAAAACTGGCCTGACAGCGATCGTTGTCGGTCTGTTGTTCTTGCTGATTCTGTTTATGTCCCCGCTGGCCTATCTGGTACCGGCCTACGCGACGGCACCAGCATTGATGTACGTTGGCCTGCTGATGCTGAGCAATGTGGCGAAGATCGATTTCAATGATTTCGTCGATGCGATGTCGGGTCTGGTGACCGCCGTGTTCATTGTGCTGACCTGCAACATCGTCACCGGTATTATGCTCGGCTTCGGCTCGTTGGTGATTGGCCGCGTGTTTGCGGGCGAATGGCGCAAATTGAACGTGGGCACCGTGGTGATTGCTGTTGCACTGGTGGCCTTCTACGCGGGTGGTTGGGCCATCTGACTTTTGAACGCGCTTATTTCCAGATAAGTCTCTTTCTGGTCCACGCCGCACGCAGGGTTGCCCCTTTGTGCGGCGTTTTGTTTTACACTTTCCTGCGCAACAACATCGCTTTAATGAAATTGATTCGCCTAAGGAAAGCATGGAAATCTTCTTTACTATTCTCATCATGACGCTGGTGGTGTCCCTCTCCGGCGTGGCGGCGCGCATATTGCCGTTCCAAATTCCCCTGCCGTTGGTGCAGATTGCCGCTGGTGCATTGCTGGCCGTGCCGAGCTTTGGCCTGCATGTCGATTTTGACCCCGAACTGTTCCTCGTGCTGTTCATTCCGCCGTTGCTGTTTGCCGATGGCTGGAAAACGCCGATTAACGAATTCCTGCACCACGGACGCGAAATCATGGGCCTGGCACTGGTGCTGGTGCTGATTACCGTGGTCGGAATTGGTTATCTGATTTACTGGCTGGTGCCGGGTATTCCGCTGATCCCTGCCTTCGCGCTGGCTGCGGTGCTGTCACCCACCGATGCCGTGGCGCTCTCCGGCATTGTCGGGGAAGGGCGTATTCCGAAAAAGATCATGTCGATTGTGCAGGGTGAAGCCCTGATGAACGACGCATCCGGCCTGGTATCACTGAAGTTTGCGGTCGCGGTGGCGATGGGCACCATGGTGTTTACCTGGGGTGGCGCCAGCGTGGAGTTCCTCAAAGTGGCGATCGGCGGTCTGGTCGCGGGTGTGGCGGTATGCTGGCTATATGGCCGCTCGCTGCGTCTGCTGAGCCGCTGGAGCGGTGACGATCCGGCGACGCAAACCGTGCTACTGCTGCTGCTGCCTTTCGCCTCTTATCTGATTGCTGAGCATCTGGGCGTGTCAGGTATCCTCGCGGCAGTTGCGGCGGGTATGACCATCACGCGCTCTGGCATTATCCGCCAGGCACCGCTGGCGATGCGTTTACGTGCGAATAGCGTATGGCAGATGCTGGAGTTTGTGTTTAACGGCATGGTGTTCCTGATGCTGGGCCTGCAACTGCCGGGCATTCTGGAAACTTCCGTCGCGCAAGCCAATGCCGATCCGAACGTCGAGCTGTGGATGCTGTTCACCGATGTTGCCCTGGTGTATGTCGCCTTGATGATTGTGCGCTTTGGCTGGTTGTGGATGATGCAACGTGCCAGTTTGCGTTTCCTGAAGAAGAAGCCGCTGGAATTCTCTAACTACTCTTTCCGCGAGCTGCTCATCGCCTCTTTTGCCGGTGTGCGTGGTGCCATTACGCTGGCCGGTGTGCTGTCGATTCCGCTGTTCCTTAGCAATGGCGAACCGTTCCCAGCGCGCTATGAGCTGGTGTTCATTGCCACCGGCGTGATTCTGTTCTCGCTGTTTGTCGGGGTGATTCTGCTGCCGATATTGTTACGCGGTATGGAAAGCACCGATAAATCGGGACATCGCCGTGAAATCCAGCATGCGCGTGCGGCAATGGCCAATGTGGCGATTGAGAGCCTGCACAAAATGGAGCAGCGGCTGGAAAACGATGCGGAAGAGAATATCGATCCGGAGCTGTTAAAAGAGGTCAGTTTACGCGTGATTGGCAATTTGCGCCGCCGCGTGGTGGGCAAAGATGAGGTGGATCAGGCGTTGTTTGCCGAAAACCTGGAGCGTCGTTTCCGCCTCAATGCCCTGCGTGCCGAGCGCGCCGAGGTTTACCATCTGCGCGCGACGCAGGAGATCTCCAACGAGACGATGCAGAAACTGTTGCGCGATCTCGACCTGCTGGAAGCGTTGCTGATTGAGAAAGAGGAGTAAGCACAGCTCAACAGCTGGCATATAGCGCCGCTACACCGATAACCGTGGCGGCGCGTCCGGCCAGTGCTCGCGGCAGCAATCGATCCACGCCTGCGCACTGCGCGACAGATAGCTGCCTTCGCGCCAGATCAAACCCAGACTCCACTGCAACTCCGATTCCAGTGGCAACCACAGCAGCGATTGCTTATCCAGCCGCTGGCAAATCGGCTCGGGTAAAATTGCCAGCCCCATTTCGGCTTGTACCATTGCTGCCAGGAAATCCCACTGCGCACTGCGCACCGCAATCTCCGGCGTCAGTCCCTGACGCTGAAATGCCTTCATCAACTGACGATTAAGCGAGAACTCTTCATTCAGGATCAGCAGTGGATGAGCCGCCAGTTCCTTGAGACCCAGGCTGCTGCGATTGAGCCACTGCGCGCTGCGCGGCAGCAGCACGCACAAAGGATGACGCATCAGTTCCAGCGTATTGAGCGGCAAATCCGCATCGACCGGCAGCGCAGTGAGGGCGATATCCAGCCCGCCGTTCAGCACGGCCTGCTGCACCGTTAAGCCGCCGGATTCGACAATCTTCAATTGCACACCCGGATAGCGGCGGCGAAACGCGGAGATCGAACCGGCGATCTGCATCCCGACCATCGGCGGGATGCCCAGCCGCAGTTCACCGGTTTTCAATTCATTGATATCGCCAATCTGCGCTTCCAGTTGATGAAACTCCTGCAGAATCGCCAGCCCGCGTTGATACACCGCCTGACCGCTGTCGGTGAGATGCAGCTTGCGGCCCTCACGCAGTAGCAGCGTGCAGCCGAGTTCTTCCTCTAACTGGCGCAGCATTTTGCTGATGGTCGGCTGCGTGACAAACAGCTTCTCAGCGGCACGGGTGAAACTTTGCTGGCGTACCACCTCGGTGAAATAGCGTAGGGCGCGGACGTCCATAAAGCATTCCTTTTTGGCATAGTTTGAATAATTTTAATTCATTTCTTTCACAGTTTGACGCGGATTTATACTAAGCCCAACGTTTAATTCTGGGGAGAAGGAAAATGGCGCTTGCATTGAGTCCGCGCAGAACGGACATCCTGCAACGTGTTTTTGTGCCATTGCAGTTGGTGCTGTATATCGGCCTGTTTATGGCCAGCGACAAACTGGTGAGCTGGCTGCATTTGCCGCTGCCTGCCAATGTGGTGGGAATGGTACTGCTGTTGCTATTGATCATGACACGCGTGGTGCCGCTGCGTTGGGTGAAAGCCGGGGCCAACTGGCTGCTGGCGGAAATGCTGCTGTTCTTTATTCCTGCGGTGGTGGCGGTGGTCAATTATAGCGATCTGCTGCGCAGCGAGGGCTGGCGTATCTGTGTGGTGATTGCGGTGAGTACTTTGTTAGTGCTGGCGGCGACCTCGCTGGTGGTGGATCGTCTGTACCGTTTTGAACTGGCGCGTGCGGCGCGTAAGCAGGCGCATCATGGCTGATTTCATCATTAGCCTGCTGTGTCTGGCGCTGACGCTGCTGGTCTATTACGTCAACAAACGTCTCTATCGCCGCAAACAGACATTGCTGCTGATGCCGCTGGTAATGACGCCGGTGGTACTGGTGGCGCTGCTACTGCTGACACACGTCAGTTGGAAAGATTACATCGCGGAAAGCCACTGGCTTATCTGGCTGCTGGGCCCGGCAACGCTGGCGTTTGCCGTGCCAGTTTATGAAAACCTGGAGATCATCAAGCGCCACTGGTTATCGCTGAGTGTCGGCGTGTTAACCGCCACGCTAGTGGCGGTGTGCAGTTCGGTATGGCTGGCGCGACTGCTGATGCTGCCGGAAACCATCCAGCGCAGCCTCGCGGTGCGCTCGATTACTACGCCATTTGCACTGGCGGCTGCACTGCCGATTGGCGGCCAGCCGGATTTGGTGGCGCTGTTTGTGGTGATAACCGGGGTGTTTGGCATGGCAGTAGGCGATGTGCTGTTTCTGCGTATTGCCATCAAGCAGGGCGTGGCAAAAGGCGCGGGTTTTGGTGCCGCGTCGCACGGTGCGGGAACGGCTCGCGCTTATCAATTAGGTCAGCAAGAGGGCGTGGTATCGAGCCTGGTAATGATGCTGTCAGGCGTGGTGACGGTGATTCTGGCACCGCTGTTGAGCCACTTGTTATGGGCGGCCTGATGGTCGCTTTTTGCGCACTGTCATCGATTTTTACGTAAAGGTTTCCAAATAAAGTTGTCTCCTACTGCCAGGCTGTTACCCTTTGCGCCGACTTATTTGTCCTTCATGGAGTGGAATCATATGTTTAAGCAACTTGTTACTGGAAGCGTATTGGGTCTGGCACTGCTGAGCAGCGGCGCGCAGGCAATTGAGGGCAGTGTTGACGTGGGTGAGCATAGCACCAACCTGAACCTTGGCCTCGGCACAACTTCTCCTGGCCTGTTCCTGAAAGGCAACTGGCTGCGCAGCGATCACGATGGCAGCACCTACGGTTTAGGCGCGGGTTATAACATCGATCTGGGTGATTTCCGCATTGCTCCTACCGCTAAAGCACTGTTCACCCACCCGGAAGATGGTCGTGATGGCTTCACCGTGGCTGTAGGTGCCGGTGCACAGTACAACTTCAACAGCATGTGGGGCCTGTACGGCGAATACTACTACGCGCCGGAAGCGTTCTCCGATCGTCTGGATAGCTACACCGAAGCGTCTGGTGGTCTGAGCTTCACCCCGATTTCACTGCTGAACCTGCGTGTGGGTTATCAGTACATCGAGCTGAACAACAAAGGCGATCGCAAAGACAACGTGCTGGTCGATGGCCCATACGTGGGCGCGTCACTGCGTTTTTAATGATGAAACCCGATGCACCTGATGGCGCGTCGGATTCATCATCGCACAAATTGAATGCCGCCCATTTGGGCGGCATTTTTTGTTTAGTGCGCTTTGCCCTGCGAAATGCCTACGCCCGTTTGTGAACGAATAAACTGACCACGGAATTTAGCCCGCTCTTCAGCACCCTGTCTGGAGTGATCGGTAATCGAGAACAGCCAGGTACCGATAAACGCTGCCGCCATTGAGAACAGCGCCGGATACTCATACGGATAGACCGGCGTAGCATGCCCCAGCACCTGCACCCAGATGGTCGGCCCGAGGATCATCAACACAACCGCCGTAATCAATCCCAGCCAACCGCCAATCATCGCGCCGCGCGTGGTCAGCTTCGACCAGTACATTGAGAGCAAAATAATCGGGAAGTTACAGCTGGCCGCAATCGAGAACGCCAGTCCGACCATAAAGGCGATGTTCTGTTTCTCAAACGCGATACCCAACACAATCGCCACCACGCCAAGAATCAGCACGGTAATTTTCGACACCCGCAGCTCATCACGCTCAGTCGCCTGACCTTTGCGAATCACGCTGGCATACAGGTCATGAGAAACCGCAGAAGCACCGGCCAGCGTCAGCCCGGCAACAACGGCCAGGATCGTGGCGAAAGCCACCGCCGAGATAAAGCCAAGGAACAGGCTGCCGCCCACCGCATTCGCCAGATGCACCGCCGCCATATTGGTGCCACCAATCAGCGCGCCAGAAGCATCTTTGAAGGCTGGATTTGCGCCGACCAGCAGAATCGCGCCAAAACCAATGATAAAGGTGAGGAAGTAGAAATAGCCCATAAAGCCGGTGGCCCAGAACACGCTCTTACGCGCTTCACGTGCATCCGCCACGGTAAAGAAGCGCATCAGAATATGCGGTAAGCCAGCGGTGCCGAACATCAATCCAAGACCAAGAGACAGTGCCGATATCGGATCTTTCACCAGACCGCCCGGTTGCATAATCGCGGCACCTTTCGGATGGACCGCCATCGCTTCGGTAAACAGCGTGTTGAAGCTGAAGCCGATGGCTTTCATTACCATAATCGCCATAAAGCTGGCCCCAAACAGCAGCAGCACGGCTTTGATAATCTGTACCCATGTCGTGGCCAGCATGCCGCCAAACAGCACATACATCACCATCAAAATCCCCACCAGTACCACGGCGATATGATAATCGAGGCCAAACAGTAACTGGATGAGTTTGCCCGCACCCACCATTTGCGCTATCAAATACAGCGCCACGACGACCAGCGAGCCACAGGCCGACAGGGTACGAATCGGTTTTTGCTGCAGGCGATATGACGCCACATCGGCAAAGGTATAGCGCCCGAGGTTACGTAAGCGCTCCGCAATGAGGAACAAAATCATCGGCCAGCCGACCAGGAAGCCGAGCGAGTAGATCAACCCATCGTAGCCCGAGGTGTAAACCAGCGCCGATATCCCGAGGAACGAGGCCGCAGACATAAAGTCACCCGCCATCGCCAGACCATTCTGGAAGCCGGTAATATTGCCGCCCGCCGTGTAGTAATCGCTACGTGAACGGGTGCGTTTGGAGGCCCAATAGGTGATGCCGAGCGTCGCCGCCACAAACACCACAAACATGATGATGGCTTCGTAGTTGGTGGCCTGTTTTTGCACTGCGCCGGTAATGGCATCGGCGGCAAACACGCTGGCAGGCACTATCGCTAACAAGGCTGAGAACAGGCGCTTCATGATTTCACCTCGCTCAGGATCTGTTTGGTCAGGCGATCAAACTCGCCGTTAGCGCGCCAGACATAGACGCCAGTGAGCAGAAACGACACCACAATGAGGCCAACGCCGATGGGGATGCCGCGTGTGACATTGGTGCCTTCATGTAGCGGCGTACCGAGCCAGCCAGGGGCAAAGGCAATCAGCAAAATAAAGCCGACGTACAACACCAGCATGATGATACTGAGCAACAGCGCAAAGGACTGGCGCTTGTGCACCAGTTCCTGAAAACGCGGATTACTCTCGATTTGTTGCCAGACTGCTTCCGGTTGATTTAGGGCTTCGTTCATCACAGTTTCTCCAGAGGAAAGGCAGGCAGATATCTCACGGTTAAATGATTTAAACTGCTGAATATTCTAGTTATATAGGTTGTGCGATGGTGAAAAGCGTACGGCGTAAGGTAGGGATGACGGAGAGTAGCCTGCCGTGAACAGGCTGACACTCTCCGTCGCGTCGATGCCGGTTACGGCATGGTGATGGACTGCTTCTCCTCCAGCAATTTCTCTACCACGCCCGGATCGGCCAGGGTTGAGGTATCGCCGAGATTACTGGTATCGCCCGCCGCGATTTTGCGCAGAATACGACGCATAATCTTGCCGGAGCGGGTTTTCGGCAGTGAGTCGGTCCAGTGCAGCACATCCGGCGTGGCAATCGGGCCGATCTCTTTACGCACCCAGTTACGCACTTCGGTATACAACTCTGGCGAGGGCTCTTCGCCGTGGTTCAGCGTGATATAAGCATAGATCGCCTGGCCTTTAATGCTGTGAGGAATACCCACAACTGCCGCTTCCGCAATCTTCGGATGTGACACCAGCGCCGATTCAATCTCTGCAGTGCCGAGACGATGGCCTGAGACGTTCAGCACGTCATCGACGCGGCCGGTGATCCAGTAGTAACCATCTTCGTCACGGCGTGCGCCGTCTCCGCTGAAGTAGCGGTTTTTGAAGGTGGAGAAGTAGGTTTGTTCGAAGCGATCGTGATCGCCAAACAACGTACGCGCCTGTCCCGGCCACGAATCGTTGATCACCAGGTTGCCTTCGGTTGCGCCTTCCAACGCGTTGCCTTCGTTATCTACCAGCGCGGGCTGCACGCCAAAGAACGGCTTGGTGGCCGATCCGGCTTTTAGCTCAATCGCGCCTGGCAGCGGGGTAATCATGAAGCCACCGGTTTCGGTTTGCCACCAGGTATCCACAATCGGACAGCGGCTGTCGCCAATCTTCTTGTAATACCACTCCCAGGCTTCCGGGTTGATCGGCTCGCCGACGGAACCCATGATGCGCAGGCTGCTGCGGCTGGTGCCTTCAATGGCCTTGTCGCCTTCGGCCATCAGGGCGCGGATGGCGGTTGGCGCGGTATATAACAGCGTCACCTTATGCTTATCGACGACTTCAGCCATACGGCTCGGCTTCGGCCAGTTCGGCACACCTTCGAACATCAGGGTAGTGGCGCCGCAGGCCAGTGGGCCGTAAATCAGATAGCTGTGTCCGGTGATCCAGCCGACATCGGCGGTGCACCAGTAGACATCATCTGGATGGTAATCAAACACATATTTGAAGGTGCTGGCGGCATACACCAGATAACCGCCGGTGGTGTGCAGCACGCCTTTCGGTTTGCCGGTGGAACCGGAGGTATAAAGGATAAACAGTGGATGCTCGGCTTCGACCGCGACCGGTTCGTGCTGATCGCTGGCCTTCGCCACCAACTCGTGCCACCAAAGATCGCGGCCTTCGCGCCAGCCAGTGTCTTTGCCGGTGCGCTTGAACACCACCACGTTTTTCACGCTGGTGACGCTCGGGTTGTTCAGTGCATCATCGACGTTTTTCTTCAGCGGAATGCTGCGTCCGGCGCGTACGCCTTCATCTGCGGTGATCACCAGTTTAGCGTTGGAATCCACTACGCGACCGGCCACCGCCTCCGGTGAGAAACCGCCGAAAATGACGGAGTGCACTGCGCCAATACGCGCACAGGCCAGCATCGCCACGGCCGCTTCCGGTACCATCGGCATATAGATGGCGACGACATCGCCTTTCTTGACGCCGAGGCTCAGCAACACGTTGGCAAAACGGCACACGTCGCCGTGCAGTTCACGGAACGTGATGGTTTTGCTTTCGCTGGCGTCATCGCCTTCCCAGATAATCGCCGGGTGATCGCCACGCGTTTGCAAATGGCGGTCGAGGCAGTTGGCGGCGAGATTCAGCGCGCCATCTTCATACCAGCGAATAGAAATATTGCCCGGTGCAAAAGAGGTATTTTTCACCTTGCTGTAAGGTTTGATCCAGTCGAGGATTTTACCTTGTTCACCCCAAAAGGCGTCGGGATCGTCAACCGATTGTTGATACAGCGCCGCATACTGGTCGGCATTAATCAGGGCATTCGCTGCAACGGCAGCGGGTACAGGATGCTTATGTATTTGGCTCATGGCTGACCTCCTTGAAGATGTTAATCATATGTCAATCAAAGGTTAATTGAAGAGCGTGGCTGGGCTTTGTTTCTGTTTTGTAGTCTGGATCACGACCTTTTGTATGCCTGAAAAGCGCCCGAATTCATACTGTTCATCACGGAAACCAATGAGACCCAGTCTGGGGTTTTTCGCGGAATCAGACGTTGTCTCTGGTTAAATAATCAGCAAACGCGCCAGGCGGTTTTTTGCCCGAAATTGAATAGCTATGCGGAAAATTATCGAATTAACACTTTTCATAACAGCGAGTTATGACTAAAAGTTAATGTCAGCATTTTATGCTACTCAGTTGCGCAGGATTTACGCTAACCCCCCAGGGGTTGCAATTACCGTAGTGAAAATGGTACTTATCTCGGCCCTGTTCAGCAGGTATCCACTCAGGCTGCATCATCGCGCAGGCGCAAAATGCTTACGCAGCAGTGTCTGATGCAGTCCACTATAACCCTCTATTTTATCGGGCTTTTGCTCACTTCCCTGTGCGTCATGTCTTCTGCAGCTTCGCAGAGGAGCAAAGGGGTTTTTACTGAGGAAAGTAACGCGTTATGAAAGGTTTTAAGCTCACCCTTGCCTGGCAAATTTTGATTGCCTTGATTCTCGGCGTTATCGTCGGAACCGTGCTGCATAATCAGCCAGACGATCGTGAATGGTTAATCACTAACATTCTCACCCCTGCAGGCGACATCTTCATTCATCTGATCAAGATGATTGTGGTGCCGATTGTGATTTCCTCCCTGATTGTCGGCATTGCTGGCGTTGGCGATGCGAAAAAACTGGGGCGTATTGGTGTCAAAACCATCGTCTATTTTGAAGTGATCACCACCATTGCCATTGTGGTCGGCATTACGCTGGCCAACGTATTCCAGCCAGGTAGCGGCATTGATATGTCTACGCTGGTAACGGTGGACATCTCTAAATACGAAGCCACAACGGAAGCGGTACAGGGAGCGCCTCACGGCCTGGTGACCACCATTCTGTCGCTGATCCCGCAGAACATTTTCGCCTCGCTGGTGAAGGGCGACATGCTGCCGATTATCTTCTTCTCGGTGCTGTTTGGTATGGGCTTGTCAGCGCTGCCTTCAGAACATCGTGATCCGCTGGTGACCGTGTTCCGTTCAGTGTCTGAAACCATGTTTAAAGTGACGCACATGATTATGCGTTATGCACCAGTCGGTGTGTTTGCGCTGATTGCGGTCACTATCGCCAACTTTGGTTTTGCCTCGCTCTATCCGCTGGCCAAGCTGGTGTTGCTGGTGTACGTGGCGATTCTGTTCTTTGCTTTCGTGGTGTTGGGTACGGTCGCGCGCATGTGCAAATTGCGTATTACCACGCTGATGCGCATCCTGAAAGATGAGCTGATTCTGGCCTATTCCACCTCCAGCTCAGAAACCGTGCTGCCACGCATCATGCAGAAGATGGAAGCCTACGGTGCGCCGAAAGCCATCACCAGCTTCGTGGTGCCGACCGGTTACTCATTTAACCTCGATGGTTCAACGCTGTATCAGAGTATCGCGGCGATCTTTATCGCGCAGCTGTACGGTATCGACCTGTCGCTAACCGATGAAATCATTCTGGTGCTGACGCTGATGGTGACCTCGAAAGGGATTGCTGGCGTGCCGGGCGTCTCCTTCGTGGTGCTGCTGGCGACTCTGGGCAGCGTGGGTATTCCACTGGAAGGCCTGGCGTTTATCGCCGGTGTGGACCGCATCATGGACATGGCGCGTACTGCGCTGAATGTGATCGGTAATGCGCTGGCGGTGCTGGTGATTGCGCGCTGGGAAAACCAGTTCGACACCAGGCAGGCCGAAGCCTACGAGCTGGAACTGCGCACACAGAAAGCCAGTTAAGGCCATCAGCCTTAACGAAATGACGACTTCAGCTGCGTAATGCACCTTGATGCGTAGTTAACGAAACCCGCCATCCGGCGGGTTTTTTTATGCCAGCCTCTGCAAAAAGTACAAAAACATGACAACCGATCAGGAATTAACAATTCAAAATAGTATATAGTTTTTTGAATAAATTATTCTTTCACAGGAGTGCGTGATGCAGATCGACCTGAGCCAGATGATCACCGAAGGGCGTAACCCAGCGAGCCAAAACATTGACGAGCTATCCACTGAAGCGATGCTGCGCGTCATTAATGATGAAGACAAAAAAGTGGCACTGGCTGTGGAAGCGATTGTGCCGCAGATTGCGCAGGTGGTGGATGCGATTACTGCAGCCTTCAGTAAAGGCGGGCGCCTCATTTATTGCGGAGCGGGCACGTCGGGCCGCCTTGGTATTCTCGATGCCAGCGAGTGCCCACCGACTTTTGGCACGCCGCGCTCGCAGGTCGTCGGTTTAATTGCTGGCGGCCACACCGCGATTTTGCAGGCGGTGGAGAACGCGGAAGATAACGTAGAACAGGGCGCACAGGATTTAAAGGACATCGATTTCAACGCTAATGATGTACTGGTGGGGATTGCCGCCAGTGGCCGTACACCCTATGTATTGGGCGCGTTAGCCTATGCAAAACAGCAGGGTGCATTTAGCGCGGCGTTAACCTGCAATCCTAACAGCCCGATGTCACAGGCTGCGGATGTGGCACTCACCCCGGTAGTGGGGCCAGAAGTGGTCACCGGTTCTTCGCGTATGAAAGCCGGTACGGCACAAAAGCTGGTGCTCAATATGCTGACCACCGGCGCGATGATCCGCAGTGGCAAGGTGTACGGCAACCTGATGGTGGATGTCGAAGCCACTAACCAAAAACTGGTGCAGCGCCAAATTAACATCGTCAAACAGGCCACTGACTGCGACGATGCCACCGCGCAGCAGGCGCTGAACGCGTGTCACGGTCACTGCAAAACGGCGATTGTGATGGTGCTGGCAGGATTGGATGCCAGCGAGGCCCAGGCGCTGCTGAAGCAAAACAGCGGCTTTATCCGTAACGCGTTGCGTGACGCAGGAGCGCAATAATGGCTGCCATCACCGAAGGATTACTGCGCGATATCCTGCAAGCGGTGGGAGGCGCACATAACATTGTGCAGTGCGGCAATTGCATGACGCGTCTGCGCCTGACGCTCGCGGATGCCACATTAGTCGATCATGCCCAACTGAAAACGCTGCCCGGCGTATTGGGTGTGATCGACAGTGATGCGCAGTTGCAAATCGTACTGGGGCCCGGCAAAGCGCAAACCGCCGCTGAGAAAATGCAGGGATTACTGGATAGCGATGAAACGGAAAAACCGCAGGATCTCAGCACTATTGCTGCCGCCCAAAAGCAGCAGATGAAAGCGAAGCAAACCAGCGCGCTGCACCGTTTTCTCTCCTGCTTCGCCACCATCTTCACGCCATTGATTCCCGGCTTTATTGGTGCGGGTTTGCTGTTGGGATTTGCCACGCTGATTGAGCAGATTTTCCACCTCAACCAGCCCGGTGAACATGCGCAGTGGCTGCTGAATACCGTGGCCTACATGAAAGTGTTCGGCAAGGGGCTGTTCACCTTCCTGAGCATCCTCATTGGTTATAACGCGCAGAAAGCCTTTGGTGGCACCGGCGTGAACGGTGCCATTATCGCGTCACTGTTTGTGCTCGGTTATATGCCAAAAGCCACCGTGGGTTATTACAGCGGAATGTCAGATTTCTTTGGCATGGCGATTGACCCGCGCGGCAATATTATCGGCGTATTATTGGCGGCGATATTCGGTGCGTGGATTGAGAAACAACTGCGTAAAATTATCCCCGATAATCTCGACATGATTTTGACATCGTTACTCACGTTATTAATTACCGGCGCCATCACCTTTATGGTGATTATGCCGATTGGCGGTGAGTTATTTAAAGGCATGTCATGGTTGTTTATTCATCTCAATAACAATCCCTTTGGCTGCGCTATTTTGGCCGGTCTATTTTTAATTGCAGTGATGTTCGGGATTCATCAGGGTTTCATTCCGGTCTATTTTGCGCTGATGGAAACCCAGGGCTTTAACTCATTATTCCCGATTCTGGCGATGGCGGGTGCGGGTCAGGTTGGGGCTTCTCTCGCGCTGTGGTGCAAGGCCGATAAGCACTCGCTGCTGCGTACGCAAATCAAGGGCGCAATAGTGCCGGGCCTGTTGGGCGTGGGCGAACCGTTGATTTATGGCGTTACGCTGCCGCGCCTGAAGCCATTTATTACTGCCTGTTGTGGCGGTGCGCTGGGTGGATTCTTCATTGGTCTGGTAGCCTGGCTTGGTCTGCCGGTGGGGATGAATACGGTATTTGGGCCTTCCGGATTGGTTACGTTGCCGCTGATGACCTCTTCACAGGGGATCTTTGCCGGTATGGCGGTGTATCTCGCCGGATTAATCGTGGCGTGGGTCGGTGGATTTGCCTTTACCTGGTGGGGCGGAACCAAAGGCGTCGATCTCAGCTAATGCCATGGCTATTCACCGTAGCAGCACACGACATCATGCCGCTACGGTGAAGCTGGAATGAAGCCTGAGATGGCGTGCCGCTACGGGGGATACGCCGGCAAAACCTTGAAGATTGAATGAATTTAGATGTGATCTACGTCACGTTTTTGCAATTCGCCGTATCGCTTAGCCTGGCGCTGATATCGCCGGACATGCCGTGCCATTCGTAAGTAAACTGCTAAGAAAAAATAAAGAAACTATTAGTAAGATAGCAGGCTAATTATTGGAAACTTCTGGACTCAATTATTGCCAATAATTTCTCCCGCCTCACAAATATTTCGCTATTATGACAACGGGTTACCTTCATTTACCTTTTGCGTCCGATGGCAGAAAAGTCTATACCTAAAGCCAATTAATCTATAAAAACAGTTTAACCTCTTATTCGCTGCACCAGACTTTCTTCACACAGTGGCTCTCAGAAATTAATTGCTCATCGGGGTTGGTGTTATTCCTGCCGTTGTATCCCTCGCGATGAATTTAACGCTGTTGCAATAACAGCGTGGACGCTGCACGCCCACTGGAGGAAGTATGAAGTTTAAATTAAACCCGATTGCGTTCGGAATATTAGCCGCGCAGGCGCTGTTTTATCCGGCGATAAGCGCGCAAGCCATTACGTTGGGAAGCTATTCACCGCAGGTTAATGACAACCTCTTTGGCGAGCAGCGTATTGACGTTAATGGCAGTAACGAAACGCTGGACGGCAATCCTGATTTTGCACCGGGAACGGATGGATCAGTGAACTCCAGCCTTGGACAGGTCAACATCACATCGGGCGCGCAGTTTCTTAATCAGACCCGTCTCGATCCCGGCCCGCAGAACTTCGCCATCACCGTGCCCGATCCTACCACGGGCGGTAACACCACCTTCCAGGTCTATAACTCCGCCAGCCTGGTCGCACAGACGCCAGTCACCTCCGATACCGTAGTGCCGGACGTGGTTAACGTTAACGGCGATCAATACATCAATACGCGTGTTGCGGATGTCTCGAACGGTGGCACGCTTGATGTGAATCTTGGGCAAGCGAATGCGGCCAGCAGTGCCAGCACCAACAGCTGGAGCATGGCGGCGAAGCAGACCACGCTGTTTCAGGTGGGCAGCGACAGCACCCTGAACTGGAATTCCAACAACCGCATCAGCTTCTTTGGCACTGCCGCCACACCGGATGGTGCCGGCGCGACGCAAACCTTTCAGGTGCAAAACCTCGCCACCTACAATGGCAGCGTGAGCGTACAGACGCTGGATGGCGCCACCAACACCTTCACCGTGACCAATGCCAGCGAACTGCAGACCTACAACAACTGGCTGATTGGTCAGTTGCAGGCGGGCAATCTGGATAAAGCCAACTACCTGACCGAGTTCAACAAAGCGGTGACCGTCACCAATGGCAATATTGTGTACGACGTCAGCGCCACACCGCCGGATGAAGTCACGCTGCAGATTGGCAACCGCATCGTGGTCAATGCCGATGGCCCAGACGCTCGCGTCAATCTCGCGGCGGGCAACACACTGGAAGTCGTGGGTTCGACAGGCGGGGCGATTAAAGCCTCCAACGGCGCGCAGGCGGTGATTGATGGCAAGCTTGCCAGCCGTGGCACCCTCGCGAATAACGGCACTGCACTGGTGCTTTCTGGTAACAGTAGCGGCAGTACCAGCACGACTGGGGTGATCAACGGCGGTTTCCTCAATCGCCAGGATGGCACCGGCGTCGGCTCCACCGGCTATGGCGCTAACGGCGTGCTGGTGCAGAGCGGCAGTGCGTTCAACAACAACGGCATCGTCAACCTGGCCACCACCGGCAGCAATTCGCAGTACGGCGTAGCCGGTGTTCGGCTGGAGGATGACGCCACATCCAGCAACAGCGGCAATATCAACGTGGGCGTGAACGGTTCCAGCGCGCGCGGTACAGCATCGGGCGTACTGCTGACATCGCCGACCTCCACCTTCACCAACAATGCTGATGGGCAGATTTATATTGGTCGTGGTCCACAGAACAGCCTGACCGACAACGTGGCGGATACCGCCATGAATCAGAGCGGCCTGACCAGCGGGATCGCGCTGGTGGCTAACGGCTCTGCCACCAACAACGGCAACATCGTGATTGGCTCAAAGGTGCAGAACGCGGCGGGCATGTCGGCGACCGGTGCCAGCGGGGTCACGATGGTCAATAACGGCACCATTGATGTGAATGGTGCTGCCGCGACCGTGCCGCGTGAAAACGTCGGGATGTCGGTGACCAACAGCAGCGGCACCATCGATAACAGTGGCACCATTAACCTTAACGGCGTCAATGGCACGGGCGTGAAGGTGGTGGCGACCAGTGGCAATAACGCTTCTGCAAGTTCAACGGGGACCATTAACGTTGCCGGGGGGGCCGATCCCGCCAGCGGTACACGCAACTTTGGCGTGTGGGTGGAGGGCCAGGGCACCGGTCAGGCCAGCGCAGACGTCAACGGTCCGGTGAATCTGAGCGGCACGGGCGCGATTGGCGTGCACGCACGCGGCAATGCCACGGTGGAAGTAGCGGCTAACGCAATACCGACGTTCAGTAACGGCAGTAATCAAATCGCTTTCTTCGCCTATGGCCCCAATGCGCGGATTAACATAGCAGGCAACAATCCGTTCAATGTCACCACCACCAACTCGACACTGTTCCGCGTTGAGCAGGGCGCGGATTTTGACGGCACCGATCTGTCACTCACCGCATCGGGCGCGGGTTCTGTGGCGGTGAACGGCACCGGCACCGGCACCGGCGGTACCGAAGTGAACACCCGCAATGCCACGCTCAACGTCAGTGGTGCAGGCGCCACTGGAGTGAATATTGAAGGCGGGGCAACGGGCACCATCGACAATGACACTACCATCAACCTCACCGGCAACAACGCGATTGGCGCGATTGTCGATGGGCAAAAGCATACGCTGGCAGGCAGTAATAGCGGTGCGCCGGTGACCAGCACGACGTTAAGTTCTGCTGCGGCACTCAATTCATCGCAAAGTGGATTAATTGGCTATCTGGCGCGCAATCGCGCACAGCTCAATAACACTGGCAACATTGCTTTCAGCGGCGCTAACGCCATTGGCATTCGCGTGGAGAGCGGTGCGACCGGTACTAACAGCGGTAACATCAGCATCAACGATGGCGGCACCGGCATTGCGGTGAACAGCAGCGGCAGCACGGCCAATACCACGGCCAACAACAGCGGCAACATCGACGTTAATGGCGGCAGCACCACCAGCCGCAGCCGGGGCGTGAGCGCCAGCGGTAGCCGGGCGATTGCTAACCTCAACAGTGGCAGCTTGAATCTTAACGGCACAGGTGCGATAGGCGCGGAAGCGCTCAACGGCGCATTGGTGAATATCGCGACTGGCTCGACGCCTAACTTCAACAGCAGCGATCAGATTGCTTATCACGCGGCGAGCAGTGGTTCACGTATCAACTCTGCCGCCAACGCGCTGGACGTGAATACGCTGAATTCCACCGGATACCGTATTGATGATGGCGCTGGGCTGAGCTTCAGCAACCCAGCGACGCTCACCGCCAGTGCTGCCAACAGCACTGGCGTGATCGTTTCTGGCCGTGGCAGCACGCTGAACACGGCGAATGCCAGTTTAACCGCCAGTGGTCAGGGCAGCACGGCGATCCGCACTGAAGGCGGGGCCGCGACCACGCTTGATAGCGGCAGCAACATTAATGTCAGTGGCAGTAACGCAGTCGGCGTGCTGGTCAATAATCTGCGCACCGATCTGAGCAACGCGCTGGATGGCACCTCAGCGGCCACCACCGTCACCAGTAATGGCAATCTCAACGGCGCAGGCAGCAACGCCATCGGCTTTGATGTCACCAACGGCGCCACGCTGGTCAACAACGGCACGGTAGACCTCACCGGCAGCGACAATATCGGTATCCGCTCACGCGCGGGCAGTACGCTGACCAATAACGGTACGGTCAATGTGGCGAACGGCACCGGGTTGGATGTGTCTGGCAGCGGCAGCACGCTGGCCAAAGGCGGCGTGATCAATGTCGATAACGGTGTGGCAGGCGTGCGCATCAGTGACGGCGCACAGCTGGCGTTAACCGGCAGCGATACCGTGATCACCACGCGTGGCACTGCGCACGGCATCCTGCTCGATAACGGTGCCAGCGCGCTTAGCGCCAGCGACGCCATGGTCAACGTACTGGGCAGCGGCAATGGCATCGAAAACCGGGCAGAACTTAGCAATGTTAGCCTGAGCAACCTGACGCTCAACGTGGCGAATGGCAACGGGATCCGCACTGCGGTGCCGTTTGATCCGGCCTCAACGGTGACCACCAATGTGACCGGCAGCGGTACGGGTCTGAACATCGCTAATGCGGATGGATCGACCACCAGCGGCGATTTAACACTGGGCTCCGGCTATCAATTTAATGTCACCGGCGCGGGCGGCAGCGGCATCCGCGCCAACACCACCGGCAATGTCACTACCGCCGCAGATGTCACGATCGATAATCCAGCAGGCGGATCGGCACTGATCTCCAGCACGGCGGGCACTATCGTCAACACCGGGACGTTCACCTCCAACAGCCTGACGGCGCCGGTGGTGGATTTGCGCGGCGGTAAAACCCTCTTCGAAAACTTCGGTAACATCATCACCGTCAATCCACAAACCGTGGCGGTGGCAGGCAGCAATGCTAATGATGAAATCCTGCTGACCGAAGGGGAGGTGCGCGGCGATATCAACCCCGGCGGCGGGGCCGATGTGTTCCGCTGGACGGGCGGATCGCTTAACGGCAGCCTGACCATGGGCAATGACAATAACAATAATGCGGAGGTCAGTAAGGTGGATCTCGGCACCACCTACCACCTCACCAGCGGCAGCGGAACCGGAAACACGCTGACGTTTAATCAGATCGATTCACGTGGCGGCAGCCTGGGCGCTGACGATCTCAATAAAGGGGTAAACCTCGGCAGCGGTTGGAGCACCATCAATTTTACCGATACGCAGTGGACGCTCACTGACAACCTCAAACTGGCGCACAGCACCATTAATATCGATGAGAATTCAACGCTGTATGCGGGCAACAATGTGCATCCGACGTTAGCGGGGGGCACGGCGGATTCACTCACGGTGAACAACGCCGGTATTCTCGACCTGACTAACGGCGCGGGATCGCCGGGCAACACCTTGAATATCAATGGTTCGCTGGCTTCCAGTGGCGGCCAGCTTAATCTGATCACTGACCTTAACGCAGGTGGCGCGCTGAACAACCAGTTCACCGACCATCTCAATGTCACGGGTAATGCCACCGGCACCACGCTGGTGAATATCAAACTGACCGACAGCAGTACCGGCGCGCTAACGGACCTGAATCGCAATGGCGGCATTGAAGGCAACGAGGGGATTTCTCTGGCACAGGTCGCGGGTAGCGCTGGCCCTGAGAGTTTTGCGCTTAAAGACGGCTATCTCGGCGCGGGGCCGTGGCAATATCGGCTTTACACCTTCGCACCGGGCAGTACCGATCCCAGCCAGCGTTTAGTCAGCGGCAGTGGCAACAATTACTGGGATTACCGGCTGGCGAATTATTACGTGTGTGAAGATGGCGCCAGCTGCCCATCGACCTTTATTACCGATGCGTTCGGCAGCGGGCAAAGCTACGATGCGCGTCCCGCTGTGGTGCCGCAGGTGCCTTCCTATATCTCCGCCCCGGTTGGCCTTGCTTATTACACCTCGGCGATTATCGACGATTTGCATAAGCGTCTTGGTGAGTTGCGTCATGAGCAGACACGACCGGAAGGCGATGGCGGCGAAATGTTCCTGCGCTACATCGGTTCCAACCTGAAATACAAAAGTGACCAGCGCTTCCGTGATTACGGCTATGACTTCGATCTGGATTACAGCGCGGTGCAGGTGGGGGGTAACGTGCTGCGCCTCGACGGTGAGAAAGACAGCCTGCGCGGTGGCTTAGCCTATACCCGAGGTAACACGCGCATCCGTCCGGATGCCGCCGACGGTTACAGCAGCACCACCTTCGATAGCGATAGCCTGGCCTTTTACGGCACCTGGCAGCGTCAGAACGGGTTTTATCTGGATGGCGTGCTGTCATTCGACTGGCATCGTGGTGAAACCGATATCGCACGGCAAAAACAGGAAGCGAAGCTGAAGGGCCATGGCTGGACGGCCTCACTCGAGAGCGGTTATCCGTTTGCTCTCGGCGATGGCTACAAACTGGAACCGCAGGCGCAGTTGATGTACATGAAGCTGAATATGAACGATTTTACCGATGAAGATGGCAACAAGGTGCGTTACGGCGATTACAACCAGACCATCGTACGTTTGGGCGCACGACTCGATCGCACCTGGACGGATGACAGCAACCGCCAGTACACCCCTTACCTGCGCGCCAATTACTACAAAGGTTGGGGCGGCACGGCGGACACCAACGTCTCCTCGGTGGAAAACCCGGCATTGAGCGCCACTTTCACCAGCGGCCACTTTGGTCAGATGTGGGAAGTGGGCGCAGGCGGCACCGCCACGTTGCAGAAAGATGTGTCACTGTATGCGGAGGCGGATTACCGCAAAGAGATCAGCGGCAACGGTGCCAAAGGTTGGCGCTATAACGTGGGCGTGAGGTGGCAGTTTTAAATGAGGACATTTCAAGCGTTGCCTTTAATGTCGTCATTAAAGGGCTGCGGTATTTGGACAAGTCGCGTTATATGGCGTTGTTAAACGGATACGGGATTTGGCCAGGTCGCCATTAATTGCGGGTTGGTTCAGGTGCACATGGATGTGCACCTTGCCCATCTTGCGCCTCAGCAAAACCTTGATTTCATATACTCTAAATAAAATTTTATCGATCAATTTCTGCCACAAAAAACAAGGGTATTATTCCTCATGGCTTTAATTCAGGATAAAAATTAATTCTTCGTGCTAAAGCCTGCCTGCTCTGCTGCCGAAAAGGTAAAAAAGTGTAATCGATTTTTCCTTTAGCCTGCATTTTGCAAGGACAACACACATGCGGAACAACCAGCCTATCACTCAGCGTGAATTTATCTTTGATGATGACGCCACGCTGATGTCGACCACCGATCTCAGCAGCCACATAACCTATGCCAACGACGCCTTTATTGAGGTTAGCGGTTTCGAGCCGGAGGAGGTCAATGGGCAACCGCATAACATGGTGCGTCACCCGGATATGCCGCCGGAAGCGTTTGCCGACATGTGGACCACCCTGAAACAGGGCGAACCCTGGACCGCGCTGGTGAAAAATCGTCGTAAGAACGGTGATCACTATTGGGTGCGAGCCAATGCGATTCCGGTGGTGCGCGAAGGTAAGGTGCAGGGTTACATGTCGGTACGCACCAAACCTTCCGCCGAAGAGATCCGTCAGACCGAAGCGCTGTACCGTGATTTCCGCGAAGGGCGGGCCAAAGGCCGCCGTTTCCATAAAGGGTTGCTGGTCGGCACCGGCTTGCGTCGTCTCGGATCACTGTTAAAAATTATGCCGCTGCGCTGGCGTATTCGCTCTACTTTGCTGGCCGTACTGCCGCTGTCTGTTATCGGCGTCTGGCTGCTGGGGATGGCACCGATGGCGCTGGGCGGCTTTGCCGCAGGCATGGCAGGTTTATTGCTGCTGGCGAGCCTATGGCTGGAGCAGCAGATTTCCCGTCCGATGGAGCGTATCTGCCGCCAGGCTTTAAGCGTCGCTACCGGTGCCAGTCATAAGGTGGAGCAGCTGGATCGCGTGGATGAAATCGGCATCACCCTGCGCGCCATCGGACAGCTCGGCCTGATGTTCCGCTGGCTGGTGGATGATGTGAGCGGCCAGGCGATCAATGTACTCAGTGCCAGCGGTGCGATAGCGCGCAGCAACGACGAATTGAGCCGTCGCACTGAGCAGGCGGCGGCCAACGTGCAGCAGACTGCCGCCACCATGAATGAAATGACCGCCACGGTGAAAAGCAACACCGATACGGCTAATGAAGTAAACAAGCTGTCAGAAAATACCAGCCACGCCGCGCTGAAAGGCGGTGAAGTGATGCAGGAGATGGTGGGGATGATGGCGGAGATCGCCGACAGCTCGAAACGCATCGCCAATATTACCAGCGTGATTGACGGCATCGCTTTCCAGACCAACATTCTGGCGTTAAACGCCGCGGTGGAAGCGGCGCGTGCCGGTGAGCAGGGCAAAGGGTTTGCGGTGGTCGCGGGCGAGGTGCGCAGCCTGGCGCAGCGTAGCGCCAAAGCCGCCAGTGAAATCAAAACGTTGGTGGAAACCAGCGCGGGTCGCGTGCAGTCGGGCAGTAATCACGCTGATGCGGCCGGGCGCACCATGCAGGATATTGTCGACCAGGTGCAAAATGTCACGGCATTGATTGCCCAGATCAGTTCTGCCACGGCGGAACAGTCCATCGCGTTAAGTGAAGTGAGTACTGCAGTGGAAGATCTCGACGATATCACGCACCAGAATGCCGCTCGCGTGGCGGAAAGCGCCGAAGCGTCCGGGCGCATGACGCGTCAGGCGAATCGCCTGGTGGAAGCGATCAGCGTGTTCCGTTAAAGGATCTTGCACGCGGCGCGAAATGCACCGAAGCGTCAGGAGAATCGCTTGGTGGAAGCGATCGGCGTGTTGCGTTAAAGCGTCTCGCGCGCTGCCCTTAATGCGCCGGGTGGTGAGCCAACAATGCGTTTAAACGCCCGGCTAAACGCCGCCAGCGAGCCGTATCCGAGGTGGAAGGCGACGCTTTCCACCGCTTCGCCCTCATTGACGATACGTTCCACCGCCAGCCGCATGCGCAGTTCAGTGAGGTAGCGCAGCGGCGTCATGCCGGTAGCCGTTTGAAAACGGGCGGCAAACACTGAGCGTGAACTGCCCGATTCGCGTGCCAAACGCTCCACCGTCCAGTTTTCGCCCGGCTCACGATGCATGGCTGCCATCGCCAGGCTAAGACGCGGATCGCGCAGTGCCTGCACTAATCCACTGCCTTTGCCGCAGCCGTTTTCCACCCAGCCGCGCACAATCTGTGCCGCCACCACATCCGCCAGTCGGGACAGAATCCCGGCGAAACCGGCTTTGCGCTCGCGGGTTTCACGCTCCATCGCATCGAGAATCGGCTGGATTTCCGGGTACTGCGCCAGCAAGGTACTCACCAGCATGACATCCGGCATGGTGTGTACCAGCGGCTGCATGCCGCCGAGTTCAAACGCCATGCAGGCGCTAAATAAAATGACATCGCTGTCGTCCGGGCAACCTTCGCTGCTGTCAGCGATGTCACAAACGCTGCCACAGATCGGTTTGCTGTTGAAGGTGCCAATCGGTTCACAAATGGCGTCTTCGCTGGAGATCAACGCGTGCGCTTTGCCGTGCGGGATCAGCATCGCATCGCCTGCCTGCAACGGATAGATCACGCCAGACGCTGAGCGGATCATTAACGATCCACGTCCAACAAAGTGCAATTGTGCTTTGCCCGGCGCGTCATCGTATTGCAAACCAAAAGGGTTATGTAAGGCGATACGCTGATATTTCACGCCGTACAGGCGCATGCCCATTAGCAGTTCACTGGTCAGATCTTCATAGCGGCTCATACGAATCCAGACGAATTATCAAAAAACAAAGTTTTTGTATCATAGATCGTCTTGCGTCATCTCACTATGCTTACAACCTGAATTTTTGTGATGGGGATCGCAAATGAGTCTGGATACTGAAGTAGTCGAAACAAGTATAGCGGTGGATAAACCTGCATGGGGCGCGGTGTTTGCCATGGCATTTGGCGTGTTCGGCCTGATTACTGCCGAATTTCTGCCGGTGAGCTTGCTGACACCGATTGCCGACTCGCTGCAGGTGAGCGAAGGGCAAGCGGGCCAAACGGTGACCGTGACTGCGCTGGTGGCATTGCTCACCAGTCTGGTGGTCGGCAACCTTACGCGTCGTCTCGATCGTCGCGTCGTGATGCTGGCCTTTACGCTGCTGCTGATTGCCTCGGCGCTGTTGGTGGCCTTTGCAGAAAATCTGCCAATGATCCTGCTGGCGCGTGTGCTGCTCGGCATGGCGATTGGCGGCTTCTGGACGCTTTCCACTGCCATCACTATGCGACTGGTGCCCAGCGATCAAGTGCCAAAGGCGCTGTCGATAGTGTTTAGCGGCATTTCGCTGGCCACCATCATTGCCGCACCGTTGGGCAGTTATCTCGGCGGCATTATTGGCTGGCGTAATATCTTCCTGCTGACCGGTGCATTGGGCGTGCTGGCGCTGTTCTGGCAGTTCTTCACACTGCCTGCGATGCCACCAGAGAATAAAGCGCGCAGCGGCGGCGTGCTGGATCTGCTGCGTAACAGCCTGATGCGCTGGGGCATGCTGGCAGTGATCATGATGTTCACCGGTCACTTTGCCTTCTTTACTTATCTGCGTCCGTTCCTGGAAAGCAGCGCGCAGCTCAATATCAATCAGCTATCGCTGGTGCTGCTGGCGTTTGGCGTGGCGAACTTCTTCGGCACCTCACTGGCGGGTTACCTGGTAACGCGCAGCGTGTCGCTGACGCTGACCGGCATGGCGCTGGTAATGAGTGTGACGGCGGTGGTGCTGGTGAGTTTTGGCAATCTGCCGTGGCTGGTCGGTGCCGGCGTGGCGGTGTGGGGCCTGGCATTCGGTTCGATGCCGACCGGCTGGTCAACGTGGATCTCCCGGGCGGTGCCGGATGATGCGGAATCCGGCGGCGGTTTGCTGGTGGCGACCATTCAGTTGGCGATCACCGCAGGTGCTGCGGCCGGTGGCTGGATGTTTGATCTCAATGGCGCGGGCGGTGTGTTCCTCGCCAGCGGCGTGCTGATGCTACTGGCGGCTATCACTATTTTCACCCGCGTTCGTCATCACGGTTAAATAGCTTGCTGTGTCAGGGTCGCCATCAGCGTCGATCCTATAAAAAGCTCACATACCTGTAGGTCGCCATTGATGGCGACCTTTCTTTTTTCTGGCAAACCACGCAGACATAAATCCTGCACCACTCTAAAAACCCAGTTTTTTAACCCTTTGCACATAGGTTAATCCAAATGTGCTTTTTATATTCAAATTAATCGAATAACTACGGCAAATCTCTCTGCTTTTTTGTGATCGAATTCACGCCTATTATTTATCTCAACAAGGCGATGACGCCTTATCCGATAAAAAATCATTGAGGAATTGACCATGAAATCTATCAAAACTTTTGCTGCTGTTATCGCTCTCTCTGCTCTGCCATTCGCTAGCTTTGCGCAAAGCGTCACCGCATGTGCTTCAACGCTGGATGGTGCAGAAGCGCAAATCGCTGCTCAGGCGCACAAAGCTGGTGCTTCCTATAAAGTGACTGAAGCCAATTTCAACAACGGCGTGCACATGACTGCTGAGTTGATCAAATAAATCTGCATTAACGATCTGTGCTGACAGGGTGCCTTAGGGCGCCCTGGCGGCGTTGGTAACTGCATAAAATTCTGTTACTTTCCTACCTAAATGATTACTATTCTCAAAAACTAACATCCTTCGTCGGCTCGCCTCGGGCTGTCATTCTGAAATTGGTTGCATTGTCGGGCTTTCACTTCACTGCCATGAGGCGGTGGATTTGCTATGGAGAAGTTATGAAAGCGATTAAAACAACATGGGCGTTGCGTCCATTGCTGCTGGCAACGGCGCTGTTATCTTCCTCTGCGGTGCTGGCAGCGGAGTCTCAGCCGCTGAACCAGGTGATTTCCAAAGGGGCTTACGAACTGGCGTTCAGCAACAGCGATAACGCGCTGTTCCTCGCCACGGCGCAAAACGCCAGCACCAAAGGCGGCACCGTTTATCGTCTCGATCCGCAGGATCTGTCAGTGAAGCAGACCATCAACACCGATCTGCCGACCTTTGGCGCCGCCATCAACCAGAAAACCAACACGCTGTTCTTCGGCAATACCCGTGATGCGGCGCTGACCTCGGTCGATGCCAGCAGCGGTAAAGTGCTGAACTCGCTGGTGCTGGATGCACGTCAGCGCAGCGAAACTGTCCGTCCACTGCAGCCGCGTGAAGTGGTTGCGGATGCGGCCACCGACCGCGTGTATGTTACCGGCCTCGGTGAGCAGAGCGTGGTGTGGGTTGTGGATGGCAAAACCCTGAAGCTGGTTAGCACCGTACCAAACACCGGTAAAATGGGCACCGGCCTGGCCATCGATTCTGCGGCACAGAAGTTGTACGTAACCAACGCCGATGGCGAACTGGTGACCATCAATACGCGCCTGAACGCGATTGAAAAACGTCAGAAAATCGATGGCGACAAAGACCACTTCTTCCTGAATATCGCGCTGGATACCCAGGGCCATCGCATCTTCCTGAGCGACTCTAAACAGCCTCAGGTGCTGGTGCTGGATTCCCGCACTCAGCAGGTGATTCATAAGATTGATGTGCCAGAATCGCTGGCGGTGCTGTTCAATGCCGACCGCAACGAGCTGTATGTGACGCACCGTAAAGCCGGCGAGATCAGCATCATCGACGCCAGCTCTTATAAAGTGAAGCGCACGGTGAAAGCACCGGGCCTGCCAAACAGCCTGGCGCTGTCAGCAGACGGTAAAGCGCTGTTTGTTAGCATCAAGCAGCCAGGCACCCGTAAAGAGCCACCAAAAAACCCGGATAGCGTCCTGCGCATCGCGCTGTAAGCGGCAGTTATCTGAAACTCAAGGGCGGCGTGTGCCGCCCTTTGCATTTCCGCACTTTCCTTCCCCGCTCGCCCCGCGATATACGCTACCTTTTACCTCGACAACACCAATGGAGAGGAAGCAATGAGCCAGTTTTTTATGCATGAGAAAAACGATCTGGTGAACGAAGCCATCGAAGGGGTTTTGCTGAGCACGCCCTGGCATAACCTGAGCCGTCTCGATCTCGGAGATGAGATCCGCGTGGTGGTGCGCACAGATTGGGATAAGAGCAAAGTGGCGCTGATCTCCGGCGGCGGATCGGGCCATGAACCGGCGCACGCCGGTTTTGTCGGCAAAGGCATGCTCACGGCGGCGGTATGCGGCGATATCTTTGCCTCACCGAGCGTCGATGCGGTGCTCAATGCCATCATCAATGTCACGGGCGATGCAGGTTGTCTGCTGATTGTGAAGAACTACACCGGCGACCGGTTGAACTTCGGGCTGGCGGCGGAGAAAGCGAAAAATCTCGGCTACAACGTCGAGTTGGTGATGGTGCAGGACGATATTGCACTGCCCGAAAATCCTCAGCCGCGCGGCATCGCTGGAACCGTGCTGGTGCATAAGATCGCCGGTTTTGCCGCCGAGCAGGGGCAATCGCTGGATGAAGTCAAAGCGCTGGCGCAGCGTGCCATCGACGCCACCTCATCGATTGGGCTGGCGTTTGCTACCTGCCATATCCCGGGCGAAAAGCGTGATGAACGTGTCGAAGCGGGCCACAGCGAGCTGGGCATGGGCATCCACGGCGAACCGGGCGTGGTGACACTTGATACCCAAAACAGTCGAAAGATCAGCAGCATTATGACCGATAAGCTGGCGCAGTCGCTGCCAGACGGCAAACAGGCGCTGCTGTTGATCAATAATCTCGGCGGCTTCTCCCAGCTGGAGCTGGCGGTGTTGACGCGCGAAGTATTGCAATCGCCACTGGCGGCGCGGGTTACCCACCTTATCGGTCCGGCAACCCTGGTCAGCGCCCTGGATATGAAAGGCTTCTCGCTGTCATTGCTGGCGCTGGAAGAACCCTTCCTTGAGGCACTCAATGCGCCGGTGCAGGTGCTGGGCTGGGTACCGGTCTATGACTTCGCACCGATCAGTTTGCAGAGCGCGGAAAAAGTTGGCAGCGTGCTGGATTTCGATCCGTCCGACAACGCTGAAGTGGCAAAACATGTCGAGCGCGTGACGCAGACGTTGATCGATCTGGAAAGCGAACTCAATGCGCTGGATGCCAAAGTCGGCGACGGCGATACCGGCTCAACCTTTGCTGCGGGTGCGAAGAAGATTCAACGCGGCCTGCGTGACAAGCAGTTGCCGCTGGATGAGTTGCCGACCTTAATGGCGCTGATCGGTGAGCAACTGGCGACGGTGATGGGCGGTTCAAGCGGCGTACTGATGTCGATTCTGTTCACCAGCGCCGGGCAAAAACTGGAAGAGGGCAGCGCACTGCCGCAGGCATTAATGCATGGTCTGGAGCGCATGAAGCACTACGGTGGCGCGCAGCCGGGGCATCGTACGTTAGTGGATGCGCTGCAACCGGCGCTGGAGGCGTTAGTGGCGGGTGAGTCACTGGCCGCTGCGGCGAAAGCCGCTCAGCAAGGCGCGGATGCCACAGCAAAAATGCAGAGTGCCAAAGCGGGACGTTCGGCTTATCTGAACCAACAAAGTCTGGATGGAGTGAAAGATCCGGGTGCGTATGCGGTTGAGAAGGTGTTTACGTTGTTAGCAGACTGATGGCAGCTGATTGATGAGAAGGGTAGCGGCGCGATTTATCGCGCGCACCTGAAGCGATATAACCGCTGACAGATGCGCAATAAATAACGCCGCTACAACAACCTTACTCCGCCGACTCGCGCATCATCTCTTGATGCGGGATATCCGACAGAATCTGCTCGAAACTGCGCAGACGTTTGTAGATCGACATCAGTTCGACCAGTGTTGACCAGGAGGAGATCAGATACTGGAACGATGAGCGCACCTGGTCAAACACGTTAGTAATCTGGTTGAGCAAACCGAGTGTGATGGTCCCGGCAACAATCGACGGAAACAGCAGGAACAGCCCAAACACGTTATCGACCTGCAGATAGAGAATGCGGGTGATGTTGAAATAGAGATAGTGGAAATAGAGTCGGAAATAGTTAAAGCGCACGCGGCTAAACAGCTCATTCACCGTCGGCGGTGACGCGCGATCGGCGTTGTCTTCGCCATACACCAGCTCTTTACGATAGGCCGCTTCCACACGTTGATTGCGGAACTCCAGCCCTGGCAGCTTAATCCCGACGATTGCCAGCAGTCCGGTACCAAACACCGACCACAGCACCGCCGCAATCACCAACGCATACGGGATATTGCCCAACAGCGGGATATCTTTCACGTGATGTGACAGGGTGATCAACACCGGCAGGAACGCTACCAGCGTCATGATCGCCTGAATAAAACTCACGCCCCAATCTTCCAACGTGCTGGCAAATCGCATGGTGTCTTCCTGCACACGCTGAGCGGCACCTTCCACATGGCGCAGGCGCTGCCAGTTGTGCATGTAGTAATTGTTCATCGCGGTGCGCCAGCGGAACACCCAGTGGCTGATAAAGAATGAGTTCATCACGCCAATCACCACCGCAATCAATGCGATACCTAAAAAGGCAAGAACCTGCTGGTAAAATTCAGCAATCTGCACCGATCCGGCTTTGGTTAAGGCTTTTTGAATCAAGTCATAGAATGGACCATACCAGGCATTGACCGCTACGCCGACCTGCACACCAAACCAGGTGACAAAGATGATCAATGCTGCCCCCCACACTGACCAGCGCTGCCACGGATGGTTATCGATCACCTTCCATGCAAGGGCGAAAATCGCTGCGACGATCCAGTAATAGGCATAAAACCACAGTTGGCTCGCATGAATAAAGCGGCTGGCATTGGTTGGCAATGGCTGCTGCATTGCGGCCTGTAGCGCAGGCCAGCGTGCTGGAAAATCATTGAAAAAGCCAAACCAGGCAAAAATCGCAATCAAACTCCAAATCGCGGCCGAGCTGAAAAACAGCGCTGGCCGCGGAAAATAGGACTTAAACATAGGCACTCCGCTGTTGTGTGTACTCTTTTATACCGCGTCAGACAGTGCTTTGTCTGTTGTGGGTTGTATCTGACGATGACAGCATCGCTGCTGCGATGTAAAGCGACACCATGACTTGTTAAGTATTTTGTGCGCATTTGTTTCGAGAAACTAAATTAATAACAGTTGTGGTGTTACACTATGCGCACTGTTACCGGTAACAGTGACGCTGTATCCCTTAAGCCACAACTAAAAAAACAATACAACGCAACGAGTCAACTTTCATACCGCATTCATGTGGTAATGAGGCAATGTCATGTCAGAACAAAAAAATGGTCACAGTCGCAGGGATTTTCTGCTGAGAACCATCACCCTGGCGCCAGCCATGGCCGTTGGCGGTTCGGCAATGGGCGCGTTAGTGGTGCCGATGGCCGCAGGAGCAGCAGAGCAACCCGTCGCACCTCAACAAGCACGCGCTTATCAGCCAAGCTGGTTTACGGCGGAAGAGTTCGCCTTTATCACTGCGGCAGTGGCGCGCCTGATCCCCAATGATGAACGCGGGCCTGGCGCACTGGAAGCCGGTGTACCGGAGTTTATCGATCGTCAGATGAACACGCCGTATGCCACCGGCAGCAACTGGTATATGCAGGGGCCGTTCAATCCCGATCTGCCTAAAGAGCTGGGTTATCAGTCTCCGCTGGTGCCGCAGCAGATTTATCGTCTGGGTCTGGCCGATGCCGATGGCTGGAGCAAAAAGCAGCACGGCAAAGTGTTCGCTGAGCTAACCGGCGAACAGCAGGACGCACTGCTGACCACGTTTGAGAGCGGTGAGGCACAGTTCCCGCAGCTCAATAGCAAAACCTTCTTCTCCTTCCTGCTGCAGAACACCCGCGAGGGTTACTTCAGCGATCCGATCCACGGTGGAAATCAGGGCATGGTGGGCTGGAAGCTGATTGGCTTCCCTGGCGCACGTGCCGACTTTATGGATTGGGTGGAGCGCGGTGAACGTTATCCGTTCCCGTCAGTGGATATTCGCGGGGAGAGGGCGTAACCGTGGCAAATGAATTGAAAAAAGTAGACGCGGTGGTGGTGGGTTTCGGCTGGGCCGGAGCCATCATGGCGAAAGAGCTGACCGAAGCCGGTCTGACGGTGGTGGCGCTGGAGCGCGGTCCACATCGTGATACCTATCCTGATGGATCCTATCCGCAGTCGATTGATGAACTGACCTATAACATCCGTAAAAAGTTGTTCCAGGATCTGTCGAAAAGCACCGTGACCATCCGTCACGATGCCTCGCAAACTGCGGTGCCGTATCGTCAGCTGGCGGCGTTTTTGCCGGGCACCGGCACCGGCGGTGCAGGTCTGCACTGGTCAGGCGTGCATTTCCGTGTCGATCCGGTGGAGCTGAACCTGCGCAGCCACTACGAGCAGCGCTACGGCAAAAACTTCATCCCGGAAGGCATGACCATCCAGGATTTCGGCGTCAGCTATGATGAGCTGGAGCCGTTCTTTGATCAGGCTGAGAAAGTATTTGGTACATCCGGCAGCGCCTGGTCGATCAAAGGCCAGCTGCAAGGCAAAGAGAAAGGCGGGAACCCTTACGCGCCGGATCGTTCCAGTGCTTTCCCACTGCCTGCGCAGAAGCGTACTTACTCGGCACAGCTGTTTGCCCAGGCCGCTGAATCAGTGGGTTATCACCCGTATGATATGCCGTCTGCCAACACCTCTGGCCCGTACACCAACACCTACGGTGCGCAGATGGGGCCGTGCAACTTCTGCGGTTACTGCAGCGGTTATGCCTGCTACATGTACTCCAAAGCTTCGCCGAACGTGAATATTCTGCCCGCGCTGCGTCAGGAGCCGAAGTTCGAACTGCGTAACAACTCCTACGTGCTGCGCGTCAATCTGACCGATGACAAGAAGCGCGCCACCGGCGTGACCTATCTGGATGGTCAGGGGCGTGAAGTGGTGCAGCCAGCGGATCTGGTGATTCTGTCTGCGTTCCAGTTCCACAACGTGCATCTGATGCTGCTGTCAGGCATCGGCAAACCGTACAACCCGATCAGCAACGAAGGTGTGGTGGGCCGTAACTTCGCCTATCAGAACATCTCGACCCTGAAAGCGCTGTTCGACAAGAACACCACCACCAACCCGTTTATTGGTGCGGGCGGTGCGGGCGTGGCAGTGGATGACTTCAACGCAGACAACTTCGACCACGGCCCACATGGTTTTGTTGGCGGCTCCCCGTTCTGGGTGAACCAGGCGGGTACCAAACCGATCTCCGGTTTGCCGACGCCGAAAGGCACGCCAAACTGGGGCAGCCAGTGGAAAGCCGCTGTGGCTGATACCTATAACCATCATATTTCGATGGATGCGCACGGCGCGCACCAGTCGTATCGCGCCAACTATCTCGATCTTGATCCGAACTACAAAGATGTCTATGGCCAGCCGCTGCTGCGCATGACCTTTGACTGGCAGGACAACGACATCAAGATGGCGCAGTTTATGGTCGGCAAGATGCGCAAGATCACCGAAGCGATGAACCCGAAAATGATCATCGGCGGCGCCAAAGGACCAGGCTCTCACTTCGATACCACCGTGTACCAGACCACGCATATGAGCGGCGGTGCGATCATGGGTGAAGATCCGAAAACCAGTGCGGTGAACCGTTATCTGCAGAGCTGGGATGTGCCTAACGTGTTTGTGCCAGGTGCCTCTGCGTTCCCGCAGGGCCTCGGCTATAACCCAACCGGCATGGTGGCGGCGCTGAGCTATTGGTCAGCTAAAGCTATCCGCGAACAGTATCTGAAGAACCCCGGCCCCCTGGTTCAGGCATAAGGAACACGGCGATGATCAAAAGCATTTTGGCCCTGTTTCTGGGCACGATGACGTTCGCCGCAGTGGCGGACGAAGCAGGTTCGGACGCTCTGGTGAAGCGCGGTGAGTATCTGGCACGCGCGGGTGACTGCGTAGCCTGCCATAGCACCGAGGGCGGCAAGCCGTTTGCCGGTGGCTTACCGATGGCGACGCCAATTGGCACCATTTACTCCACTAACATCACCCCGGATAAAACCACCGGTATTGGTGACTACAGCTACGACGATTTCCAGAAAGCGGTGCGTCATGGCGTGGCGAAAAATGGCGAGACGCTCTATCCGGCGATGCCATATCCGTCCTACGCGGTAGTCAGCGATGAAGACATGCAGGCGCTGTATGCCTACTTTATGCATGGCGTACAGCCGGTGGCGCAGGCCAACAAAGACAGCAACATTCCCTGGCCGCTGTCGATGCGCTGGCCGCTCTCCATCTGGCGTGGCATCTTCGCGCCAGACGTGAAAGCGTTCCAGCCAGCCGCGCAGGAAGATCCGGCGCTAGCGCGTGGTCGCTATCTGGTGGAAGGTCTGGGTCACTGCGGTGCCTGCCATACACCGCGTAGCATCACCATGCAGGAAAAAGCGCTGACCAACGGCGAAGGCAATGATTACCTTTCAGGCAGTAGCGCACCGATTGATGGCTGGACCGCCAGCAATCTGCGCGGTGACAACCGTGATGGTTTAGGCCGCTGGAGCGAAGACGATCTGAAGCAGTTCCTGCGCTTTGGCCGCAACGATCACAACGCCGTATTTGGTGGCATGACCGATGTGGTGCAGCACAGCCTGCAGTATCTCAACGATGAAGATATCAGCGCGATTGCTAAATATCTGAAGTCGCTGGGTGCGAAGGATGCCAGCCAGACGGTGTTCACGCAGGATGATGCGGTCGCCAAAGCGTTGTGGAAGGGCGATGACAGCCAGCCAGGTGCTTCGGTGTATGTCGATAGCTGTGCGGCCTGTCATAAGACCGACGGCAGCGGTTATCAACGTTTCTACCCGGCACTGCGCGGCAATCCGGTCGTCATGGCGGAGGACCCGACCTCGCTGATACACATCGTATTGGTGGGCGGCACCTTGCCTGGCGTGCAGGGCGCTCCGTCAGCCATCACCATGCCGGCATTCGGTTGGCGTCTGAACGACAACCAGGTGGCAGATGTGGTGAACTTTATCCGTGGCAGCTGGGGTAATGGCGTGAAGTCGTCGGTGACGGCGAAGGATGTGGCGAAGCTGCGCAAGGATGAAGCGGTCGAGTCGAAGCAGGGCAGCGCGGACATTAAGGTGCTGGAAGGGCAGTAAGCCAACACTGCGTTTTAAAGCACGATAAATCGCGCCGCACCAGATCGTACTGATCTGGTCGCGGCGCAATTTATTGCGCAGTATTCAGATATTCTCCAAATCTAAACCTGAAAAACCGCCCCCAATCCCTGTAGGGTGCGCATTCATGCGTATCGTTTCACTGAATTTACTGACCCCATGAAGCATTTATGCATACCGTTGCAATCATTGTGTTCCACACCCCCTCAAATTTAAATCCCTACAAGCCTTGTCTCATTTTTCATCCCTCTTGTTGCAAGGCCATCGTTAAGCGCACATAATTCCGGTTTATGAAATTATAAAATTTATCTATTTTATAAACCAACGGAGGTCAGTGTGTTTGGAGAACGTTTATTGCGCGCGCGTTCCGCTGCGGGCTTATCCATGAAGCAGCTGGCTGAGAAAGCGGGCGTCAGCGCTAACATGATCAAGAAATACGAGCATAACGAAAGTATGCCGGGATCTGCCGTGCTGGTGAAAATGTCGCGTGCGCTAGGTGTGCGTAACGAATATTTCTTCCGCCCGACGACGGTTGCACTGAAAAATATTGAGTACCGTAAACGCCAAACGCTATCAGCCAAAATGTTGGCGCAGATCCATGCGGATGTGATTGATCAGGCAGAACGGTGGCTTGAACTTGCCAATCTGTGGCCTAATTTTCCCGTTGCCACTTTTGCTCAACCTGATCTTCCCGCTGAGTTTGTTGAAAACTATCCGCAGCTTGAAACGATTGCGGATGACGTCCGGCTACAGTGGGGGCTCGGTCAGCAACCCATCACGCATTTGATAGATGTGCTGGAAAGCCATGGAATTCTGGTGATCGTCACGGATGTCGATCATTCTGACAAGTTTGATGGCTGTCAGACGATGATTGACGCTATACCCGTCATCGTTATCTCCGCAAAATGGCCGGGCGATCGCCAGCGTTTTACCTTAGCGCATGAGCTTGGCCATTTGATTTTACATGGTCGTCTTGCATCTTCTCTGGATGAGGAGAAAGCGTGCAATCGCTTTGCGGGGGCTTTGCTTTTCCCAGCTAATGCTGTGTTTCAGCATTTTGGCCACCGCCGTGTTCGTATTGAGGAGCAAGAGCTCTATTTACAGAAAATGGATTATGGGTTGAGCATGATGGCCTGTGTGTATCGCGCTGCCGATCTGGCTGTGATAACAGAGGGAAAACGCAAAGATCTGATCATGATGTTCTCTGCGCGAAAATGGCGTAAACAGGAGCCTGGTGAGCAGGTTGCGCGTGAGAGCACTCTGCTTTTTCCACAGTTAATTTATCGCGCATTAGGCGAAGGGATCATCAGTGAAGGTAAAGCGGCTGAGCTGATGGGCGTCTCATTAATCGCCTTTCACCGCGAGCGGCAGTTGGGGTGGTCGGATGATCATTCTCATCAGTGATGCCAATATTTTAATTGATATGGAAGAGGGCGATTTGTTAGATGCGCTCTTCGAATTGCCCTACCAATTTACCGTGCCAGATTTACTCTATTTTGATGAGCTTGAAACCCACCATGCCGACTTGCTTGATAAAGGATTGGTGCTTGGCGAATTAAGCTCAATCACTATGACTTACGCCATAAAACTCATTGAGCGTGTGCGTGGGCCCAGCCGAAATGATTGTTTTGCGTTAGCCCTGGCTAAACAGGAAATCTGTCCGCTATTAACCGGTGACAGAGCGCTTAATCGAGTTGCCAGAGAAGAGGGTATAGACGTTCGTGGAACGCTTTGGGTTGTGGAAGAAATGATTGAACACCAGATCATTACAGTAGATGGCGCACGCCGGGCTTATTGTCAGATGCGAGACAGTGGCAGGCGCTTGCCATGGGATATTGCCTTCGCGCAGTTAGACAAATTCGCGAAATAGTGGGCGGCTTATTTTCCGCCCACGACCGATAGATGACTCAAATATTCTCCAAATCCAGCCCGCGCGTTTTCGGACCGTAAATCCCCACTGAGAGCATCACCATCAGCATGCTCAGGACGATAAAGGCGATCACGCCCTGACTGCCGGCGTACTGCAAAATAATGCCGATCAAAATGCTGCTGAACACCGTGGACAGGCGGCTAAAGGAGTAGCAGAAGCCGACCGCACGCGCGCGAATATGCGTCGGGAAAATCTCGGTCTGATAGGCGTGGTAGCTAAAGGTCAGCCACGCGTTGCTGTAGGTGATCAGGAAGCCACAGATGATCATCAGCACCGGATTGGTTGCCAGTGCGAACAGCGTGCCGAACACCACGGTCATCAGGGAGGAGAAAACGATCTGCCATTTGTTCTCGAGCTTATCGGCGTAGCGGCTGCAAATCAGTGAACCCAGCGGATAAGCCAGGGTGATAAAGAACGCATACAGCAGGCTGTGGGTCACCGTTGCGCCTTTGCCGGACAGCAGCGCGGGCAGCCAGTTACCAAAGCCGAAGAAGCCAATCGCCTGGAAGAAGTTCATCACTACCAGCATCAGCGTACGCTTGCGGTAAGCCGGGGACCAAATCTCGCTAAAGCGACCTTTTTTTGGCAACGCTGCTGCGGCATCGCTGTCAGAGAAATCTTCGCCCGGCGCAATCCCGCAGCGTTTTTCCATCTCACTCAGCACCTTATGCGCTTCCTGATGACGGCCCTGCTGCGCCAGCCAGCGCGCTGATTCCGGCAGGTTTTTACGAATCAGCCAGATCACCAGCGAGCAAACCGCACCGGCGATCACCACCCAGCGCCAGCCTTCAAGGCTGAGAATAGTTTGCGGTACCAGCCACCATGACATCAGCGCCACCGCGGGTACCGACAGGAACTGGATAAAGAAAGAGTAGGCAAAAGCGCGGCTGCGCAGATGAGCAGGCACCCATTCGGACAGATAGGTATCAATGGTCACCAGCTCAACACCGAGGCCGATACCGACCAGGAAGCGGAACAGGATGATCATTTCAGCGCTCTGCTGGAAGGCCATCAACAGTGAGAACACGCCGTACCACGCCAGTGCGCACATAAACGTCAGACGACGACCAAAGCGATCGGCATAGGGAGCCAGCAGGCTGGCGCCGACGAACAGGCCGAGGAAAGTCGCCGAGGCGAAGGCGGCCTGGTCAGCAATGCCGAACACCCCTTCCGAGCCGGTATGAAACACGCCAGCAGCCAGTAGACCAGAACTGATATAGCCGGTTTCAAAGAGATCGTAGAGCTCAAAAAAACCGCCTAGCGCCAGTAGCGTAATAAAACGCCATAAGCCTGCGGATGAGGGCAGTGCATCGATGCGCCCGGCTAAGGTGCGGCGATCCGCTGCGATGTGATCGTTCGCCATCCCTGTCGAAGTGATTGTTGTCATTATTGGGTAAACCTCGGTGTTTGCAGAACTCGCACGGTTGTAATTGGTTTTAAAAATAATTAACCGTTAGCAAGCGAAGGAATAGCAGGATAATCAATTCATCGCGGGTTGCCGAGAGGGGCAACGGTGACATTTTCGCAATCTACGTTGCAGTTCACAGAAGTGTGATCGCCGTCCATGGCGATGCGATTAGTGCAGGCTGGGGTAAACGCCTGGTCCAATCGGTAAACCCAGTGCGTACCATGCCAGCAGCAGGATGATCCAGCTGATAAAGAACACCACCGGATACGGGAAGATCAGCACATAATAGGTGCCAAGTTGCGCATCTTTTTGGTATCGCTGCAGGAATCCGAGGAACAGCGGCAGGAACGGTGACATCGGCGCGAGGGGCAATACGGCAGAATCCGCGATACGGAAAATCATCTGCGCAAAGGCCGGATGGAAGCCGAGCAGCATAAACATCGGCACGAACACTGGCGCCAGAATCGACCAGATGGCTGAGCCGCTGGCAATAAACATGCACAAGAATGCCGACAAGAACATCAAACCGAGGAACGCGGGCGCGCCACTGATGCCGGCACTTTCCAGCATATCGGTCAGACCGATTGCCATGAATTTGCCCATATTGCTCCAGTTAAAGAAGGCGACAAACTGCGACAGCGGGAACACCATCACAATAAAGCCCGCCATGCTCTTCATTGGATCCACCAGCAGCTGCGGGATGTCATCGGCCCGACGGATTTGCTTTGTCACGGCGCCGTAAGCAATCGCCACCACAAAGAAGAACAGGATGATGATCGGCACAATGCCCTGAATAAACGGCGAAGGAATGATGCCGCCGGTTTTCGGGTTACGCAGGGGGGCATGTTCTGGCACCACCAGCAGGCCCATCAGGGCGATAAACACCAGCGCGGCAATGCCCGCAGCCCGCAGGCCCCGGTTCTCCAGCGCGGTCAGCGGCGGCAGGCGATCGTTGTTGCCGCCGTTCCACGCAGGAAGACGCGGCTCGACAAACTTATCAGTAAGGATGGCACCGGCAATCGTCAGCACAATCACCGAGCTGGCCATAAAGAACCAGTTATCGATCACACTCACGTGCACGGTATCGCTCACCGCTTTCGCCGCTTCGGTACTGATGCCGGAGAGCAGCACGTCGGTGGTAACGATCAGCAGGTTGGCGGTAAAGCCGGAAGCGACACCCGCGATAGCCGCCAGTAAACCCGCCACCGGATGACGACCCACGGCGAGGAAGATCAGCGCGCCCAGCGGTGGCATCACCACCAGCGCGGCATCCGATGAGATATGGCTGAAGAAGGCGATAAACAGCACCATATAGCTGGCGTAGCGGCGGCTCACGCGTGAGGCCATCTTCACCATCAGCGATTGCAGCAGGCCGACTTTCTCTGCTAAACCCGCACCAATCACCAGCGCCAGAATTGACCCCAGTGGCGTGAAGCCGCTGAAGTTTTTGATGATGTTAGGCAGAATCCATTGAATCCCGGCCACGCTCAGCAGGTTGTTGACCCGCACCAGTTCGCCATTGGTGGGATTTTTCACTGCCAGATCGAAGTAGCTGATAATCGCGGTGGCGACCATCAATACCACGATCAAATAGACAAACAGTAAGAACGGGTTGGGCACTTTGTTGCCGACCCGCTCAATCCAGCTAAACAGCTTCCCTGGGCTGCGGTTCTCCGTGGTCACTTCCATCGGTTATTCCTCGTCATGTCTGTTGTATTTGCGCCCGTCATACTTCAAGCCGCAGATGCGTTGTCTGCGTGCGGGCACCCCCGTCACTGACTGATGTCAGCTCCTGGAGCTGCCCGCACTTGCCGCCTTACTGCGACTCGAATTATTTGGGGCTTTAGTTTTTATTTTTGGGTTACTGCATCCGGGTTTGCGCCGGATTGAATCTTTTATGCCGCTAAGGCTTTTATAATTTTGATGGCGTCACATCTGCCGGAATCGGGCAGCTGTAGGGCTGTTCGCGGCGCACGCGCTGGAACTCTTCGCGGCAGCGCGCCAGTGCTTCTTCATCCTGCAACAAGGTCAGCGCGGTGGCGGCCATCACTTTGGCGGCCAGACACATGCCTTTGTGGCCCAGCGAAGTGCGGCCCTGCGCCACCAGTTGCCAGGTGTGCAGCGGAGTACCAAAGGCGAAGCAAGGCGCAAAGCACTGCGCGGTTGGCGTCACCCAACTCACATCGCCGACATCGGTTGAGCCATACAGCAGCTCGCGCGTTATGGCATACGGTGCCACTTCATTCATCAAAATCTTGTCGCCCAGCGCCTCGGTCCATGCCACGCCTGCCTCGCCGCCGGTGCGCGCTGCGTTCAAACGCGCATTGCGCAGATCGTCCTTCGTTAGCGTGGCACGAATCTCGGCGGCGAACTGCTGCTCCTCCGCGCTGTACTCGGGCAAGCCAAACTGATGCAAGTTGCGCTCCATCACCGCTTCCAGCGCGCGATTCGGCACATAGTTGGAGCAGGCTTTATCGAAGCGCACCGTCATGGTGGTGTCGGTCATCAGGGCCGCGCCCTTGGCGATATTGATCACCCGCTGATAAATATCCTGTGCCTGATCGAGTTCTGGCGCGCGGATCAGATACAGCACTTCGGCATCGGCTTGCACCACATTGGGGGAAACACCGCCGGTGTTGGTCACGGCGTAGTGCACACGCGCTTCCTGCACGATGTGCTCGCGCAGGAAGTTGGCACCGGTGTTCATCAGGGTGACGGCATCCAGCGCGCTGCGTCCCAGATGCGGCGAGTTAGCGGCGTGCGCGGCCACGCCTTTGAAGTGAAATGCGGCCTGGATATTGGCCAGCGTGCTGAGGTTGAACATGCCGCTGAAGCCTTCAGGATGCCAGGTGACAGCGGCATCCACGTCATCAAACAGCCCTTCGCGCACCATAAAGGTTTTGCCAGAACCGCCTTCCTCGCCTGGGCAACCGTAAAAGCGTAGCGTGCCGCGCTGGCCGTTTTCTGCCCACCATGCCTTGATGGCAAAGGCCGCGGCCAGTCCGGCGGTGCCCAGCAGGTTGTGGCCGCAGCCGTGCCCGTTGCCGTTTTCCACCAGTGGTTGTGGTGTGGCGCAGCCTGATTGCTGGCTCAAACCGGCCAGCGCATCAAACTCACCGAGGATAGCAATCACCGGTTTTCCACTGCCGATGCTGGCGATAAAGGCGGTGTCGATATTGCCGACGCCACGCTCGACGGCAAAGCCTTCCTGCTCCAGCGCATCGGCCAGAATGGCGGCGGATTGCGTCTCTTCAAAGCGGGTTTCCGGTACATCCCAGATGGCATCGCTAAGGGCGGTGAAGCGCGGCTGGTTTTCGTTGATGTAACGATCGATAAAATCGTGATGGCTCATCGCTGACCTCCAAACTGTGCCTGATTCAGCGCCAGCGTCGCAAGGGTTTGCACCGCCGTAGCCATGATCGATTCGTCAAAATCGAACTTCGCGTTGTGGTGGCCTGCCGCCAGATCGCAGCCGAAGATCACATAAGATGACTGACCGCCACGCTGCTGCACGCGCTCCAGCATGTATGTGGCATCTTCCGAACCCGCCGCCTGCTTTTTGGTATCCACTACCGAGGTGAAAATCCCCATGGCATCGGCCTGCTGGTGGATAAAATCGACCCACGGCTGGCTTGGGGTACAGCTGCGTGCGCCACCCATTAGTTTGATGTCGTACTCAACGCCATACATCGCCGCTGCGCCGGAAATCACGCGCAGGGCTTGCTGATAGATGTCATCGTTAACCTGATTGCTGACGCCACGGGTTTCCACTTTCATCAGGGCATAATCGGGTACCACGTTGCGTCCGGAGCCTGCCTGCAGCACACCTACGTTGACGCGTGCGACACCGCCGCTGTGTTGTGGCAGGTTGTGCAGCGCCAGTGTAGCTTGCGCGGCGGCCAGCAAGGCGTTACGCCCCTCTTCTGGTTTACCGCCCGCATGCGCGCCGACGCCAGTGAAATTGACGTCCAGTTTGGTGGTGGCCAGGAAGCTGTCGCTGCCGCAAACGATTTCGCCAGCAGGTACGCCTGTGCCGAGATGGATAGCGGTAAACAGATCCACATCATCCACCACGCCTGCGGCCACCATCGCTTTAGCGCCACGCACGCCCTCTTCGGCAGGCTGGAAGATGATCTTAATGGTGCCGCTGAGCTGATCTTTCATCTCCATCAACACGCCCGCCAGCGCCAGGCCGATAGTAGTATGGCCGTCGTGGCCGCAGGCGTGCATCATGCCGGAGTTGCAGGAGGCAAATCCTTCACGGGTAGGGATGTGGTCGGCATCACGGCTTTCGTTCTGGTCCAGCGCATCCATATCGACACGGAAGCCCATCACCGGGCCGGGACGACCGGTCTCCAGCGTGGCGACTACGCCGCAGAAGCCGCCTGAGAAATGCGAGATCCACTGTGGCAGTGCGCCTTGCTCCAGTGCACGGGCTTCCTGTTGTGCCAGTACCTCGTCAGAAGGTAAGCCCATGCGCGCATCGGCATCGATCACGTCGCGGCCGAGCTTGAGCTGATAACCAAGACGATGCAGCTCTTCGGCCACTATCGTTGCAGTACGGAACTCCAGCCAGCCCGATTCGGCAAAATGGTGCAGGTCGCGACGCCAGCTTTGCATCTGCGGAATCCGCGCGTTGACGAGGTCGGAGAGGGTTTTCATCGGCATATCCTTTGTGTTGGTTTTTTATGCATTATCCCGAATCTACACAATGGTATTGGTGCGCATAAGATGCGAATATCTTGTCACTGATAAACAACGGTTATCACAAAAATCATGCCTGCCAACCTCAAATTTCATCAACTGCGCGCCTTTGTCGATGTGGCCCGCCAGGGAAGTATTCGCGCTGCCAGCCGCTTATCGGGACTTTCACAGCCTGCGCTGACCAAAGCGATTCAGGAACTGGAGCTGGCGCTTGGCGCACGTTTGTTCGAACGTCGTCAGCAAGGCGTCACGCTAACGGATATCGGTGATAACTTTTTTCGTCATGCCAGTCTGGTGCTGGAAGAATTGCGCGTGGCGCAGGAGGATATTCAGCAGCGATTGGGATTGGCAGGGGGGCGGGTGAATATCGGCGTGGGCGGCAGTATTGCGCGCACTATCATGCCGCAGGTGATCACCCACTTTCATCGTGAATACCCGCTGGTGAAGGTGCGTATCGTTGAGGGGCAACTGGTGTCGATGGTGCATGAACTGCGTCAGGGCGCGCTGGATTTCACCATTAATACCTACGATCAACATCATCTGGATCAGGAGCTGATTTTTGAGCGGCTAATGGAGCGTGACTATCAGGTGGTGATGCGTAAAGGCCACCCGATGGCGCATGCCCGCTCACTGAATGAGTTGCAGCACTGCGACTGGACCATGCCGACCCCGCAGGGCAGTTATTACCGCTTGCTGCACGATCTGTTTGGCGAGCGCGGTATGGCACCGAAGATCGTGGTGACCTGCGAAACCTTTATGGCCTGCACCAGCCTGGTCGCCAAAAGTGATTTTGTCAGCATCATCTCGCGCGATGTGATCGAAGATCCTACGCACGGTGGGCAGCTCATTGCCCTCGATCTTGACGATCCGTTACCGAAAGCCACCTTCTATTTGATCCAGCGGAAAGACACGGCACTGACCCCAATGAGCGCGTATATGGCTCAGCTGTTCCGCCGCTATTGTCAACAAAGGTAAGGGTGTGTCCTGGATTGTCAGCAAAGTTAAGAGTGCGGTTTGGCTCGCAGCTTTTTAAAAATTGCGCATTACACTTGCTCCGTACGTTTACGTTAAGGAAAACCGACCATGCAAATTACACCTTATTTGTTTTACAACGGCCGCTGTGAAGAGGCGATCGCCTTTTATCTTGCGGCCACTGACGGCGAACTACTGTTTAAAATGACCTTCGGTGACATGCCGGATGAAACCCCTGTTGAGGATGAGGGCTGCCCCTCTGGCGTGACCTTCTCGCCAGAACAAATCATGCATGCCCAGCTGCGCATCGGTCAGGGTGAATTGATGATGAGCGATGGCGCACAGCAGGCAAACTACGCCGGCTTTTCCGTATGTTTATCGACACTCGATGAAGCGCAAGGAAAACGTTGGTTTGATGCTTTATCCGCAGGCGGAGAGGTGACGAAAGCGTGGGAGCCGACATTCTGGGCGCACGGTTTCGGCATGTTCACCGATAAGTTTGGCGTGCCCTGGATAGTGAGTGCGGACATGCCGCAGAGTTAAACCGGAACAGTTTGTGACCAGGTACGCATTTATGCGTACCTTACAAGGGTCGCCAGTGATGGCGACCCTTGTATTCATACGAATTAGAAGTTGTAACCCACGACCAGATAGTAACCCCAGCCCGTCGATTTCACTTCAAACGGACCGTTGCCGAAGTTCAGCTCCTGCCCATCGGCCCACTGTCCGCCATTGTGGAAATAGCGTGCCACGGTAGAAACGTGCCAGTGATCGTAGTTCAGCGACAGAATGTGGCTGGACGCGATCGAGTTGCTGGTGCGTGACGGGCCAGTCTCATCGCGCAGGTCTGAACCCCAATCGAAGTTGGTGAAGCCGATGTAGCTCAGCTTGCCGCCCCACAGATCGGTAATCGGCACAAAGTATTTCACTTTGAAGCGATAACCATCCCAGCTGTTTTCGTTCGCTGCGCCGTAGTTCTGCCACTGGTATTTGGCATACACGTTCAATGACAGGCCGATATCGCTGTGCGTATCGATGTCGGTACCCAGACCCATGTACCAGGTGTTCTGACGCTGTGAAGCGTTACGACCCATGTCATAGATGTAGTTGTTGGCGAAGTACCACTCTTTAAACGGACCAAATGCCAGGCTGGTGCCGGTCAGTTTATCGATAGAGAAACGCGGTTCAATTTCCATGAACAGCGGCGAACCGTGGTCGAAAATGCCGTTAGCGTTGCTATTGCCCACGCCGAAGAAGTTGGTCAAATCCGCATAGCCGTAGAAATCGAACCAGTCTTTTTTAGCAAAGGCTTCGTATTCGAGATACACGTCATTGTTGAACTGCGGTCCGAAGCGGGTGTGATAGCTGCCCACCACGTTAACGCTCTGGTGCCACCAGTCTGAAAGATACTGCGGATCGCTGTCTGCCGCTTGTGCCGCGCCGGTCCAGCTGCTGGCCAGTAAGGCCCCTGCTATCAATGCTTTAAATTTCATTATTGTATTAACCACTTGCTAGTGATCGCCGCGAATGCGCCGCGATCGGGTGAAATCGATCCCAGGGGATGGGCAGTGTGTTGTTTTAACCGGTCTAAATCGCCGAATTTTCAAGTGTGCGTAATGTGCCTGTAACAGAGCGATAGGAAATAGATTTTGATCACGTTTGTCAAAATGTGTTGCATTTTGATTCACTGAATATGTGATAATGATCACATAAATGCCGTGTGGCGAATGGAACCCCGCAACCGTTTACGTTGTCGCGTTCAGTCACAAAGATCTCAGATGCGGAAAAACGTGTAGCGGCACGATTGAACGTGCGCCTTTGGAATTTGGTGGCGGAAAATACGTGGTTCATCGTGTAGGGCGATTTAGATGGGGAAAAGACGCAATACGTTATGCCGCTACCGTGCGTGCTATTCAACACGGTAGCGACACGTCGGTTATGGCAAGGTAACACGCACCTGCAGGCCGGAGATTTGTCCCTGGGCGTTATGGCAGTTCGACAGCGCGACTTGCATCTGATGCTTCTGCGCTACGCTGCGCACAATCGACAGACCCAAACCGCTGCCTTGCGCCTGTACATCTGGCGAACGGGTGAAGCGATCAAAGGCGCGTTCGATAAAGGACTCCGGCATGCCCGGCCCGTTATCGACGATATCCACCACGGTGTGATTGCCCACGCGATGCAGCAGCACATCTACCAGGCTGCCTTCCGGCGTGTGCAGCATCGCGTTGCCGATGAGGTTATCAAACAGGCTGCGCAAATCGGAACGGCTGGCGTGCAGGCGATAGTGCGTGGTGCCATTAAAACCGATATCAATACCGCGCTTATCGGCGACCACCATCAACTGCTCGATGCTCTCTTTCAGCAAATCATCGAGCTGGATGGTTTCCACCGTTGCCACCACCGACTGATCTTCCTGGCGCGAGATATTCAGCAACTGCGTCACCAGATGGCGCGTCCGCGTGACACCTGCTTCCAGCTGATCAAACTGGCGACTGGCTTCACCGGGCTGAATATGCTGGCGCAGATTCTCCAGCTGCAAGGTGACGGCGGTAACCGGCGTGCGCAGTTCATGTGCCGCATCTTCAAGGAACTGTCGCTGCGATGACCAGGCTGCCCGTAGCTTATCGAGCAGAGAGTTATAAGCAGCCACCAGCGGTAGCACTTCATCCGGTAAGCCATCCGGCGATACCGAGTGCGGATGCAATGTTTCTTGTGCGGCAATCTGTCGCGAGGCAACGCGCAAATCTCGCGTGATGGCACGTACTACCAGCCAGATCACCAGCAGTGACAGCGGCATCATCAGCATTAAAGGAATGATGGCGGACAGCACCCGCTTCACCATCAAACTTTTCATGTAGCCGATGTTGTGTAAAACCTGAATATTACCGATTTCACTGCCCAGTTCGCCGGGACGGGTATACACACGCCAGTCACAGTCATCGCCACAGTCGCCGACTTTTAAATCGGACCAGCCTTTTTTCGCCTGCAGCGGCGCCTGTAAAGCAGGCCATGAGCTGGCACGCAGATGATTGTTGGTGTCCCACAGCTGAACGATGTAGGTGCTCTTCAGCTTCTCTTGCTGCATCACCATAGGCATCAGCGCGGGCATGCGCTGGCTGGAGGACCAGGCATCAGCAATCTTGGCGAGCTGATCGTCCTTCATGGTGCCCATCATGTCGCCATAACAATGGTAGAAATACCAGGTGACGCCGCCGATCATCGCCAGGTGCAGCAGCACCAGCGTGGCGAGCAGTTTGTTACGCAGGGAGCGCATAAAAGTGAAAGGTTTCATATTGCCGGTACTCGCCAGCCCAAACCGCGCACGTTGCGAATCACTTCGTTATCGAGCTTGCGGCGCATGCCGTGGATCAGCACATCAACGGCGTTGCTGGTGACTTCTTCACCCCAGCCGTAAATGCGGTTCTCTAATTGTTCGCGTGACAGGATGGCACCAGGGCGCTCCAGCAGAGCGTAGAGCAGGGCATATTCGCGGGCGGTTAGCTGTTCGCGTTGGCCTTTGTACAGCACTTCGCGCGTCATCATATCCAGCTGCACATCGCCACTGCCTAACAGGGAATCCGCCGCTCCGTGACGACGTCGGGTGATTGCACGCATGCGCGCCAGTACCTCTTGCAGATCAAAGGGTTTAAGCAAATAGTCATCGGCGCCGCTGTCGAGTCCCTGAATGCGTTGTTGCACCGTGTCACGCGCAGTCAGCACCAGCACGGGCGTCATATCGCCACGCGTACGCGCACGCTTCAATACGTGAATACCGTCTTCCCGCGGTAAACCGAGATCGAGCAGTACGCAGGTATAACCGCCTTCGGCCCAGGCGTTGGTGGCAAATACGCCATCGCGCACCCAGTCCACCGACCAGCCCGCCGCTTCCAGCGCCTGCTGCAAGTTAGCGCCAATCATTTCATCATCTTCTACCAGCAGCACACGCATAGAGTTCTCCCAAACTGATGGACGCAGTGTAGCGCCAGATAATTAGGCCAGAATTACCCTCCGTCATACTTCCTGCTGCAGAGGCGTGAGCTGCGAGCGTTCACCCCCGTCACTGACTTATGTAAGCCTCTGAGGATTCACGCTCTTGCTGCCTTTCTGCCGCTGAACTTATTTAGGCGGAGCACCCACTTTCCCCCTTGCTAATTCTGCGCTAATTTTCTGCTAATTAAGGGATAAATTTAACGCGCTACAGTGACTGCACTGGACATATTGTCGAAGCAGGAGGTTCCCATGAATCAGCGCGAATTTATCCGTAGTTTGCTGGACTGGATTGAAGACAACTTAGGGCACGATTTGCATCTGGATGAAGTAGCACGCCGCTCGGGATACTCCCGCTGGCATCTGCAACGTCTGTTCCGTCAGCACACTGGTTTTTCTCTGGCAGAGTACATCCGTCAGCGCCGGTTGACTGAGTCCGCGCTCACGCTGATCAACAGCGATGAAGCGATTCTGCAGGTGGCGATGAGCTACGGGTTTGATACGCAGCAGGCGTATACCCGCACCTTTAAGAACTACTTCAGCGTCACGCCGGGTCAATTGCGTCGTCAGCGCCGCGTTGAACAGGAACGTTTGTTGTTCCCGCTGGCGGTGGCCAGTTGATTGATGACGCTGATAGTGATCTGCAAAGTAGACGTAGCGGCGCAATTTATTGCGCAGTAAATCGCGAAGGGATTGCGCGATAAATTACGCCGCTCCACCCCGTTCGCTGATTAAATTCGGTGCTTATTGCGGCTTTTACTTTTAAGCTGCTGTTCTCCGTTTGTTACCCACCAGAGAACATGGACAACAGCGATAATCTCACCGCCATGATGCTGTTTGCGCGCGTCGTTGAGCGGCAAAGCTTTAGCGAAGCCGCGCGAACCTTAGGCGTCTCTAAATCGCATGTCAGTCGCGAAATCGCGCGGCTGGAAGTGCGACTCGGCATCAAACTGCTGCAGCGTACTACGCGAAAAGTGGCGTTGACCGAGTTGGGTCAGGCTTACTATCCGTTTTGTACCCGCATGCTGGAAGAGATGCACCGCGCCGATGCGTTTGTGCAGCAGGTTCATCAACTGCCCGCGGGTAATGTGCGCTTACAGGCGCCAATCACCTATGGCTGCCAGTGCGTCGTCCCCACTCTGAATGACTTTATCCGCCGTCATATTCATATCAATGTCGATCTCGACCTCACCACCAGTGACGATCCGCAGCCCAGCGCGGATGTGGCGATAGTGATTCGTGCGCGCGCGCCGGAAGTCGCTAATTATCGCGAACTGAGCACCATCGAGTGGGGACTCTATGCCACGCCGGATTATCTGGCAGCGCATCCCGCTATCGACCATCCAGAGCGCCTGACACGTCACGATTTGTTGCTGTTCCACGGACCCGCGCATACGGCCGCACTGCCGTTTCGCCGCGATAAACAGCGGCTGGCGCTGGATGTGCATAGCCGTTTCCGCGCCAATAACAGCATGGCGCTGCTGAATGCGGCGCTGGCCGGCACCGGCATCGCTTATTTGCCAGCGTATATGACGCAAGAGGCGCTGGGGCGCGGCGAGATCCAACAGGTGTTGCCTGAGTGGCAAATGGATCGTTTACACAGTTATCTGCTGCTCAAAGAGCAGCCGCAACCTTCATCCCCCGTGACGTTGCTGTGTGATGCGTTAATTAATGCCTTGAGCGGCAGTTAATTGTTGTTGCCTGACAACAATATTACGCTGGTTGGCAAATATCTCTCTCTCCCTGTTTTATGTCGTGCTCCGCTGTTAGCCTGCTAAAAAAGCAAAAACAGGGAATGACTATGTCGCAATCATCAACAGTGTTAGCGCCTGAGCAGCAACACTGGAAACGTAATTTGTTTGTCTGCGTGCTGGGTTCGTTCAGCACCATTGTGGCGATGACGTTGCTGCTGCCGTTTCTGCCACTTTATGTGCAGCAGCTTGGCGTGCAGGAACCTGCCGCGATTGCACGCTGGTCGGGGGCTGCGTATGGTGCCACTTTCCTCAGCGCCGCGTTAACCGCGCCGTTGTGGGGAAAACTGGCGGATCGCTATGGCCGCAAACTGATGTTGATTCGTGCCAGCCTCGGAATGGCGATTGCCATGTCGCTGATTGGCATGGCGACGGCGCCGTGGCAACTGGTTGCCTTGCGTTTGCTGGCGGGATTATTGGGGGGCTACGCATCGGGTTCAACCATCATGGTCGCGGCGCAAACGCCAAAAGAGCAGACGGGTTGGGCGCTGGGTGTGTTGTCTTCCGGCATTATGGCGGGCAACGTGTTGGGGCCACTGCTGGGCGGGGTGTTACCACCGCTGATTGGCATTCGCCATACCTTCTGGCTGACCGGCGCCGTGATTTTCCTCGCCTTCCTTGCCACCACCTTTTTATTAAAAGAAGCGCCGCGTCAGCCGGGTAAAAAGACGGTGCAAACTCACGATGAGAGTGAGAAGCCGGTCAATCTGCCACTGGTGCGACTGATGTGGCTGTCCGGCATGCTGCTGATTTTTGCCAATATGTCGATTGAACCGATCATCACGCTGTATATCGGTCAGTTCGTGCAGGGCGATCATGCGATTACGGTGACGGCGGGCGTGGTGATGGCGGCGGCTGCACTGGGCAGTATTCTCTCTGCGCCGCGTTTGGGGCGCCTGGCGGATCGGGTAGGGCATGGCCGCGTGCTGGTTTACGGCCTGGTCGTTTGTGCCCTGTTGTTGATCCCGCAGGCGTTTATCACCCAAGCCTGGCAACTGGTGCTGCTGCGTTTCCTGATGGGCATGGCGCTGGGCGGTTTGATGCCGTGTGTGACGGCGCTGATTCGCCACAATGTGCCGCAAGGGCAGGTGGGGAAAATGTTGGGGTATTCGACCTCGGCCCAGTATGTCGGTCAGGTCTCAGGTCCGTTATTTGGCGGATTTGTTGGCGGTGCTTTCGGCATGCGGCCAGTGTTTCTGGCGACCTGTGTGATCATGGCGCTGTGCGCGCTGTTAAATGCGCGAGTGTTAAAGAAGCCGTAACGGCGACAGGTATGGCGCTTCGAACAACCATTAGCTTCTTCATAACGACGCGATACACCAGAGTGCAGGCAGTGAGACAACAAAAAAAAGGCGGGCTTCGCAGCCCGCCTTTGTCACATCAAACCAGAAGCTTACTTCGCATCTGGCAGTGCGTAGGCAATGACGTAATCGCCCAGCTTAGTACCAAACGAACCGTGACCACCCGCAGCAATGACAACGTACTGCTTGCCATCCACTTCATAGGTCATCGGCGTTGCCTGGCCACCGGCTGGCAGACGTGCCTGCCACAGCATTTCCCCGGTGTTGGTGTCGAACGCGCGCAGATAGTTATCGGCAGTCGCACCAATGAAGAACACGTTACCGGCCGTGGTAATTGGGCCGCCCAGCATTGGCATACCCATTTTGAACGGAACCGGAACCGGCGCGCTGTCGCGAACGGTACCAATACGTTTTTTCCACACGGTTTCGTTGGTTTTCAGGTCAACCGCTGAGACATAGCCCCAGGCCGGTTGTTTACATGGCAGACCCAACGGAGACAGGAACGGATTCAGCTCAACGCCGTACGGTACACCGTACTGTGGCTGGATACCGGTTTCAGTACCTGAACCGCCTTTGTCATCGGCTGGTGGCTCGATCGGGTTGCCCGGACCGCGTGGCACCAGTTTAGAGACAAACGGCAGCGCCATTGGGTTAGCAATCGCGATCTGACGATGTGGATCCACCGCGATGCCGCCCCACTCGAACATACCGAGGTTACCTGGGAACACCAGCGTACCTTGCTCAGACGGCGGCGTGAACGGACCTTCGTAGCGCAGACGCTTGAAGATCACGCGGCACACCAGTTGGTCGAACATGGTCGCGCCCCACATGTCCTTGTCCGTCAGATTGTTCTTCGGACGGAAGGTCAGTTCGGAGTACGGCTGAGTCGGAGAAACGTGGTCACCTTTCGCGGCACCCTGTGGCACTGGGGTTTCCGGTGCTGGGACAACCGGCTTACCGGTACGACGATCCAGGACAAAGATGTTACCGGTTTTGGCCGGGGCATAAATCACCGGAACGGTGTTGCCATCTTTGTCAGTGATATCGGCCAGCGTCGGTTGTGACGGCAGGTCCATATCCCACAGATCGTGATGCACGGTCTGATACGACCACACCAGCTTGCCGGTGGTGGCGTTCAGTGCCAGTACGCTGCTCGCGAAACGTTCCTGGTCAGGCGTACGGTTACCACCCCAGATGTCTGGTGTGGTCACGCCCATTGGCAGGAATACGGTATCCAGTTTTGGATCGTATACTGCCGGTGCCCAGGAGTTCGGCGAGTTCATGGTGAAGGTATGTTCATCATCTGGAATCGCGTTGGGATCTTTCGCGCCCGGATCAAACACCCACAGCAGTTTACCGGTGTTCACATCAAAGCCACGAATAGCGCCTGACGGTTCACGGGTTGAGTAGTTATCGGTGACCGCACCGGCGATCACGATAGTGGTATCCGTGATGATCGGTGGTGAAGTCGGCTCATACTGGCCTGGGGTCAGTACCGGCTGTTTGTGCTGCAGATCCAGCTCACCGTTGTTACCAAACGCGGCACAACGTTCACCGGTTTCGGCATCCAGCGCGAACAGACGACCGTCGTTCACTGGCAGATAAATGCGACGTGAACACAGCGCAGGCTGGGTGTTAGACGCATCCGCTGCTGCTGGCATTTCATGGTAAGAGACACCACGACAGGTCACATGCTGGAAGGTTGGATTCGGTTTTAAGCCCGGATCAAATTTCCACTTCTGCTTACCGGTTTTTGCATCCAGCGCAAACAGAATCTGGTGCGGTGAGCAGAGATACAAGGTGTCGCGGATTTTAATCGGCGTCACTTCGTCGGTGATTTCACCTGGGTCGTTCGGGGTTTTCAGATCGCCCGTCTGGAACTGCCAGGCTACCTGCAACTCTTTCACATTACCGGTGTTGATTTGCTTCAGTGGAGAGAAGCGCGTGCCTTGCTGGTCACGCGCGTACGCAGGCCAGTCAGCATCCTTGATGTTGCTCAGCGGCTGCGCTTGCGGGGCATTATCTGCCGCCGCTGGGATTTCACCGTTCAGCTCCTGCGGATCGTGGAACACTGCCCACGCCAGCACCAGCACGCTGGCAATCAGCGCAACGGCCATCAGACTCAGTGCGCCTTTACCTGCATGATTCAGACCGCGATACACAAACGGCAGAATCAGCCAGATGCCGAAGATCACCAGCACATCGGTACGTGGTGCCAGCGCCCAGAAGTCGAAACCAACTTCCCAAACGCCCCACACCAGCGTTGCCAACAGCAACAGTGCATACAGCATGATCGCTGCACCGCTACGGCGCCACAGCAGGACAGCGGTGATCAACATAATCACACCGCCAATAACGTAGTACCAGGAACCACCAATTGCGGCTAGCCATACACCGCCTACAAGCATAAATGCGCCTGTGAGCAGTGCGAACAGCACCGTCAAAAAGCGAATCACGCCAAAAGATGAGGAAGCTTTCCCCATAATATTAACCTCTTTCTTTGCCATAAACTTAATAGGAAACAACGCATTAGGTTGTTTCCCGACATAGAGTACGAAGTGACTTAAAATGTTCAATCGCAGCGCTTCCGTTACGCCAGATGATCCCTTTGCGTTAAATTTTATCTTAAAAACGTTAACGGGTTTGATTTTTTTAGTGCTTTGCGCTTGTGGAATGGTAGTAGTGCGACATTTTATGAGGAGATTCTAACGTTATGCCCGAAGAGATCGGGACATAACGGCAAGAGGCGGCATTTCGTGTAAGCGTTTACACTTCAAACAGGGTGTTGCTGGTGCGTTGTTCCTGCCAGCCAGAAAGTTGCAGGTCTTCATAGACAGACAACGGCAGAGTTAATTGCGGAGTGCGTAATATCACCTCTGCTTCTCTTTCCCGGCAGGATCCGAGCAAAAAGGGAAAGCTGAACTTGAGATAATTATCATTGAAGAAATCATCGTTCAGGACAATTCCACTGAAGGGAAAAGAGGCAATATTCTTCCAGCACGTTCCTGGCGGAGCCAAATCATAAAGCCAGAATGCGTGATGCTGTGCGGCTTCTCGTAATGCCGCTTCATGCTTAACTAAACTGGCATAATTGATAGCAAGGGACACATTTTCCATTTGCAGGCTGGGATATTTTTCTGGCGCCTTTAAAAAGCGCGCAAGAGTATTTCCCACTAAAGGGATAATTATTCGTTCGGGCGCATCGGGCAACTGATTGTGCAGTGAAATTATGTTGCTTCCGTTAAGTAATACTGTGCTTTCCTGTTCACAATGCATAAAGGGTGCTGAATAACACACGCCCATCAGTGCCCCGTCGAGGCGACGGATACGCTCAGTAACATAAGGATTGTATGAACTGTTTTCCATTTATCTCTATGAATAAATTAATTAACTGGAACGTCTTAATTATTATAAGGACGGCAAGGTTGCTGTGATCTTTACGCTTCCAATATAGATCGAATTGTTTGTTAAGGTCACCTTTTTTAGCTGTCTCTGATAGAGAGATATGGCGGCTAAAAGATGTATTTAATATTGAGTTATTGGAATTTCTGGAATGATTCAGATATTTTCAGGTGAAAACAATCAGCCTGCTAATATTCAGAACTCTATGCTTAGTTAAATTCCAGATAAGCAACTGTTTTTAAAGCGCACGGCTAGCCATTGCTTGCCAGCGTCAGATGCCGCACTCTGTGGCCGGAAAATGATAATGAGAGCCGGTTAACGGCTTTTCACCAGGCTGGTGCAATGACGCTGGCCGGATGTTGATTTAGGATGGGATAAAATATGGGTTCACAGTTATCCGCAGCAGAAGATTCTCTGTTGCGGCACAGGTCGTTTGTCGCCTTCTGGCTGGCGCGCACCTGTTCATCGTTTGGTTTCCAGATGTTTTCCGTGGCGGTCAGCTGGCAGATCTATGCCATCACCCATAGCGCCATGGCGCTGGGGATGATTGGGCTGATGCAGTTCCTGCCTTCAGTGTTGCTGGCCCTGCCGGCCGGCCATCTTGCCGACCAGTTTGATCGCCGCCGCATTGTGCTGGTCGGGCAATTGATTGAATGGCTAGCTCTGCTTGGCCTGGTGGCACTGACGCTGATGCACTGGGCGGATAAAATTGAAATTTGGGGACTGGTGTTTCTGATCTCCGTGGCCAAAGCGCTGGAGTGGCCGTCGATCACGTCGATGCTCCCTGCGCTGGTACCTCCACCGATTCTCGCGCGTGCCATGGCGGCGAGTTCCGTGGGCGGTCAGGCAGCGGTGATCGTCGGCCCAACCTTGGGTGGCCTGCTGTATGTGGCCGGTCCCGAGGTGGTTTACGGCGTCTCCGCCCTGTTTTATCTCTTCTCTCTGGTGTTGGTCAGCCGCCTTCGCTATGAACGTCCGCCCCAAACGCGGATGCCGATGAATCTCACCACCATGTTTGCGGGCGTGCGCTTTATTCGTGAGCGCAAAGATGTGTTGGGTGTGATCTCTCTCGATCTGTTCGCCGTGCTGCTGGGAGGTGCCACCGCGCTGTTGCCTATCTTCGCGCAGGATATTCTGCATACCGGTCCCTGGGGATTGGGCATGCTGCGCGGTGCGCCCTCTGTGGGGGCGCTCATTGTTGGCGTGTGGCTGAGCCGTCACAAGCTGGAAAAACACGTCGGCATGATTATGTTTGGTTCGGTGGCAGGCTTTGGGGTCGCCACGCTGGTGTTCGCGCTCTCTACGCAATTGTGGCTCTCTCTGCTGGCGCTGGCCGCGCTGGGCGGGTTCGATATGGTGAGCATGGTGATTCGCGGTGCGCTGGTACAGCTGGATACGCCGGATGATATGCGCGGTCGCGTGAATGCGGTCAACGCCATCTTTATTAACACCTCAAATCAGCTGGGCGAGTTTGAGTCAGGCTTGCTGGCGGCGTGGATGGGGGCGGTGCCTGCCGCAGCACTTGGCGGTATCGGCACGCTGGTGGTGGTAGCGGTCTGGATGACGATTTTCCCGCATCTGCGCAAACGGCAGAAGCTGGAGAATGAAAACGCAGGTTAAGTGCCAACAAAAACCGGCTCGCGGGCCGGTTAATGATGTCACCACTCTGCACTGCCATGAAAAGCCCCGCGCAAAGGGGGATCTGAGCGGGGAGGTTGACCTTATACGGTCGCGGTTTTCCCCAGGCTGGCGTCAAATTGTTTCCAGCTGTCTGTCATATCCACCACGGTTTTCGATTTTCGTGCTTCATCGATTTTGATCGCGGTCAGACCCGCTTCCAGTGCATCCACCACGGACACTTTCAGTGGCGTTCCCTGTTTAATGTGTTTGACGATCTCTTCAGCCATCAACGCATCGGCACCATAGTGACCGTCATAAGCATTGCCGCTGTAGGTGGTATCGACTTCGCGCTCGCCGGTACGGGCGTTGTGTACGCGGAAGTAGTTACGCACAAAGTCGCCCTCGGCCATGCCGTCGGTGCCCATCACGCAGAAACGACGAAATTCATCCGGCACGTTGAGGTTGGCGTGGAAGGCGAGAGTTGCGCCATTGGCGTATTCGATCAGCGCCGTCTGGTAATCGACGATATCGGCGTCGCCGTCAAACACCGCATCCGTGCTCGACCAGCCGCTGGGCTTCACGTGATACACCTCTGATTGCGGCGTGACAGCCCCGGTGGGTGCATGCTGCGGGGTGAAGTTCTTACGTCCACCAAAGCTGGCTACGCGCACCGGGCGTTCACCGACCAATCCCTGATAGAGATCGATGTCGTGGCAGCATTTTTCCAGAATATAAGGACCGGCGTATTTTTCCAGACGTCGCCAGTCGCGCTGGAAGAAGGCGCCGTGATAAGGCTTGATGTGTTCAGTGGCTTCGATTGAGGTGATTTCACCGAGACGATTTTCATCGCGTGCGTTCAAAAGATCGTGATACAGCGGTGAGTAACGCAGCACCAGGCCGACCAGAATGCGCTCATGCCCATATTGTTGTACCAGTTGCGCCATCGCCATGGTTTGTTCTTCATTGATCACCACCGGTTTCTCGGTAAACACGGTGTAACCGGCTGCCAGCCCCTGCCGAATATGCTCAAGGTGCATAAAGTTGGGTGACCCTACCAGCAGCAGATCGAAACCACCGTGCTGGAGTAGCGCATCCACGTTGTCAAACGCCTTCCCGGCATCAATGCCGAAGGTGTGGAGATTCGGCAAGCCAGCGGGAGCCGGATCGACGTAACCCACCACGGAGAACTCTGCGTCAGCTTTGTTGAACTCTTTCACCACATGAGAAAGACGAAAGCCCAGACCAATAATGCCCACTTTCATGTTGTACCCCTGAAGCCCGTTGCTTGTTAGCTGCCCGACCCATCAGGCTGCTGATAATCTGACCGTTAACTTATTACGACAGAAAAACTAATGTCAATCCGTAACGCCGATCTCAAATCGGTGTTTTAAGTTATATTGATGTTTTTATTCAAAATTAATTAACTATACGGAATGCGTATTTATTTATGATTGCGATTTAAGTTTTTTTCCCCTATCTTTCGCACATCTATAAGTATCATGCCGTTCGTGGCAGGCAGGAGGAAGCGCGTGCAATCACTTTTGCTGGGAATTGATGGTGGTGGTACGCACTGTCGCGGACGCCTGACGGACAGCACTGGCCGTGTGCTGGCGGAAGCGACAGGCGGGCCCGCCAATGTCTGGTCGCAGTATGATGCCGCCATCAACGCCATTGAATCGGTCATCGACAAGCTCTTTCAACAAGCGGGGCTGGCTGCCGATGCGCGCGACCGCACCTTGCTGGTGGCAGGTTTAGCCGGCGCCAATGTGGCATCGGTGCACACGCGGCTGCAAAGCTGGCAGCCACGCTGTCAGGGACGCTATCTGTTTACCGATGTTGAGATCGCCTGTGCGGGTGCGCACGATGGCGCACCAGGCGCGGTGTTGATCGTTGGGACAGGCAGCCAGGGCGCAGCCTGGGACGGCGCGCAGTTTACCCTGCTGGGCGGCTGGGGTTTTGCCCTGTCCGATGCCGGTTCGGGCGCCATCCTTGGACGCCGTGCACGGCGCTTAGCGCTGCTCGCGCACGAAAGTATCGTGCCTGCCTCGGCGCTGACTGAACGTATTATGGCGTTGCATCAACACAGCCCGGAACAGATGTTACTCTGGTCACAGCAGGCAACACCCGCCGAGTGGGGCAGCGTGGTACCTGAAGTCTTTGCCGCTGCGCAGCAGGGCGATCCCCATGGTATTGCGTTGGTGCAGCAGGCCGCTGCCGATATCGTGCAGATGGTGCAACCCTTGCTGGCACGCAGTCACGGCAAACTGGCCCTGATGGGGGGGCTTGCGGTGCCGATTCAGCCCTGGTTACCGGCCGAGATTGCTGCACAGCTTGTGCCGCCGCAGGGCGATGCCTTAAGCGGCGCACTGCGCCTTGCCAGCCAGTTCAGCCAGCAACCGGCTTAGCCTCTTCTAACTTAAAAAAGAGATCCATGAGCGCTCCCAACGTAACTGCACGCATTTTGCGGCTGATTGTCGAAAATGCGCCAATCAGCCAGTCTGACCTCAAAGTCCGTAGCGGCCTGAGTATGTCCACGGTTTCGCAGGCCACCAACCGCTTGCTCTCCGGCGGTATTGTGCAGGAGCTGGGGTTGCGTCGTGTATCAATGGGACGACCGAAAACCCTGCTCGGCCTCAACCCGGATCACGCCAGTGTGGTGGGCATTCAGCTTAACGCCGAACGTAATTTGATCGTCTTAACCGATCTCAGCGGCAACATTATTGGCGAACAGCAGATCCCTTCAGGCGCGATGACCCCCAAGCAACTGGGTGATGCGCTGGCGAAGTTTTTGCGTGGCGTCGAAGGAAAGAAAGTCGGTGCCATTGGGCTGGCCCTCTCGGGGCTGGTGGATGCCAGTAACGGGGTATGCGTGCTGTCACGCGCGCTGGGCTGGAACAACGTGCCGATTGCACGCCTGCTGGAAGAACGTTTTTCACTGCCGGTCTTTATCGAAAATGATGCCAATGCCTTAGCCATGGCCGCGCTGGTATTTGGCCAGTTGGGCCATGCGCAGTCAGCGGTGATCGCCACCTTTGGCAAAGGGATTGGGGCGGGAATCTTGCTGGATCGCCAGCTCTATCGCGGCCGCCATGGCAAAGCCGGTGAGATTGGTGTGTCATTGCTCGGTGATGGCTCCGAACGTTTACTGGAAGACGTGGCCTCGTCACAGGCGATTTTGCAGCGTGTGGCAGTTTCACTGAAAGAGGCGCTGCCGCAGACGTTACGCGATCTGGATAGCCAGCCCACACCTGAAGTGCTTAGCGCGCTAGCGGAGGCCGGGCAGCATCTGGGCATGTCGCTGGCGAATCTGTCGGTGGCTTACGATCCTGACGTGGTGTATCTGGCGATGGAGCCGCAGATGGCCTCGCGCATCCTGCTCGACCACATCACCCAGAGCTTCCAGACCTATCGCCTGAAGATCACGCCGCAGATGACGCCGCTGCAGTTCCTCACTGAGTCGAATCGGATGTGGGCACAGGGTGCAGCAGGTTTTGCGGTGAATAAGCTGTTGGATTTACTGGCGGCGCAGGCCGATGAAGAGACGGTGTCTTAAAGCAGCACTAGCTGTAGTGGCGCGATCTGCATCGACGTTGTTCACTCGTTATCAAGAGAGCGCCGTAGCATAACTACGGCGCTTGCTTCGTTCAGGCGCTTAACGCAGGCGCAATCCCTGTTCATCAAACAACATTCCGCGCTCAGCATTGATCTGATAACTGACGCGGTCGCCAATCTCATGTTCTGCCGCGTTACGCTCTTCAATCACCAGTAACTTCTCCTCACCGATATCCAGGTAAAGATAGTTGGTGTGCCCCAGCATCTCGCTGAATGACAAATCAGCGCTAAAGCTCAGCACATCGGTATCCTGATTAGCCGGCGAGAAGTGTTCAGGTCGAATTCCCAACGTGACTTTTTGCCCTTCATGACAGGCTGCGTCGATCTTCATGGTCAGCGTGTGAATGCCCAATGCGGGCACTCGCAGCTGCACGGCACCTGGTGCGATCGTGGCAATTTCCGCCTGCAGGAAGTTCATCTTCGGAGAACCGATAAACCCGGCGACAAACAGATTGTCGGGATCGTGATACAACGCCATCGGAGCACCCACCTGCTCAATTTTGCCCTGACGAAGTACCACGATGCGATCGGCCAGCGTCATCGCTTCCAGCTGGTCGTGCGTGACATAAATCATGGTGTTGCCCAGTGAGGCGTGCAGGCGAGCGATCTCAATGCGCATCTGTAGCCGCAGCTCAGCATCCAGATTGGAGAGCGGCTCATCAAACAGGAAAATGCGTGGATGGCGGATGATGGCACGACCGATGGCCACACGCTGACGCTGGCCGCCGGAGAGCGCACGTGGCAGGCGATCCAGCAACTCTGTCAGATGCAGACGCGCAGCCGTCTGGCTAATCGCTTTCTCAATTTCCGCTTTAGATTTCTTCATCACTTCCAGCGGGTAAGCCAGATTGCCGCGCACCGTCATATTCGGATAGAGCGCATAGGACTGAAACACCATGGCAATGCCACGCTCGGTGGCGGGCTGGTGCGTCATGTCTGCGCCTTCAATCAGCAGCTTGCCGTCACTGATCTCCTCCAGCCCGGCAATCATGCGCAGCAAGGTCGATTTACCGCAGCCGGAAGGACCGACAAACACCACGAACTCGCCGCTGTTAATGGTGAGATCGATACCGTGGATCACATTCACATGGTCGTAGGACTTTTTAACGCTTTGCAGGTGCAGGCTGGTCATGGTGAGGCCTCAATCAGAGTAGTTGACCCATGTAGATGGCGTTGCTGCGCATAATCGGCGTGAAACCAAGACGTTGATAAAAGCCGCATACCTTCTCGTTTTGCAGACTCACGCCAAGATAAACACCCGACACGCCAGCGGCGCGCAGATCCTGCAGCAGTTGCTCAATCAGTTTTCGTCCCCAGCCGCCTTGCTGGGCTGGCGGCAGCAGATTGATGTGCAGATGTGCAGGCCATTGCGCCACCAGTTGTTCCGCAGCGGTATCCGGCTGGAGGATGCCATCCAGCACTTTACTGTCGAGGGGAGCTCGCGGCGTGTAATCGCGATATTGCTGTTGCAGTGGCGGCCACCAATGCACATCCAGTTCTGCTTCGAATGCGCGTGTATCCGGTGCTGCCACCGCATAACCCATCACTTCCCCCTCTATTTCAAGGGCATAAGCAAAGTCAGGCGCAAAGCGCGCATAGGGAATGACAAAGCGCAGGCCGGGCAGTGCCGGGTCGGAATAGAGCGCGGTGGCGTCAGTGCCCGCATTGGCCGTTTCTAAGCAGATGCGCGACAGGGCCGGAAAATCGCTCTCGCTGGCGCGGCGAATAACACCTTTAGCCGTCATGGTGGTGCCTCTGTGGTCATGAGATGAACAGATTTTACGGTAAATAAAGCTGACTTAGTTTTCAAGGTGTAATAATTGCGCTACCGCACAACATCGAGGTAAATCCTGAGGGCGGACGGTGGCGTGAACGTCCACGTGAAGCGGCGCAGAGCCTGTGGTGCCTGTGTTCTGGGATGATTTTGCCGCAGAGGCCTCTCACCTCTCTCAATAAGTATAGAATTTTCATATGGTCTGTCAGTGGGTTAATGCGGCTGAACGGCGTAAGTGATTTGTGCTGTAGGCAGGGCCATGTCTTCTTATGGTGTGCGCTTCAGCGGCTGTCATGCAGAATTCTCTACTGCATAGCCCGCTTTTCTTCTCACAGTTTGCACTGTATCACAGAGCAAAAATTCCGCAGTGAGGGTGTTTGACTTTCTTTTGTTCATAAAGTAAGTATGAATTAACGTCGTTATTACTGCTGCTGAATCAACCTGCCAGGACATGCAGGTGTCGCGATGAAGGGATGCCAGTCATCTGTTGGAGAAACCGAGCATGATGTGTGATTCAACCAAACGTCCGTCCCGTATGAAAAGCTCACTGCGCAGTGTGTCGCGTCTGGTTTCAGCCGGGATTTTGCTCGGTGCGACCATGGCGACGGCACAAGCGGTCACGCTGAACGAATGGGATATTTATAACTATCCGCAGCAAACCGAAGCCGTGGATGAAGCGGTTAAAGCGTTCCAGCAAAAGAATCCGGGCATTACCATCCAGCGCTCGGTGCACTCCTTTGAAGACACGCGTATTCCACTGAAGCTGGCGTTGACCGCCGGTGATGGCCCGCAAATCGCGCAGGTCAATCAGGGCGGTGGCGATATGGGTTCACTGGTGAAAGACAAACTGCTGTGGTCTCTGGACGATTATGCCAAAACCTACGGCTGGACCACGCGCTTCCCGGATTCGATCCTCAAGCGTAACCGCTGGTCTGATAAACAAGACTTTGGTAGCGGCAAGCTGTATGGCGTGGCGAGTTTGGGTGAAATGGTGGGGCTGTATTACAACAAGGCGCTGCTGGACAAAGCGGGTGTCGCGGTACCGAAAACTCTGCCTGAACTCGAAGCGGCAATGGAGAAACTGAAAGCCGCGGGTACGCCGCCGATGATGCTCGGCCTGCTGGATGGCAATATGGGCCAGCAGCTGCTGAGTACGGTATGGGAAGCACAGATTGAGAGTAAAGATCGCAAAGCCCTCGACGATCTGATCTACGACGTCGGCGGCACCTTCAAAGACGACAAGCTGGTGAAAGCGGCGAGCATGATGAAAAGCTGGAAAGATAAAGGCTACTTCTTCCCTGGCTTCGAAGGCATTGGCCATGATGATGCGGCCACCCTGTTCCAGAATGGTCAGGCTGCGTTCCTGGTGAGTGGCACCTGGTATCTCGGTCAGTTCAAAGACAATAAAGATGTGCACTTCGCGGCGATGCCGATGGGTGAGGGGGTACAGCATGCGCTAATGGTGGGCGGTACCGATCTGGCGTTCTCGATCACCAACACCGCGAAAACCAAAGAGCAGCAGGATGCGGCGGCCAAATTTATCGACTACATCGTTTCCGATGAGATGGCTAACCGCTGGTTGAAAGTGGGCTTCCTGCCGGCGGGTACCAGCAAGAATGCACAAATCCCGGCGGATAACCCGTTGCTGGCGGAGACGTATCAGGTATGGGTGACCCTCAACGAGCATGATGGCCTCGGCCATTATCTGGACTGGGCCACGCCGACCATGAATGCTGAGCTGAATCAGAACGTGCAGCTGTTACTGGCCGGAAGACAGACGCCGGAGCAGATGGTCACCAATTTCGACAACAACTATCAACGTTACCTGAAAACCCTGAAGCACTGATGACGTCCGGCCCGACAGCAATGCCGGGCCGTGAATTAGCCTGCAAGCGAGTAAGGTTATGCTGAACAAATCTGCCTGGCGCAATGCGCTCTATCTTCTGCCTGCCGTACTGGTCTATGCGGTGTTTTTACTCCTGCCGCTGCTGGCCTCGCTCGGCATCAGTTTCACCGAGTGGGATGGCACCTCCTTGCCGATTTTCACCGGTATCAGCAACTACGTGCGCATGTTCCAGGATCCGGTTTTCTGGGTGGCGCTGGGCAACAACGCGCTGCTGATGTTGTTTTACACCTTACTGCCGATTGGCGTCGGTCTGCTGTTGTGCAGCTTCCTGTATGAAACGCGCAACGGCAAAGAGCGCAGCGTATTGCGTATTCTGTTTTTTCTGCCTTACATCATGCCGATGGCGGTATTGGGCGTGGTGTGGCGCTGGTTGTATAACCCCGCGTTTGGTCCTATCGATCAGTTCCTGCGCGCGATTGGCTTGCCGCAGTTGGCTCTGTCGTGGCTGGGGGATTTCACCTGGGCGTTACCGGCCGTGGGTTTTGTCGCCACCTGGTATTTCTTTGGATTCTGTCTGGTGCTGTTTATGGCTGGATTACAGCGCATGGATCCCTCGCTATTAGAAGCCGCCGATTTGGATGGTTCTTCACGGCGTCAGAAGTTTATGCGTATCACGCTGCCCTCACTGCGCCCGGAACTGCGCATTGCGCTGCTGCTGACGGTGATTGCCAGCCTGAAGCCTTCGATCTGGTGTACGTGATGACGCAAGGCGGGCCGGGCACCTCGACCATGGTGACCAACATCTTTATGTATAAGCAGGGCTTTGATCTGCACTACTTTGGCTACGCGTCTGCGGTTGCCGTGTTCAGTATGTTGATTGTGCTGATGATCAACGCCTGTATTCATTTTGCTATTCGGGAGCGTCACTGATGCGCGGTACGCCTGTTGTCTCACGCGCACTGATTTGGATTGTCGCGCTGATGACCATCCTGCCGTTTTTAATGGCGCTGATGACTTCGTTCAAAACGCAGATGGAGCTGTTTCAGGGCGTGTTCACGCTGCCTTCATCGCTGAATTTTAAAAATTACGTGACGGCCTGGCAGCAGGGGCACTTCAACGTCTACTTTATGAACTCGGTGCTGGTGGTGATTCCGGTGGTGATCAGCAGCATTTTGTTAGGGATTCTGGCGGGATTTGGTTTTGCCTGGCTGAAAATCCCTGGTAAGAAGGTGATAGCGGCGATGCTGGGTCTGGGCATGGTGCTACCGAGCGAGGCTTTCATCATTCCGCTCTACCACGAACTGCGCTGGATGGGGCTGACGAACACGTATCTGGCGCTGATCCTGCCACAAATTGCCTTATCACTGCCGTTTACCACGCTGATGATTGCCACTGCACTGCAACAGGTGCCGCGCGAACTGGTGGAAGCGTCAGTGATGGACGGCGCATCCCGGCGCAAAATCCTGTGGGGCATTCTGGTGCCCGCCATCTGGCCGACGCTATCAACGCTGGCGCTGCTGCTGTTTATCTGGACGTGGAATGAGTTCCTGATTCCGCTGATTCTGGTGAACAAGGATGAACTGCGCACCTTGCCAATCGGCATGATGTTCTTCCAGAACAAAAACACCATTGATATTCCAGTGCTAATGGCGGGCGCGATGATTGTGATTATGCCTCTGGTGGCGGTGTTCCTGGTGTTCCAGCGCAAGTTTATCAGTGGAGTGACGGAAGGGGCGGTGAAGTAGGGGTGCGCCAGAGCACGGCTCTGTGAGCACCTGCAACTGCGAACATTACAGGCCGTGGCCATTGGGGCGCCCGAGTTGATAGCGGGCGCATCCGTTAAGCCTATTTAAAGCGCTGCTGCGATCGCCGCACCCAACTCTTCCGTTGAGGCGCTGCCGCCGAGGTCGCGCGTCAGGCTATTACCGGCGGCCAGGGTGCGCTCAATGGCATCCAGCACGGCGGCACCCGCTTCGGCGTAACCGAGGTGCTCCAGCATCATCGCACCACACCAGATCTGGCCAATCGGGTTTGCCACGCCTTTGCCCGCGATATCCGGCGCTGAGCCATGCACCGGCTCAAACAGGCTCGGGAATTTCCCTTCCGGGTTGATGTTCGCGGAGGGCGCAATACCGATGGTGCCGGTACAGGCCGGGCCGAGATCCGACAGAATGTCGCCAAACAGGTTGCTGGCCACCACCACATCAAACCAGTCCGGATGCAGCACGAAGTTCGCGGTCAGAATATCGATATGATACTTATCGACTTTCACTTCCGGATAGCTCTGTGCCATGGCTTCGACGCGGCTGTCCCAATATGGCATGGTGATGGCAATGCCGTTGGATTTGGTGGCAGAGGTCAGGTGTTTTTTCGGACGCTTCTGCGCTAACTCATAGGCAAACTTCAGGATGCGATCGACGCCCGTACGCGTCATCACCGTCTCCTGAATCACCACCTCGCGGTCGGTGCCAGGGAACATGGTGCCGCCGACGGACGAGTACTCGCCCTCGGTATTTTCACGCACCACGTAGAAATCGATATCGCCGGGCTGACGATTGGCCAGCGGCGCTTTGACGCCCGGCATCAGGCGAACCGGACGCAGGTTGACGTATTGATCAAATTCGCGGCGGAACTGCAGCAGCGATCCCCACAGCGACACGTGATCCGGTACCACATCTGGCCAGCCTACCGCGCCAAAATAGATGGCATCAAACTGGCTCAGGGTGGCGAACCAGTCATCCGGCAACATCTTGCCGTGCTCTTGCCAGTACTCGGCGCTGGCGAAGTCAAACCATTGCCATTCCAGAGAAATATCGAATTTTTTTGCCGCTGCATCCATCACGCGGATGCCTTCTGGCATCACTTCTTTGCCAATGCCATCGCCAGGGATGACGGCGATTTTGTAGGTTTTGCCGCTCATAGGGTTCTCGCAGGTTGCTGTTGATGTTCTGAACGCAGTATAACCATGCATCACCGGGAAATAATTAGCCTGAGCGGCAAGCCAATGTTGAATAAAAGTAGAGAATCGCGCACCTCCACCGACGATCTGGCCTTCTTTGTGCGCGTCGCCGCGCTGGAGAGTTTAACCGCTGCCGCGCGTGAGCTGGGTTTGTCGCTGCCGGCAGTGAGTAAACGCCTCAGCCATCTTGAGCAACGTCTGGGCGTGCAACTGCTTAAACGCACCACGCGGCGGCTGGAACTCACCGCCGAGGGGAAACGCTATCTGGAAGGGGCACGCCCTTTGCTTGATCAACTGGCAGAACTGGAGGAGTCGGTCAGCAGCCAGGCGGCGGTGCTGCGTGGCAGCCTGAACATCAACGCCTCGTTTGGATTTGGACGCCGCCATGTTGCCCCCTGCGTGTCCCGTTTTGCGGCGCTGCATCCTGAAGTCTCGTTATCACTACAGCTCAGCAGCCAGCCACTGAATTTCATCGATTCACACATCGACATTGATATCCGTATTGGCGAACCGCCCGATGCGCGACTCATCGCGCGCAAGCTACGCACCAATCCACGCGTGCTATGCTGCGCCCCGATTTATGCGCAACGTCACGGCCTGCCTGACAGTATTGCGGCGCTGGCGCAGCACAACTGTATTTTGCTACGCCAGTACGAAAGCGATTTCGCATTGTGGCGATTGAGTGATGGCCAGCAGCAGGTGACGCAAAAAGTGCAGGGCAGCCTGATCACCAACGATGGCGAAGTGGCGATGCAGTTAGCGATGGATGGGCACGGCATTTTGCTGCGTTCCTGGTGGGATGCCCAGCACATGATTGAACGCGGCGATCTGCTGCATGTGCTGCCCGCATGGAGCAGCGCGGACGGGGATATTTTTGCCGTATGGCGACCACAGCGTCAGTTACCCGCCCGCATTAGCGCCTTTGTGGATTTTTTGCAGTCCGCCTTGTAACTATTAAATAATATTTGATTATTTATAATCAGTATTGACTGTTTGTGAGCATGATCAAACAAATCATTGGCTATTTAGCCTATAAATTGCCCTGCTTATGCGTGAATTCATTCTCATGTGAGTGAAATAAATCAATGAGCATAAACAGGGTTGCCTTTGTGCACAGACACTAAAATAACAAAACAGGCAACCTCATTAACGGCAAGCGTGAAGCCCAGCGCAGGCCACGACCCTACGTTATCAATGAGGCTAAAATGAAACAGTTTTCTGCAGAAGGGATGATGATTATTGTCGGGATCGTCATCGCGTATATTCTGTTTACCACCTGGCTGACCTGGCGCCTGCGCAGTAAAAACAGCGGCGACTTTATGGCGGGATCCAACGTGATGCCGGCTTTTGTCGTGGGTGTGATGTTAATGTCTGAGTACATTGGCGCGAAATCGACCATTGGTACCGCCCAGGCGGCGTTTGAAGGTGGGTTTGCCGCATCCTGGTCGGTGATTGGTGCCGCGATTGGCTTCCCGCTGTTTGGATTCCTGCTGGTTAAGCGTATTTATAACACCGGAAAAATCACCATTTCGGGTGCGATTGCCGAACGGTACGGCAACTCAACCAAGAACATCATTTCCCTCATCATGATCTATGCGCTGCTGCTGGTGAACGTGGGGAACTATGTGAGCGGCGCAGCGGCGATCTCGACCGTGTTGAACCTCGATCTCACCACGGCGGCCGTGATCACCGCAATCGTCAGTACCTTCTACTTTATGTTCGGTGGCATGAAGGGCATTGCCTGGGTCACGCTGCTGCACAGCGGACTGAAATATATCGGTATCCTGATCATTCTCGGCGTCGCACTGCATATGACCGGCGGCGTTAGCCCGATGATCAAAGAGATGCCGCATTTCTACTGGACGTGGGACGGTAACATTGGGGCCAGCACTATATTTGCCTGGATGATTGGCACCATCGGTTCGATTTTCTGCACCCAGTTTGTGATTCAGGCCATCGCTTCCACCAAAAGTGCCGCATCCGCTAAGCGTGCAACCTGGGTTGCCTTCTTCTTTTGCATGCCGATTGCGATTGCCATTGCGTTGATTGGCGTGGCGGCGAAGTACCTGCATCCGGATATCAAAAGCCTGTATGCACTGCCGGTGTTTCTGCAGGATATGAGCCCATGGCTGGCCGGGATTGTGACCACCTCGCTGGTGGCCTCCATCTTCGTCAGTGTTAGTACCGTGGCGCTGGCGATTGCCTCGCTGGTGGTTAAAGATTTCTATGTGCCGTATCGCAACCCAACGCCAGAACGTGAATTCCGTATGACGCGCTGGCTGTCGCTGTTGATTGGTTTCCTGCCGTTAATCCTGGTGCTGTTCGTCCCCGAGGTGCTGAAGCTCTCCTTCTTCACCCGCGCGATTCGTCTGTCGATCTCGGTGGTGGCGATTATTGCCTTCTACCTGCCGTTCTATAAAAGTACCCGCGGGGCGAATGCCGGTCTGATTGGGGCCTGCGTGGTCACCACCGTCTGGTATCTGCTCGGCGATCCGTTCGGCATCAACAATATGTACGTGGCGTTGATTACGCCTGCAGTGATCATGGTGATTGATCGCCTGATCCCTTCGGCACAAACGCACGACAAAAAAGCACCAAAATCTTCAATGCAAAACAGTGGAGCCTGATATGACCGATTCAACGATTACCGTCGAACGTAACGGTAACCTTCATCCGCACGCGCAGGATGCGCAGCAGCTCACGGCGATGCTGCCTTCGGTCTGTCCGCAGAATCATGCCGCTAATCTGCTGCCGCTGCCCAACGGCGATCTGCTGTGTGTCTGGTTTGGTGGCACGCAGGAAGGGATTGCCGATATCTCCGTGTGGTGCTCGCGCCTGGAACAAGGCGGCAGCCAGTGGAGTGAGGCGCAGAAACTTTCTGATGATTCGACGCGCTCTGAGCAGAACCCGGTGCTGTTCCTCGATCCTGACCAGATATTGTGGCTGTTATGGACAGCGCAGAAGTCCGGTAATCAGGACACGGCGATTGTGCGCTATCGCCAGTCACGTGATTTTGGCCGCAGCTGGAGCGCCATCGACACGCTGCTCGATCAACCCGGCACCTTTATTCGCCAGCCGATTACGGTGTTACCGAATGGCAACTGGCTGTTGCCGGTGTTCTATTGCCGCACTCAGCCGGGCGTAAAATGGGTCGGTAATGACGACATTAGCGCGGTCAAAATCTCCAGTGATAAAGGCAAAAGCTGGCGCGATGTGGCGGTGCCGGATAGCCTCGGCTGCGTGCACATGAACATTACTTTATTGCAGGATGGCAGTTTACTGGCGCTGTATCGCAGTCGTTGGGCAGACTTTATCTACCAAAGTCGTTCTGTTGACGGTGGTGAAAGCTGGAGTGCGCCGGTGGCGACGGAACTGCCCAACAACAACTCCTCAATTCAGGTGACCACGCTGAACAACGGCCATCTGGCGCTGGTGTTCAACGCCATGAGTGCCAAAGATGCCAGCGAGCGTCGCCTGTCGCTGTATGACGAAATCGAAGATGAGGATGACGATGTGGCGGTGGCCGCTGAACCGGTGGTGCATAGCGGACGCACCGCATTTTGGGGCGCACCGCGCGCACCGATGACGCTGGCCATCTCCCCAGACGGGGGCAAAAGCTGGCCGTGGCAGCGTCATCTCGATGAAGGCGACGGCTACTGCATGACCAACAATTCGCAGCAGAAGCTCAACCGCGAGTTCTCCTATCCCAGCATCAAGCAAAGTGAGGACGGCGCACTGCACATCGCCTACACCTATTTCCGTCAGGCGATTAAGTACGTCCGCGTTAACGAAGCGTGGGTGAGGGACGAAAAATGAGTCGACACGCGCTGGTGACGGGTGTCAGTTCAGGTATTGGCGCGGCGATTGCCGATCATCTGCTGGCGCAGGGCTGGCAGGTGACGGGGTTCAGTCGCACACTGGTCAAGAAAGATCATCCGGGCTTTACCTCGGTGAGCGTGGATCTGTTCGATGCCAGTTTGCTGAAGCAGGCGCTGGCCGCTTTGCCAAAGGTGGATGCGCTGGTGCATGCCGCAGGCATGATGGCGGCAGCGCCGCTCGGCGATCTCGATGAGGAGCAGAGCGCGCGCCTGTGGTATCTGCATGTGCAGGTGGCGCAGATCATGGCGAACGCGTTGCAGCCGCAGATGACGCAGGGCGATCGTATTTTGCTGATCGGCAGTCGCACCTCACGCGGCGCCGCTCATCGCAGCCAGTATGTCAGCACCAAAGCGGCAATGGTTGGGATGGCGCGCAGTTGGGCGGCTGAATTAGCGCCGCAGGGGATCACCGTGAATGTGATCGCGCCCGGTGCCACTGAAACGCCCATGTTGCTGCAACCTGGCCGTGCCAGTTCACCACCCAAGCTGCCGCCCATTGGGCGCTACATCAAGCCGGAGGAAGTGGCGGTGCTGGCGGGTTTTGTGCTGTCCCCCGCTGCTGATGCAATAACCGGGCAGGAATTGGTTATCTGCGGTGGAGCGTCGTTGTAGATAGCGATTCGTGTTGTTATCCGCAGCTGATGCAATCACCGGGCAAGAGTGAATGATTTGCGGTAGAGCGTCATTGTAGATGGCGGTCAATATACTCCCCCTCATCCGTCTTCCCTGAATCCCGTCCGGGATTCAGGGAGTGTTGGTACGAGAGCGGGTGGGCTAAAGGAAGCACATGAACCCTTTTTAACCTATCTCCCTCGCAATGCCGTGACATCCACCTGCCAGACATTCAGTTTGTTATACAGCGCGGTACGTGAAATCCCCAGTTGCTGTGCTGACTGGCGCAGGTTGCCTTTTTGCTCGCTCACCACCTGCAATACATGCTGGCGCTCATTCTCCTGCAATGATGTTAAAACGCTGGATTGTGGCGGCGAGACGCGCTGCGTCATCTCTTCCGGCAAATCCGGCTTGCCAATCTCCAGCCCTTCACACAAATTCACCATGCGTTCGACCAGGTTCTCCAGTTCACGCACGTTCCCCGGCCAGTGCCACGTCTGCAAGCAGTGCATGGCTTCAGACGACACCTGCGGCGCGATACGTTTCAATCGAGTACAGAGCGCCTGAATAAACGTATTCACCAGACCTGGAATATCTTCCTGACGTTCTCGCAACGGCGGAATGGCTAATGAAATCACGTTAAGACGGTAATACAGGTCGCGGCGAAAGGCGCCTTTTTCCACCGCATCCAGCAGATTACAGTGGGTGGCGGCAATGATGCGCACATTGACCTTAAGCGGATGCGCGGCGCCAATACGCACCACTTCACTCTCTTGTAATACGCGCAGCAGGCTGGTTTGCGCCTCCAGCGGCATTTCGCCAATTTCATCCAGAAACAGCGTGCCGCCATCCGCCAGCTCGAATTTTCCCGCGGAGCCGCCGCGCCGGGAACCGGTGAATGCGCCATCGACATAACCAAACAGTTCGCTCTGCACCAGGTCACGCGGCAGGGCGCCGCAGTTGAGGGCGATAAAGGGTTCCTGATGTCGTGGGCTGGCGTTATGGATCGCCTGCGCGAACAACTCCTTGCCGGTGCCGCTTTCACCGCTTAACAGCACGGTGCTATCTGTGCGGCTGCTGGCGCGTGCCTTCTGAATGGCTTGCTGCACGCGCGGAGCGTGGCCGCGGATCATCTCAAAGGTATAACTGGCGCTGACGCCCATTACCTGCCGCGTAATCGCCCGGATGCGCTGGTTCTCGCGCAGAGACAGCACACGTCCACCATCGGGTGCCGGCATCAATGAAATCAGACAGGAGAGGGGCTGCACGCCGTCCGGGATAAACTGCAACTCACGGTCATTACAGAATGGCATGGTCAGCAGCGATCCTCCCTGGGGTTGCAGTAACACATCAATCGGCCCGGCTTGAGGATCGAGACCACTAAAGATCTGCCGCGCATAGCGGTTTAACGTTTTGATCCGTCCGTGGCGATCGCAGACGATCACGCCCTCATTCAGGGTTTCCAGGATCGACTGTTGTTCTGCCAGCAAACTGCGCAACATTAATTGTTGTCCCACCGCTTCTGCAGCGGCCTGTACCGTGCCCAGCGTGTGCGCATTAAAGTTATCCGGTGTGGCGGTGAGTGTGAGCACGCCGAGCAGTTGGCCGCTGGCATCTCGAATCGGCGCGGCTGCGCACTGGTAGTGGCGCTTACGCAGATCGATCTTCCAGTTTTCACCGCTCAACACATACACCAGCCGTTGCTCAATCAGGCAACGAGCTGTGCAGTTGGTGCCGAGCACCTCTTCGCTCAGGATGCTACCAATCGGCGTCAAATCAGCGCCGCAAAAATGCAGCGTGACACCTTGCGCGTCGGTGAGGTTGATATGGCCATCCGGGTTATAGGCCAGCAGGTTTTCCATTACGTTACGCGCCACCGCAATCAGCTCGGCATTGTGCGCCAGGATGGCCTTCAGCTCATCCGCAGGAGGCGAAGTGTAGATGAAGGTGTGTGGATCGATGGCGCGCTGCTGCGATCGCTGCCATGACTGCAAAATACTGCGCCGCATCCAGCCCGGTTGTTCCCCCCGGACAAAGCTGTGCCAGCCCTGCCAGAGCAAGGTATCCCATTCGCCCGCTTCAGCCCCTTCCGGCAGGCTGAAAATCGGGTCGCTTTCATCTTTAAACGGCAAACGTTCGCTGGCGCGCATCAGAGGCTCCTGGTCAATCTGGAATGTCCATTTTATTGACATGTGAAGTTGACATGTAAAGTTTATGACCAATTCAAAGCGCAACGCTGTGTGGTTCCTCACATAAATTGCCCCTTTTTAGTTGGCATCTGGATTGCAATGAAATGCCTATCTCACCTGTCCCGAACGGACATATCCAAAACAGTAAGGAATGATTTATGACATTTCATCTTCAACCGGTACGTGTTGGTCTGATTGGCGCAGGGCGAATGGGCAGCTTCCACGCCGAGAATCTGGCATATCGCGTCCCCGGCGCCACGCTGGCAGCTGTCGCCGATCCGCAGCCCGGTGCAGCGGAAAAGCTCGCCAGCAAGCTGGGTGTCGCGAAAGCCTATAGCGATTTGCATGCGCTGCTACTCGATCCTGAAATTGATGCGATTGCCATTGCGGCGCCCGCTCGCACCCATGCCGAGTGGGTGATTGCCGCTGCGAATGCCGGTAAGCACGTATTTTGTGAGAAGCCAATGGCGGTCACGCTGGAGGAAGCTGACCGCGCGATTGCCGCCGCCAAAAGCGCAGGCGTAGTGTTGCAGGTGGGCTTTAATCGCCGTTTCGATACGGGTTTTGCGGCGGCGATTGCGGCAGTGAAGGCAGGCGAGAACGGTATTACGCAGTTGAGCCGTTCTGTAACGCGCGATCCGGCGCTGCACGATCCGTCGCGCATCCCGCAGTGGACCATTTATCTCGAAACGCTGATCCACGATTTCGACACCCTGCTGCATTTCAACCACGGGGCGAAGCCAGTGGAAGTGTATGCCATCGCCGATGCGCTGGTGCGGCCGGACTTCAAAGATAAAGGCTTACTGGATACTTCGGTGGTGACCATTCGCTTTGATAACGGAGCGATTGCCATCGCAGAGGCCAACTTCCAGGCAGTGTACGGCTACGACGTGCGCGGCGAAGTGTTTGGCAGTAAGGGGATGTTACAGGCGGGCCATATCACCTCTTCTAACTGTGTGCGCTACAGCGCCAGCGGCATCAGCATGGAGACCTCGCGCATGGATTCGGATCTGCTGCGCGATGCCTATGTGGCGGAGATGATCGAATTTGCCCGCTGTATCCGCACCGGCGAAACACCGCGTGCCACCGGCGAAGACGCGCGCAATGCGCTGGAGATTGCGCTGGCCTGTATTGAATCGGTCACCCACAACCTGCCTGTCAAAGTAGGAGCGCGCTAATGGCTGCTTATCAACTCTCGGTTTGTGCCGAAATGGTGTTCCTCGATCTGCCATTTGTTGAGCGTGTGAAACGCATTCACGCGCTGGGGTTTGGCGTTGAAATCTGGGGATGGGCCAATAAAGACATTGATGCGTTGGTGGCGACCGGTGCGCGATTCACCTCCATGACCGGCTACCTCACTGGCAATCTCACCGATGATGACGAGATCCAGCAGCTCTTACAGAGTGCCGAAGCCTCGCTGGCGGTGGCTGAGCGGCTTAACTGCCCAGGGCTAAATCTGCACGGCACCGGGCTGGATGACAAAGGCTTGCCGGTTAAACCCGTGGAAGTGGTGACCGGTGCGATGTGGCTGAAAGCGGTCGATACCTTGCGCAAAGTGGCGCAACTGGGCGAGCGCGCCGGGCGCGTGTTCACCCTGGAAAACCTCAACCTGCCGGTCGATCATCCCGGCACCCCGTTCGCGCTGGCCGCCGATACCCTGGCGCTGGTGGAAGCGGTCAACAGCCCGGCGCTAAAGATGAATCTCGACCTTTACCATGCGCAGATTGGCGAGGGGAATTTGATTGAGCTGATTCGCCGCAGCGGTTCCGCCATTGGCGAAGTTCAGGTGGCGGATGTACCGGGTCGCCAGCAGCCGGGCACCGGCGAGATCAACTATCGCGCCATCGCGCGTGCACTGCAGGAAGTGGGTTACAGCGGTACGGTGGCGATGGAGGGCTGGGCCAGCGGTGACAGCACCGCCGCGCTAGAGCAGTTCCGCGATCACTTCACGATTTAAGCGTTTTACCGCCGGGTATTTGCCTGTTGCCCGGCGTCATAACAATAAAACCTCAACCTACAGGAATCACCTCATGAACATCCGAAACATCGTGCTTTGTCTGTGCTCGCTGCTGCTGAGTTTGAGCGTCAGTGCGAAAACCTTCACCGTCGGCGTTGCGCTGGCCAACTTCGACCTTAACTTTGTCTCGATTCTGCGTACGCAGATGCAGGCAGAGCTAAAAGCCAATCAGCTCAACGGCCAGTTCGTGGATGCCAAAGGAGATGTGGCACTGCAAGTACAGCAGGTTGATGATTTTATTAACCAGGGCGTGGACGCCATCATCCTTAATCCCGTCGATACGCAGGGCGTGTTGCCGATGATCACCGCCGCGAAAAACGCCAATATCCCGCTGATTTTCGTCAATCGTAAGCCAGAAGTGAAACTGCCGGGCGACATGGCTTATGTGGGTTCTGACTCTGCATTGGGCGGGGAAATGCAGATGGAAGCGTTAGCGAAGAAGATGAATTACAAAGGCAATGTGGCGATTCTGATGGGCGCACTGTCCAATGAAGAGGCGCGCGAGCGCACCCGTGCGGTCGAAGCGGTGATCGCCAAATATAAAGACATGAAAGTGATTGAGAAGCAGACCGCCAAGTGGCAGCGCAATGAAGCCGTGGATGTGGTATCGAGTTGGTTGCTGAACCAGCGTCCGATCGATGCGATTGCCGCTAACAATGATGAAATGGCGATTGGTGCCATCATGGCGCTCAGTCAGGCGAAAAATGAAAAGATTCTGGTCGCGGGAATCGATGGCACGCCTGATGGACAGCAGTTTGTGAAGAACGGCAAGATGACACTGACCATTTTCCAGGACGCTAAAGGTCAGGCAACCGGCGCAGTACAGGTGACGAAGGCACTGCTGGATAAACAGAAAGTGCAGGAGTACAACTGGGTGCCGTATCAGACCATCACTCCGGAAAACTACGCGCAGTTTGCTGCAAAGTAAGTTGAGCGTCATGGCACAGGCGCACGACGTTGCGCCTGTGCTGCCCGGGAAATCATCGCATTCAAGTGAACCTGCTCACATTCTTCTCTTTCAATTATTCACGGTCCTAAACTTTCCCATTAACACGCCGATAATTTCACCACTCAGTCTGAGCATTTTGCCCTGACGTTTGGGCATCTTAATCAACCTCTGGTGTGGAAAATTGCCATGATCGCAACGCCCTTGTCAGGCCCGGACGCCGCGCCGGTGGAGATGGTTTCGCTGCGACGTATTGCACAGCGCGCAGATAGCCTTGCGGTCATCCTTAACTGGGGATTGTGGCCGATCGCGCTCGGCGTAGGGTGGATGAATGACAGTTTAACCGTAGCGCTGATTGCTGGCCTTGCGTTGGCACTGCTGTCGACCTTCTTTGGCACCGTCCTGCGCGGCACGCTGACTTCAAGGTTGGTGCTCTCAGCCCTGTTGATCGGCTGGGCAGGTTTACTGATTCAACTCGGCGGTGGTGAAACCGAATATCACTTCTCGGTATTTGTGTTGATGTCGGTGCTGCTGGCGTGGCGCGACATCCGTCCACTGATCATGGGCGCGGCGGCAGCGGCCACGCATCACATTCTGTTTAATTATCTGCAGGAAAACGATCTTTTCGGCGTGGTGGTGTTCCATCATCCGGGCTGGGACATGGTGGTGTTTCATGCCCTGTTTGTGGTGGCGCAGACCGCCATCTTGCTGGTGATTGCGCGTCAGATGGCCGCCGATGCACGTTCCGCGAGTGAAGTCGCGGAGCTAGCCTCACGGATCAATCAGCAGGCCGGATATCTGACGCTGAATGCGGATACCCAGCAGAGCGAAAGCCCGTTCGCCCGCACCTTCAGTACCACGTTGGGCACCATGCATGGCACGCTTCATCAGGTGAGTCTCGGCGTGAGCGCCTTGTTGACGGAGTCTGAAAGTATATTGCAACGCAACGCTGAACTGTCGACACGCACCGATGAACAGGCGCAGGCACTGGAAGTGGCGGCCAGTGCGATGACCGAAATCAGCATTGCTGCCAGCTTAACGCGTGACAAAGCACAGAGTGCAAGCGAACTCGCGCGGGATGCACGTGCGGTGGCCACGCACGGAGAGGAAAATATCCAGTCGGCGATGAGCTCAATGGCGAAAATCAGCGAAGAGTCACAGCGGGTGAAAGTGATTTTAGCATTGATCGACGGCATCGCTTTCCAGACCAATATTCTTTCTCTGAATGCTTCAGTAGAAGCGGCGCGCGCCGGCAGTCAGGGGCGTGGTTTTGCCGTGGTGGCAAGCGAAGTACGCAATCTGGCGATGCGCAGCGAGAATGCTGCCCGCGAAATTCGCCAACTGATGGATGCCAGCAGCCTGAGCACCGAACATGGCACCGTGCAGATTGAACATGCTGCACAGACCATGCGTGATATTCACAGCAGCATCAGCGGGTTGTCACAACTGGTCACCGAGCTGTCTGAGATGAGTGAACAGCAGAATTTGAGCATCGAGCAGATTCAGCAGAGCATCAACAGCATCGATCACAGCGTGCATCACAACGTTCAGCACGTGGCGGAAACCTTGCAGGTGGCGCATCAGCAGCAACAGCAGGCGAATCGGTTGCAGCAGGCGATTGCGCTATTCAGACTGGATTGATCGGCGAGACGAGCAAATCTCGACCTCTCTGGCTGGCAGGGCGCACCGATTGAAGTGCGCCCCTGTTGGCAGATTAAGCCACACCCTTGACCAGTAACACGCGATAGTTCGCGCCTTTGACCCGATGGGCTTTCGCTTCCTGGTACGCCGGGCTGTGGTACCAGGCTTTTGCTGCATCAATATCCGCAAATTCCAGCACCACTACGCCTTCCGCCTCACGGCCTTCCAGCACTTCAAGATCGCCATAAAATGCCAGCGGCGTGATCTGATGATCGCCGCGTGCCTCACCGGCTTTCTGCGCGTAGGTCGCCAGCTCATCTTTATCCAGCGTTTCGTCTTTAATCATCACCACATAAGCGGCCATTACTGCTCTCCTCGCGCCTGACGTTTGTCTTCGGTGTTGGTATCGAAATCAGAGGCATCGTGGCGTTCCAGCAGTTGATCCTGTGGTTCGGCACCAAATGCCTTATTCACTTTGCGACCCCGAATCACCGCTGGACGCTCAGCGATCTCTTTAGCCCAGCGCACCACGTTTTTGTACGACTGCACATCAAGGAACTCGCCGCCGCCATAGATGTTGTTTAGCACCAGGTTGCCGTACCACGGCCAGGTGGCGATATCGGCGATGGTGTATTCCTCACCGGCGAGGAATCGGTTATTGGCGAGCTGACGATCCAGCACATCCAGCTGACGCTTGGCTTCCAGCGTAAAGCGGTTAACGGCGTACTCGATTTTCTCAGGCGCGTAGAAATAGAAGTGGCCGTAGCCGCCGCCAAGATAAGGCGCTGATCCCTGCAGCCAGAACAACCAGTTCAGGGTTTCGGTGCGGCCTGCAATATCCGCCGGGATGAAGTGACCAAATTTCTCGGCCAGATACAGTAGGATGTTGCCTGATTCGAACACGCGCAGCGGTGGCGTCACTGAGTGGTCACTCAGCGCCGGAATTTTGGAGTTCGGGTTCACGTCAACGAAACCGCTGGAGAACTGATCGCCATCACCGATGCGAATCAGCCAGGCATCGTATTCGGCTTCTTTAGCCCCGACGGCCAGCAACTCTTCCAGCAGGATGGTGACCTTCTGGCCGTTTGGCGTCCCCAGTGAATAGAGCTGCAGCGGATGTTTGCCCACCGGCAGGGTCTTCTCATGCGTCGGCCCGGCGAACGGACGGTTGGTTTTTGCGCCGTTACCTTTGGCTTCCGGGTCCCAGGTCCAGACTTTCGCGGGCTGATACTGATTTTCCGACATAATGATTTCGCCTTGTTGTGATTGCGTTTTTTGCTGCTACTGAGTGTAGCAGCGACAGATGAAGGCGATTTAACCGCGCTGGCGGTGAGATGCAAAGTGTGATTATGCGAAGTTCTCTTGCGTAAACAGCATAAAGTCGACTTTGCCGGACTGGTAGGTATCGGGCTGTTCACTCTCTTCGAGATATTTTAGCAATAAGGTCAGCGCCAGCTGAGCATGGCGCAGGGTGTTTTGATCGAGTGTTAGCGTCAGCACGCGCTTCTCAAAAAGCTGGCGCGTGGTGGCATAAAGTTCATGTGTCACGTACACCACTTTGCCGCCGAGTCGATGGCGTGCCAGCGCTTCGTGGATCTGCGTGTTGCCGAGGCCGGTGTTGTAAAGTCCGACGATGTTTTGCGATCCGGCCAGGGTTTTCTCCAGCAGACGGCTGATGCGATCGCGTTCATCCTGACCGGCAAGAATTTCCCGCAGACGCAGCTGCGGGAAACGCTCCGCCAGCACGGCTTGAAAACCTTCAATGCGCTGACGATGTGCTGAGTAATCTGCGCGGCCACTCACCAGCACCACATCGCCCGGTGCATTGATCATACTGCCAAGCATCAACCCGGCGGTGCGTCCGGCTTTGTATTGATCGATGCCGACGTGACACAAGCGCGCTGCATTGGGCAGATCCGTGACCATGGTGATCACCGGCACGCCGCGTGCCTGACACGCCGCTAAGGCATCATAAATCAGCGTATTCTCGTGGGCGAAAACGATCAGCGCATCCATCTTTTTACTGCTGGCAGCAATGTGCGCGGCCAGTTTCTCGGGCGCGTTTTCCGGGATCAGCGTGCGATGCAGGCGCAGGCGACGATAGCCCAGCTCATCAGCCAGTCGGGCAAAGTCCTGTGCCAGCTGCTGGAAGAAGAACGAGCCGTTGCCGCTGAGCAGCACTTCAATCTGCCAGCTGTGGCGATGCTCCTCTGGCAAAATACGCTTTAAACCCGCATCCCGCGCCGCCTGCAGAATTTTTTTTGTCATCGCCGGGGACACACCACCGCGATCGTTGAGTACCCGATCGACCGTGGCCACGCCGACTCCGACTTGCTTTGCCAGCTCCGCTAGCGTCAGTGCTTTCATCTGAGGTAATTCCATCAAAAACCGCGTTCAGCTAGCCTGCCAGAAAGCGCTATTTTGACAACATCGGCTATTCCGAAGTGTGAACAAAAGGAGCGTTAAAATGCGGACCCCGCAACGTTTTGCCTTGATTGGCAGTGGATTTATCGGCCAGGTGCACGCTGCCAACCTGGCGGCGCATCCTGGCGTTGAGCTGGCGCTGGTGTGTGACATTGATGCGTCACGTGCCGAAGCGGTGGCACAGCGTTATGGCGCGAAAGCCGCCAGCGTGCAGCAGGCGCTGAGCAGTGATGGGATCGACGCGGTGCTGATCGCCAGCGCTACGCCAACCCATGCCGAACTGCTGGAGCAGGCGGTGCTGGCGGGTAAGGCGGTGTACTGCGAGAAACCGATCGACCTGTCGTTGCAGCGCGCGCGGGAAGTCGTGGAAAAAATCTCTCCGGTGCAGGTTCCTGTTACCGTCGGCTTTAACCGTCGTTTTGACCACAGCCATCAGCAACTTAAATCCCAGCTCAAACAGGGTCTGATTGGCCGCACTGAGCTGATTCAGATGGTGTGCCGCGCGTCAGAACTGCCGCCGATCAGTTATCTGCAAGCTTCTGGCGGCCAAATGCGCGATCAGGCGATCCACTTTTTTGATCTGCTGCGCTGGCTGACAGAAGATGAAGTCAGCACCGTTGGCGCACTCGGTGCCGCACTGGCGATGCCGGAGATCCGTGATTTTGATGTCGATACTTCGGTGCTGATCATGCGCATGCAGCAGGGCGCGCTGGCGCAATTGGATAACACGCGCCGCACGGCTTACGGCTACGACGAACGCATCAGCGTGATGGGCAGTGAAGGGATGCTGGCTTCAGAGAGCCAGTCAGCGCGGGGTGCCACCCTTTATCAGGGCAAAGGCATCACTCAGCCCGGCTTGTATGCAGACTGGTTTAGTCGGGTGAAAGAGACCTACTACACCCATCTGGATGCGTTTGTGCGTCATATCGGCGGAGAGAAAATCGAAGGGCTGCCGGGATTGATCGACGGTCTGCGCGCGCAGGCGATTGCCGAGGCGGCACAGCAATCACTGACGCGCGGTGAATTTGTCGAAGTGGAGTGGGTGGCAATTTAATGCCGTCATCTCAACGCTCTCCCGCAGGTGGGGGAGCGTGTCGATGGGCAGAGCGTTTTCCCCGCTCATAGGTTGAATATTGGCACGATGTATTCCCCCTCTCGCGACGGAAGAGGGGGAAATGATTAGCCGTTTGCCGCGCTTACTTCAGTAGTTCACGCTCGATCAGTTCACGCGTTTCCACCGCTTGATACTTCATCTTTTCCGGATAGCCAAACAGCGCCGCCGAGATAATCGATTCACCGCCAACCTTATACGTGCGGTTGGCGAAATCCATTTCGCGCAGCGCTTCAAACAGCGCATCGAAATTCACTTCCCCTTCACCCACCGCCACGTGCTGGTGGATGGTGGCGTCGACACCCGGTGGGTTGACGATATAGCGGCAGTGCTTGGTGTGGTTCATGGTATCGGCAATCAACATATGCGACAGATCGTCGCCCGCGTAGTGCAGCATGTTTTTCACATCGCCCACGCCTTTGTCGTAGTAGAAGGTGTGCGGTGCGCTATAGATGTATTTGACGTTATCGCTGCGGAACGATTTCACGATATCTGCCGTTTCGTTGCTTTGTTCGCAGAAATCCCACGGATGTGCCTGAATTTCGACGCGGATACCTTCACGTTCGATAATCGGCAGTAACTCATCCATCGAGCGATAGAACATCTCTTCACAAATCTCCGGCTCGTTCGGGTTGCCGGAGAGTTCGGTGTTGATCACCTGCACCCCCATCTCGACGGCGATCTCGATCATGCGTTTCCAGTTCTTCACCGCCGCCTGACGACGCAACTCGTCCGGGCCTGACCAGCGATAAACCGTGATAAACGATGAGATTTCCACGCCAGTGGCATTCAGCGCATTTTTGTATTCGCGCATGATTTCCCGGCTGGCTTTCGGGTGTTTATAAAACGGATTGATCTGTGGATGGGGCGATTGTTCGATGTACTTGTAACCCCATTCGGCCACCTGATGCACCATGCGCGTGATGCCCATTTCTCTGATGACATCCACATCAAAAGCGATTTTCATGTTGTTCTCCTGATCGTTAAGCGGTGCGCTCTTCATTAAACACCACACCGATCTGCTTCCTGACTTCATCCATGGCGTGCAGCGTGGCCAGTGAGGTAGCCAGCGGACGGACAGGCGAATCAAGCAGCCCCTGGTGGATACACCAGGCGGTATGTTCGATTTCATGACAGAGCTGAATATAGCGATTAGTCGGTTCTTCCCAGCGCAGCGTATGGCGGCCATCGCTGGAAGTGAGACGGAAATTGCCCGGCGCATAGAACTGGCCGTCGAGATAAAGCGTGGCATCACGACCGGCGATCACGGCAGTGCCCGGTGTGTTGCTGAACAGCGTGGTGTTGAGCACGGAGTGCATGCCGTTGCCGTGGGTCAGCAGCATCGATGTTTGCCCATTCACACCGCCAGGTGCAGGCTGGCCTTGCGCCACAATACTATCGGGTGCGCCGCCGACCAGCACGCTGAAGCCGATCAAATAGCTGCCGAGATCCAGCATCGGCCCGCCCGCCAGATCGAGATTGAAAATGCGGTGATCCTGGGTGAAATATTCACCATGATCGGCGATCAATGTATGAACATCTCCCAATGCGCCATCGGCCAGTAATTGACGGATCACACCGTATTTCGGCGCAAAATCACACCACATCGCTTCCACGCACAAGCGTTGTTGTTTGTGCGCTTCCTGCTGCAACTGCAACGCCTGCTGTGCATTGAGCGCCAGCGGCTTCTCAATCAGCACATGCTTGCCCGCTTGCAGCGCGCGCAGCCCATCAGGGAAGTGATGATTGTGCGGTGTGGCGATATACACCACATCAATGTCATTCCGGCTCAGCAGTGCGTCAAGGCCTTCAACGGCGTGCGGGATATCCCATTTGCTGGCAAAAGCTTGTGCTTTCTCCAGACTGCGTGACGATACGGCCACCAGCTGTTGCTGAGTATGATGACGCAACGCATTGGCAAAGTGGTCGGCGATCCAGCCGGGTCCAACAATGCCCCAGCGCAGCGCGGGGATCTGGTTTTCAGGGTGACGGCGAGGTGCAGGTAGGGTCTGAGGGAACATATCATCTCCGTTATTATTGAGTCGTTCATGTGCCGGGAGCCGATAAGGCAGATCGCTTTCACTATAGAAAGGCGCGACCGCCGCCTCTATGGATTTACTGATGCAAATCCATCAGCCCTCACCTCTGTCCTCGAACAGGAAAATATCAAACATTTATTCCGGTAGGTAATTTAATGAAATGGATCATTTCATTTTTGCGATAACGATCAAATTACTGAGAGATTCTCTATCAAATATTGAGATTTGATGACGATTTACTCCGCAATGTCTTCGCACTCCCGGTCCATTTCGGGCATTATTTTGATAACTTACTATCAAACTGGAATCTGTTGATGAGCAAAATCACCATGAACGCTATCGCCAATGCGGCTGGCGTTGGCGTCGCCACGGTGGATCGGGTACTGAATCGGCGGGCTCCGGTTCGAGCGGCCACCGAGCAGAAGGTGTTGGAAGCTGCCAACCGAATGGGTTATCGCATGGCGCCGGTTGTGCCTTTCAGCGCTGAGGCGCAGTCCGCGCACGTAACGCTGCGCATGGGGTTTGTGCTGCTATCAAAATCGTATTCGTTCTATCACTCGCTGACCGATGCCCTCAGGCAACAGACGCAACCGTTGCATCCTGCGGGCAGTGAGCCACGGTTTTACTGGCATGACATTGATGATGTGGCAGCTGTGGTGGCCTCGCTGCACAAGCTGGCGCAAGAGGTGGATGTGATTGGCTTAGTCGCACTGGATCACCCACTGATCCGCCATGCCATCGAGCAGATATCACGCCAGAGCGTGCGGGTTTACGCCCTGTTTTCCAACTTCTCGCCCTGCGGACATGCGGGGTATTTCGGGTTGGATAATCAGAAAGCCGGACGCACTGCCGGCTGGGTGGCCTCGCATTTGCTGCATCAGCCGGGATCGGTGGGCGTGCTGGTGGGCGACCATCGTTTTACCTGTCAGGAGAGCTGCGAAATCAGCTTCCGCTCCTATCTGCGCGAGCAGGACAGCACCCGACGCGTATTAGAGCCGCTGAAAACCCATGAGTCGATTGATGGCGGCTATCACGCCACGCGTCAGTTGCTGGAAGAGCATGCCGATCTCGCCTTAATCTACGCGCCCTGTGGCGGCATTGAAGGCGTGATTCATGCGTTACGCCAGCAGCCGCAGCGCAAGGTGGCGTTAATCTGTCATGGCCCGGTGAAAGAGGGCGAACTGGCACTGATTGACGGCACAATCACCGTGATGATTCGCCATGAAATTGAGGAAATGGTGCGGCAATTTGTCCGCACGACTCAACAAACTGTCGAATCAGGGGAGCATTTCTCTCAGGTCACGCTGCCGTTTGAGATCATCACGCGTGAGAATCTTTAGCCTCTAAGCACCGAAATCTGGCGACGCGATGAGAAGCGTCAGCCTGATTCGCTCTCCGGCTGGCTGACCGGGAATGCGTTGGCAGTACTTGAGTGGTTGGCCTGAAAGTGGCGCCAGCTATGAATTTGATAGATTATTTATCATTTTAATGATAAAAAATAACATGATCGCTATCAAAAAATGAATGTTTCATGATTGCTGTAGGTGAAATGTTTATTTGATACTTGCGCTATCCAATACCGCAAGGAACGATCATGACGATTCATCTTGCAAACGCGCCCTGCAGCTGGGGTGTGGACGATCCTAAAAACCCTTTCCTGCCACCGTGGCAGAAAGTCCTGTCGGAAGCCGCTCAGGCCGGATACAAAAGCATTGAGCTGGGTCCGTGGACCTATCTGCCGACCGATGCCGATGAACTGCGTCACCAGCTGGAAGCCCATCAGCTTTCGCTGGTGGCGGGCACGATCTTTGACGATCTGGTTAGCGAAGCCAATTTCCCGGCGATGGTTGAACTGACACACAACATCTGTCGCAACCTGTCGCAGGTTCCTACTGCCGAGAAAACCCACGCGGATAATCTGCCCGCGCCTTACCTGGTGATTATCGATTTCGGTAATCCTGAGCGTGCCAAATTTGCGGGGCAGTCAGATAAAGCGCCGCGCCTCTCCAGTGAAGAGTGGCAGCGCATGATGCAGCACATCACCACGCTGAGCCAGATTGCCAGGGATGAGTATGGCGTGCGCGCGGTGATCCATCCGCATGCGGGCGGCTGCATTGAGTTCGCCGACGAGCTGGAGCAACTGGTGCAGGACATTCCACACGAGGTAGCCGGTTTGTGTCTCGACACCGGGCATCTCTACTACTCCGGTATGGATCCGATCCCTTATCTGAGCCGTTACTGGGATCGCATCGATTACCTGCATTTTAAAGATGTGAATGACGCAGTCTGGCGCGATGTGATTGCGCGTGGCGTGGACTTCTTTGCCGCCTGCGCCGAAGGGGTGATGTGCCCGATTGGCAAAGGCGCGATTGATTATCCGGCAGTGCGAGCGTTTCTCGCTGAGCGCAACTATCAGGGCTGGATCACCATCGAGCAGGAGCGCGATCCGCGCAACGCCGATACTAGCCTGCGCGACGTCACTGCCAGCCTTCACTACCTGCAATCGGTCGGATTCTGAGGAGATCATCATGATTAACGGCATTAAAGCTCTGGATCGTTCACTTCGCTGGGGCATGGTGGGCGGCGGCGGTACCAGTCAGATTGGCTACATCCATCGTTCATCGGCACTGCGTGATGGCAACTTTGTGTTGCAGGCGGGGGCATTTGATCTTAACGCCGAACGCGGTCGTGCGCTTGGCGTATCACTGGGCGTCGACGCGAATCGCTGCTATTCGGATTATGAAACGATGTTTGCGGCGGAAGCGGCGCGTGCAGATGGCATCGAAGCCGTTTCGATTGCCACGCCGAACAATACCCACTTCACCATTTGCCGTGCGGCACTCAATGCCGGTCTGCATGTGGTGTGTGAGAAGCCGCTGTGCTTCACCACCGAAGAAGCGGACGAGCTGGAAAAACTCTGCGCCGAGAAGAAAAAGATCATCGGTGTGACTTACGGTTATGCCGGCCATCAGCTGATCCAACAGGCGCGCGAGATGATCGCGGAAGGGCTGCTGGGTGAGATCCGCATTATTAATATGCAGTTCGCGCACGGCTTCCATAACGAAGCGGTCGAACTGCAAAACGAAAGTACCAGGTGGCGCGTTGATCCACGCTTTGTTGGTCCCAGCTATGTGCTGGGCGATCTGGCGACGCACCCGCTGTTTATCGCCGAAACCATGGTGCCGAAACTGCAGGTGAAACGTCTGTTGTGCAGCCGCCAGAGCTTCGTGAAAACCCGTGCGCCGCTGGAAGATAACGCCTTTGTGTTGATGGAGTACGACAACGGTGCCGTCGGCACCATGTGGGCCTCGGCAGTGAACTGTGGCTCGATGCACGGCCAGAAAGTGCGAGTGATTGGTGAGAAGGCCAGTCTGGAGTGGTGGGATGAGCAGCCGAACCAATTGCGCTATGAAGTGCAGGGTGAGCCGCTGCAGATTCTGGAGCGTGGTATGGGCTATCTGCACAAAAGTGCGCTGGCTGATGACCGTATCGGCGGCGGCCATCCGGAGGGGCTGTTTGAAGCCTGGTCAAATCTCTATCGCCGTTTTGCGCTGGCGATGGATGCCACCGATCGCGGTGATGAGGCGTTTCTGGCTGACTTCTGGTATCCCGATGTGCATGCCGGATTGATGGGCGTGCGTTGGGTAGAGCAGTGCGTGAAGTCAGCGGATGCCGGTGCGGTGTGGGTGGATTGCTGATTGAGATGAAGTCAACAAACCGGTCGGCGGCTCTGCCGACCGGGATGCATCAATGCGAACGCAAATCGCTCAGGAAGCGCTGGGCACGTGGGTGCTGCGGTTGGGTGAAGAACTTCTCTGGCGTCGATTTTTCCAGAATTTGCCCCTGATCCATAAACCAGATGGTGTCCGCCACTTCACGCGCGAAATTCATCTCGTGCGTCACGCACATCATGGTCATGCCTTCCTGCGCCAGGCTGCGCATCACCGATAACACTTCACCGACCATTTCAGGATCGAGTGCCGAGGTCGGTTCATCAAACAGCATCACCGGCGGCTTCATTGCCAGCGCACGTGCAATCGCCACGCGCTGCTGCTGGCCGCCAGACAACTGCGCCGGATAGGCGTCTGCTTTGTGTGATAAGCCAACGCGCTCCAGCAACTCACCCGCTTGTTTACGCGCTTCGGCACGCTTCACGCCCAATACTTTCATGGGTGACATCATGATGTTCTCTGCCACCGAGACGTGGGGGAACAGGTTGAAGCTCTGAAACACAAATCCAATGCGGGTGCGTAGATGGTTGAGGCGTGTACTGCTGCCGTGAATGTCGGTGCCATCAAACACGATCTGGCCATTATCAATCGGTTCCAGGCGATTAACGGTGCGGATCAAGGTGGATTTCCCCGACCCGGAAGGACCGCACACCACCACCACTTCACCGGTATTGATTTCGGCGCTCAGGTCAGTCAGCGCCTGATACGCGCCGTACCATTTGTTGACCTGGTTAAACATGATCATCGGGCTCATAGTGGTTCCTTATTGCGAAGAGGTTTTAGTCAGCATCACCGCGGGTGCAACGCTGGGATTGGCCTGCGGCGGTTGGCGACGTTTCTGCGCAATATGCGCTTCAAGTTTGTTAGCCAGCCAGGTGAGGCTGAAGCAGATGATGTAGTAGCTCAGCGCCACAATGGCGAACACCTGGAACGGTTTGGTCAGCAGTTGATTGCTGACCTGATTAGCGGCAAAGGTCAGCTCAGGCACGTTAATCACGTAGCCGAGCGTGGAGTCTTTGATGATCGAAACCAGCTGGCTCACCAGGCTCGGCAACGTGTTAAACAGCGCCTGCGGCAGAATCACTAAACGCAGGGTTTTCAGGTGGCTCATACCCAGCGCGCGTGACGCTTCATACTGGCCGTGCGGCAGTGCCTGAATGCCGCCACGCACGATCTCAGCGATGTAGGCGCTTTCGTAAATCACCAGCGTACACAGCATGGTGGCGAAGCCGCTGATGTTGTGGCCAATCAGCAACGGGACGCAGAAGTAGGTCCAGAACACCACCATCATCAGCGGAATGCCGCGCAGCAGATACACCCAACAGGTGGCGGGCCAGCTCAGCCAGCGCCACGGCGACAGACGCGCCAGGCCGAGCAACACACCGATGGGGAAGGCCAGCAATACTGCCAGCACGGAGATCAAAAGCGTACAGAGTACGCCGCCCAGCGGACCGTTAGGATACTGGCCCATTAACAGCAGCATGCCGTTGTCATGCAAAATGGTGAAGATCTCAAACATCGCCATTACCTCGCGTAAACGCGCTGGAAGCGGCGGGCCAGCAGCGCGCCCAAGCCCATCAGCAGCAGGGAGAAGAACAGGTAACCCACGGTTGCCACTAAGTAGGATTCGAAGGTACGGAAGGTTTGGTTCTCGATATCACGCGTCACATAGGTGAGGTCTGCCACGCCAATCACCATTGCCAGACTGGTGTTTTTGAACAGCAGCACGGTGTGATTGACCACGGATGGCAGCGCATTGCGCACACCCTGCGGCAAAATCACCGAGTGCATGGCGCGGACATAGCTCATGCCAAGCGCGCGGGCGGCCTCATTCTGTCCGTCTGGAATGGCCCGCAGGCCGCTACGGATATCTTCAGAGAAGTAAGCGGCCTGGCACAGCCCGAGCGCGATAAGAGAAAATAAAAACTCGGCGTTGTAGTCAACGATCATCATCTGCAGCGATTCCGGCAGCAGGGTGGGGATCGCGAAGTACCACATCATCAACTGAATCAGCGTGGGCACATTGCGGTGATAGGAGACATACGCCTTAACCAGCCCAACGGCAAGACGATTCTCCGTCAGGCGGACCACCACCAATAGCAGGGCGAGAACCATCGCCAGCAGCCAGGCACCCAACGCCAGTTCAAGGGTGACCACCGTTCCGTCAACGATCATCTGGCCGTAATGGCCGGTTATCACACTGCTGAAATCAAGTGCCATACAGTTACCTCATTGTACGGTTTTACGCGGTGCGGTCGCCCGGTCGCATAGTGGAAAGACCGCCCGGCACCTGCAGCGTCGGGGTAATTTCGATGTTGCCGATGTTGACGGCGACTGGCGCAGACAGCGCAAAGGCCACGCAGTCGGCAATATCTTTGGCCTGCGGCAGTTCGAACCCATCGATAAAGCGGCGACGCGCCTCATCGTGATCGCCTGAAACGTTGCCGAAAATATCAGTGGCGACGCGGCCTGGGCAGATTTCGGTGATGCGCACACGTTTGCCATAGCAGTCCACGCGCAGCTGGCGTGACAGGGCATGCACCCCGGCTTTGGTGGCGTGATACACCGAGTTGCCGTTGAAGTTGTAGATGGCGGCAATCGAGGTGATGTTGAACACGTGGCCACGGTCACGCGCCATCATGCCCGGCACCAGCAAGCGGCACAGGTGCAGCACGGCACGCAGATTGACATCGACCTGGGTTTCTACCACGTTTTCGTCGGCATCAAGAATCGAACCAGGATGAGAGAGACCTGCATTGTTGACCAGGATATCGATTTCCAGGTCTTTGCACAGCGCGGTCAGCGCATTGACGTCACTGACATCCACGGCATGCGGGATGCAGCCAGTGCGATCGGCCAGCGCGGCCAGTTGCTCTTTACGACGTGCCACCGCGTGCACGGTGATCCCTTCTTTGCACAGGCGCTCAACAATCGCTTCGCCCATACCAGCCGATGCGCCGGTCACCAGCGCGGTTTTGTAATCTGAGAATGGCATTTGTGTTTCCTCGTCTCGCCAGGTGTGTGTCCGGCGTAATGGGTCTTTTTTGACTTTATGCAGTTATGCCGCAAGGGCATAAGACATAAAAACTGTGAGGCGATAAGAGCCCCTTATAACCGGATTAATGATTAATTATCCGATTGAAGAATAAGAATTTCTTCATCATATTCAACCGCAGATCGCGTTGCAGAGGGGAATGGCTGCACCCGCCCTTTGCAGGGACTGAGCACCGGCACGTACAGGAGGCCGACCTGCACCATCGCCAGCAGATCCTGAGGTTCTACCTGCTGTCCAGGCTGGACAAAATCTTGCTGGCTGTGTGGGTGGCGACGCAGCAGTGTGCCGGGCAGGGGCGCGCCAATGCGATGCGTCACGGGCGGGCACGCTTGCGTCGGGATCTCCGTTGGGGATGAGAAGGAGGGCGGGTCAAACGTCAGACGCACCGACCACTGTTTGCCCTCTAACGCCAGGCTGTTAAGGCCGGATCGTTGCATCTTGCGCGCCAACGCACGCAGCGTCGGCAGCGGTATCGCAGTTTTTTCCATGGGGTTCCCGTCAAAGCGAAACACGCCCGCCGAAGCGGGCAACAGACCGAATCAATCTAGCGCGTTCGTCAGACGGGCAGTAAGAGGGTTTCGCTTTGCGGTGATAAGCGGGTCTTATCCCACCAGGGTCAGTGGATGATTCTCCACGTTGCGGCGCGACATTAGCGACAGCAAAATGGATTTCACTGCTTCGGCAGGCTGGGAAAGTGGCAGATGATCCGACATGCAGAACGATAGTGAGGCCTGCACATCAGGTTCGATGATCTTCGCCATCCAGGTATCCCCGTTTTTCAGCATCGCGCGTGCGGCGGATTCCGGCATGATGGTGGTGCCCAGACCGGCACTCAACGCCGCATTCAGGGTGGTTTGCGACTCAATTTCGCACTTCACGCGGTACTGCAGATTGTTCTGTACGAAGGCGTCATCCAGCACTTTGCGCATGATGTTATAGATACGTGGCAGGAACAGATCATATTGCGCGACCTGTGACAGCGGGATCTCTTTCACCGGTTTTGCCAGGCTGAACGGGCAAACGAAGCACAGATCTTCTTTCATCAGCGGCATGAAGCGCAGGCCATGGATGGTGCGATGATCGTAAATCACCGCCATATCCATACGCCCGTTCATGATCAGCTCGCTCAGGGTGGTGCCGAAGTTCTCGTTAAAATAGAGCACGATGCCAGGATGCTGCTGCTGCACTTCCATCATCAGCGGTAGCGCCAGGTTTTGCGCCGCTGTGCCCGGTGCCAGCCCGACGGAAACGCTGCCACTCAGCGCAGCGCCGACCAGATCAATCGCACTTTGCGCCTGTTCGCACTGGCGCAAAATGGATTGTGCATGGGAATAGAGTGTTTTCCCGGCTTCAGTAGGCGTGACACCGCGTTTGGTGCGAATCAACAGCTGTTGATTGACTTCACCTTCCAGCGTAGCCAGCTGCTGGCTCAACGCGGGTTGGGCTATATGCAGGATATCGGCAGCTTGCGTCAGGCTTCCGACGTCAACAATTTTAACAAAGTACTTCAGGCGACGAAGATTCATGGACACTTCCCTCAAACAGAACGCATATCCTCATCAAGCAAAGTTGATGCCAGGATAAGCTTTCGTTATTGAACTCAGACAGGAGGGTACGGCTACCGGGCCTCCTGAGGCTGGTGCTGAGCTAGTGAGCCGCCGGCATGGCGGGTGTTGAAAAATGCAGCGCTGCACCGAATGAGTGCAGTTGACCCATCAGCATTGCCAGTGACGGGCAAGGAAAATCGTGGGTTCGGGATGTAACCTGTGAAAGAAAGTAACACTTTATTAACATTCCGTCAGGCGTGCGGGCGTGACCTGTCGCGCAATTCTGAGTCAATCTGCCGCCTTTATGGCAGAAGTGTGCAGTCGGTCCAGTCATCGCTTTGTGTTATATCACCACAACAAAGCACTATTATCCGTGGCTTCGGCCCTAATCCTATGCTCAGGGAAAACTGACATCCCCCGAACCCAGGATTGAACATGCCCGAGATAGCCGATCGTTTAAAGAATGTGACCGTTTCCGCCTCCGTTGCCATGACCCAAAAAGCGCGCGATCTCGCTGCGCAGGGCGTTGATGTGGTAGCACTTTCTACCGGCGAACCCGACTTCCCTACACCGGAACATGCGATTGAAGCCGCGTATGCCGCTGCACGCGCGGGCGACACGCGCTATCCACCGACCGACGGTACGCCTGCACTGCGCAAAGCTATCCAGCTGAAATTCAAACGGGATAACCAACTGGAGTATGACGTCAGCCAGATTCTGACGGCCGGTGGCGCGAAGCAGATCATCTTTAATGCCATCATGGCGACCATCAATCCGGGCGATGAAGTGGTGATCCCCACGCCATCGTGGATCAGCTATGCCGATATCGTGAAATTTGCCGGTGGTGTTCCGGTGCCACTACCGTGTGCGCAGGAGAATGGCTTTAAACCGCTGCCAGCGGATCTGGATGCGGCGATTACCGATAAGACTAAGTGGCTGCTGCTGAACTATCCGAGCAACCCAACCGGTTCGGTGGCTAGCAAAGCCGAGTTGCAGGCGCTGGGTGACGTGCTGCTGCGCCATCCGCAGGTGTGGATCATGACGGATGATATCTATGAGCATCTAATCTATGACGATGTACGTTTCTATACCCTGGCGCAGGTTGAACCGCGCCTGTATGACCGTGTGCTGACGGTGAACGGCGTATCGAAAGCCTATTCCATGACAGGCTGGCGTCTGGGCTTTTGCGGCGGTCCTGCACCGCTGATTAAAGCCATGAGCAATGTGAACACCCAGAACAGCGGCGGCGTCTGTACCCTGACGCAGGCAGCAGCGGTGGCGGTGCTGGAAGGTCCACAAGATCTGTTGCAGGAGCGCGCACGCATTTACCGTGAACGTCGTGATTACGTGCTGGAACGTCTGACCTCGATTGATGGCCTGCGTTGCCACAAGCCAGAGGGCGCGTTCTATCTGTTTGTGAACATTGAAGGGCTGATCGGCAAGACCAGTGCTGGTGGACGCTTCATCAGCAACGATGCCGATTTTGTGCTGGCGCTGATTGAAGAGCAGCACGTGGTGACGGTGCAGGGTGCGGCTTATGGCATGAGCCCGTACTTCCGCTTGTCCTACGCCACCAGCATGGAGCGCTTAGAGACGGGCTGCGATCGTATTGCGGCATTCTGCGCTGGCTGCCGTTAAACCAAAGGCGAAAAAAATGGCTGCCGATAAGGCAGCCATTTTTATTTGGGCGATTCAAAAAAACTTATTGAGCAAGCACCTCTGCCGCCGGCGCCACCTGATGGCCGCTGGCTTCGATTTCACTGCGTACGATGGTGGCGAGGGCCAGTGAGCCTGGCGTATCGCTGTGCACCAGGATTGACCGGGCACGCACGGCTATCACTTCCCCTTCGAAGGTGGTGACGGTGCCATGCTGCAGGAACTGCCGCACGCGGGCACGCAGCGCCGCTTCCTCTTTGATCACCGAACCGGCAATGCCACGCGGCACTAAACGGCCCTGCGCATCGTAGGCGCGGTCGGCGAGAAACAGCGTCAGGGTTTTCAGGCCCGCTGCCTGTGCCGCTCGCTCAATGATGGTATCGGGTTGTGCGAACACAATCAGATCCGCATTGATACGGGCGACGAGCGTCATGATCTGGTGCGCTAATGCCTCGTCGCGGTTGACGATATTGCCCATCGCAGCGTGGAAGCTGAAGTGCGACACCTTCGTGCCTTCTGCCTGAGCAATCGCTGTCAGCGCGCCGAGTTGATAAGCGACCTGCTGGCAGATCTCTTCGGCACTGAACGGCAGCTCGCGACGACCAAAGCCCTGGCGATCGGGCAAGCCAGGATGCGCACCAATGCCGACACCATTCTCTTTCGCCAGTCGCACCATTCGGGTCATGATCGCCGGATCGCCGGCGTGGAATCCGCAGGCGATATTAGCTGAGGAGACCACTTTCATCAGCGCGGCGTCATCGCACAGTTGATAAACGCCGAAGCCTTCGCCCATATCGGAGTTCACATCAATCTTCATGGTTTGGGTTCCTTCGGAAAATTATGCGGTTAACGCTTTACGCAGCGGTGGGCAGCTCACACGTAAGCGGCTCAGCCAGCCTGCGACCTGATGCTCGATGGCGATGGCCTCACGCGTATCGCTCTGGACCAGCTGGATCGATTGGCCGGGTAATACCTGTCCCAAACGCCACAGATCCTGCTCGATCACCCCGGCGATCTTGGGATAACCGCCCGCAGTGTTGGCATCGCTGAGCTGAATGATCGGCTCGCCGCCGGGCGGCACCTGCACAATGCCAGGTATGAGCCCGTAAGAACGCATCTCAATGGTTTTTGACGGGAAAATCGGATCGCCCGCCAGCCGATATCCGGTGCGATTGCTTTGATTGGAGACCTGCCATGATTGCTGCCAGAAGCGACCGGCATCGGCAGCAAACAAGGGATATTCGCCGGATGGAATGGCGCGCAGCTGAATCTCACCTGCGCTGTTACGCGGGAAATGTGCACGCAGGGCGCTGTCGGGCGGCTCAATGCCAATACCGCTGCTGGGCAACGGGGATGCCTGTGTTTCACCCAGCGCCAACCGATCGCCACGCTGCAGCGGGCGGCCTTCCAGGCCACCAAAGCCACCACGAAGTGCCGTGCTGCGCGAACCCAGCACCATTGGCACATCAATGCCGCCTGCTATACAGAGATAACCGCGTGCGCCACTGCGCGGGTAACGCATTTCCAGCACCTGTCCGGCACGCACGCCGCAGCCCCACCAGGGCGGCAACGGCGCACCGTCTAAAGTGGCGCGACAATCCGCACCTGTTACCGCAATGCTGCTGTCCTGCAAAAAACGCACACGGAATGGGAACAGCTGAACTTCAATGGCTGCGGCATTTTCTTCATTGCCGAGCAGCAGATTTCCGGCGCGCAGTGCCAGCGGATCCATCACACCACTCACCGAGACGCCCATATGGCGGAAGTTGAAACGCCCCAGATCCTGAACCGTGTTCAGGGCGCCGCTCTGTTCAATTTCGATCACAGTTCAATCCTCTGCGGCAGAAAACGGATACGATCGCCCGGTGCCATCAGCGCGGGGGACTCAGCCAGAGGATCAAACACTTCCAGCTCGGCAAAACCGATGGCGTTCCAGCCGTTGGGGCCGGTCAGCGCTGAAACACCGGCCTGGGCGCCGCCAATGGTAACGGTGCCTTTCAGCATGCTGAGCGAGGGGACTTTCTTGCGTGGCGTGGCTAATTGCGGATCGAGTCCATGCAAGTAACCAAAGCCCGGCGCGCTGCCAAGAGCAAACACGGTGTATTCGCTTTGATGGTGACGGCGCACCACTTCGCGTGCGCTGAATCCGGTGTGACGACAAACCGCATCCAGATCGGTGGCGTGCTCGCCGCCGTAATAGACCGGGATTTCAATCAGTTTGCCCTGAGGGCTAATCGCCTGTGCCTGCTCCCAGGCGGCATGCAGCGAAGCACGAACGGCGGCTTCGTCCTCGGGGATGTGTCGGAACAGCACCAGCAGATTAGTGACGCCGGGGATCAGGGCCTCAACCGCCTCATCCGCCTGTAGCAAACGCGCTAATGACCAGATGCGTCGCTGGGCGGAAAGATCAAATCCACCCGGTGCTTCCACCAGCCACGCACGGGCGCCAATGGTGGAAAGGGCGATCGCAGAGGAACAAGCCAGCGCGGGTGCGCTGGCGGGCTGGATATCAGAGTGCGACATCACGGGCATGATTATTCCAGTGGTTCAAATTTCAGGCTGGAGAGCGGCTGTACGCGCTCTTCGCGCACCATTTTGTATTCGGTATTTGGCCCAATCCAGGTGTTCCAGATTTTGTCGATGGTGCCATCGTCGTCCATCGCTTTCAGGCCGCTGTTAACGCTGGCCAGCAGGGCCGGTTCATCCTTTTTCATGCCGACACCAATCGGCTCCAGCGCCATCGGCTCTTTCACCATCGCCAGATTGATGCCGTCTTTTTTCGCCTGGGCGATGGTTTTCATCCCGGTCATGGTGTTAGTGACAAAGCCCACCGATTTGTTCTGCTCTAGCGCCAGGAAGGCGGAGGCAGAATCCTGGAAGGTGACGGCTTTACCGCCTTTGATGTGGATCGATTGCTCTGACGTGGTGCCCTTGGTGGCGCTGATACGTTTGCCTTTGAAATAGTCCAGTGGTTTATCTGCCAGCGGCGCTTTCACCAGCAGCATCTCTTTCGCCACGTAGTAAGGATCGCTGAACTGGATCTGATTACCACGCGTTTTGGTGTAGGCCAGGTTAGCAATCAACACATCGGCACGGCCGGTGGCGATCACCGCGATACGCGCTTCAACAGAGGTCGGCACCAGAGTCAGTTTGACGTTCATCTGCTTGGCCAGAGCGTGACACAGGTCGATATCCATGCCAGCCAGCTGGCGCGTTTGTGGATCCGGCGAAGAGAAGGGCGGTACGTCGGAGTAAACGGCGCATTTCAATTCACCGCTCGATTTAATGTTCGCCATCATATCTGCCTGCGCCGCCGAAACAGCCAGCAACGGCAGCATTGCCAAGCCAATGGTGGTCACTCTTTTCATGGACATGTGCTTTCCCTCAATGGTGGATACTGCTTAGGAGCGCAAAATCTCGCTTTTCTGGACTATATCGGCTTTGTTTTGCGGCGAAAAAGAGGGAAAGCGTGTTATGCAATAGGGAAATGATATGACCGATGGCGATAAGTTATTTCTATTCAGGCAGAGCGAAAAAGTGTTATCCAGCGCACATTTTTCTCCCTAGTGTAAGCCGCGTTGTCCTCTCGGCAACCCCGCCGATTGCACGTGGTAGAGAGAGAAGAGTGAGAGCATGAATCCCCGATTAGGCGTGTTATTAAAGATATTCGCCGCACTCAGCGCTACGCTGATGCTGGCCTGTGTTAAAGGTCTGAACGGTGCTATCCCCACCGGCGAAGTGATTTTTTTCCGCAGCTTTATCGCGCTATTTCCCCTGTTAATCTGGCTGAGAGTGCAGGGGAACGTGCTGGAGAATCTCAAAACGCGCAATTTGTTTGGCCATTTCATTCGCGGTTTCTCCGGCACAGGCGGCATGTATTTTAACTATCTGGCGCTGGTGTATATCTCGCTGGCTGATGCCACGGCACTGAGTTACGCCGCACCGCTTTTCACAGTAATCATGGCGGCGATGCTATTGAAGGAACGGGTGCGCGTGTCGCGCTGGGTGGCCGTGGTGGTGGGATTGTCGGGCATACTGATTATGCTTTCCTCCAGTCTTGCGGCTAGCGGCGGCGTGCTGGCAGGTGGCGCCAGCAGTACTACGGCCAGCCTTGGTGTTGCCTTTGCATTGATTGCCGCACTCTGTACGGCCACCTCGAACGTGCAAATCCGTTTTCTCAATGGCATCGAAAAACCGGGCGCGATCGTGTTCTATTTTTCGCTGATGACGACGTTGATTGGCCTGGCAACGGCATTTTTCGGCTGGATAAAGCCCACTGGCTTGCAGTGGCTGCTGTTGGTGGGCTGTGGTTTATTTGGCGGTCTGGCACAGATTCTGGTGACACTCAGCCTGCGCTATGCTGATGCCTCGCTGCTGGCACCGTTTGATTACACTACGCTGGTGTGGTCGATGCTGATTGGCTATCTGTTCCTTAATAGCCTGCCGGGTTCGACCACGATATTTGGCGCGTCGATTGTGGCACTCGCCGGGATCTTTGCCGTGTGGCGGGAAAACCGGCAACGCAAGTTGGCGATGGTGAGCAGCACGCCGTGATGCGGTGTGCTAGCCGCAGCGCAGTTTGCGAATACCAGGTCGCATTGATGGCGACCTGGATAACACAGCGCTCGTGCGCTTATCGATAAACATCATCGATAATTTCTACCTGCTTGTTTTGCAGCGCTTCCGCCAGCCAACCGCGTTCCAGCGAGCCGGTTTTCGCCAGCTCAAAGTTGTGTTCATCGACGATCAAGTAAGCTTGTGCTGCTTCGAGAATACGCGCGGCGTCCTGCCGGGGAATGACGATCACGCCGTCGGCATCGCCTAATACGATATCGCCAGGTGAAACGTGAATTTTACCGCAGGCAATCGGCACGTTGATTTCGCCTGGGCCATCTTTGAAAGGGCCACCTGGCGTATGTCCGGCGGCATAAATCGGGAAATCCATACGTGATAAGCCCTCAATATCACGCACCGGGCCGTCCAGCACGATGCCTTCCATACCGCGCTGTCTGGCATAAGTGGCCATCACTTCGCCCATCAGCGATTGGCTACGATCGCCCTCATTCGACAGGATGATGACATCGTTCGGCCCGGCCATATCCAGCGCTTTATGCAACATCAGGTTATCGCCAGAGCGCGCTTTTACCGTCACCGCCAGGCCGCACATGATGGGGGTTTTAGGCGCCGTTTTCAGGCTGATCTCTGCCGATAGCGCAGGCAAGCGACTCATGCAGTCGGCGACTACCGCCGCGGGTAAACGGCGGAACGCTTCCAGTAGCGGCTCAGCATCGGAGGGGCGGCGTAAATAAATACGATTTCCGGCGGTCATTTTATTTCTCCTGTCAGGGTTATTAACTTGTGATCGATAAAGGATGACCAGCAAATTTCGCCGGTTAATAAATTTAACTTTATTTGTAGATGATCATGTGATGAATGATTTTCTGAATTCAGGAGAGTGTAAAGGATTAGTGATGTGTTACGAATGCGTTGTTACAGCTAACAAAATCAGGATCACGAAATAATATTCACACCGTATTTAACTTACTGATTAATAATTTTATTGGATATGGTTATGGCTAGATATATTTAAAGTATGGTCAGGTGTATTGCATATTTTATATTTAACCCGCCGAAGGATATGTACGGCGGGGAAATCAATCAAGGCTTCAAATCACCGTACCAGTAAGATGCCGTCACGCCGCCATCCATCAGAAAATCACTGCCGCTGATGTAGCCGCCTTCTGGTCCTATTATGAGGGCTGCCAGCGCTGCAACTTCGTCGGCGGTGCCGCCGCGACCGACGGGTGATTTTGCCAGCATATTGCGATAGCCCGCGCCGCGTGGGCCATTTAGCTCATCATTCGCTAAGGGTGTAAAGATAATGCCGGGGCTGATGCTGTTGACACGCGCGCCACGCTGGCCCCACTTCGTCGCTTCGGCCATAACCCGCAGAGCGTTACCGCGTTTGGCATATTGATAGGCCAACAGAGGATCACTGAAAGCGGTGTTCTGCAAAAATGGCAGGCTGAGCAAATCCTCTGTTGGCGTGATGGCTAACGCTTCATTTTGTTCAACCGTGAGCGCAGGCAGTCGATGGCCGGATTGAGAGGCAATCACGATTCCGCAACCGCCTGACGCCATGTGCGGACCGAACTCTTCCAGCACCACGGCAGTACCGTAAAGATCGACTTGTAAAATGGTGGCGGGGCTGGCTTGAGAAGGCGAGACTCCAGCCGAGTGAATCACTCCTTTGATAACACCCAGCGCAGTGGCCTGCTGCACCAGATGTTGAATCGATTGGCGCGAACTGACATCGACCTGGCTGGTTTCTACCGTAAAGCCGGCATCACGTAAGGTTTGTGCGGCAGCCGCACATTTTCTCGAATTGAGGTCCGCCAGCAGCACAGTTTTGCCCTGACTCACGCGACGCGCGATGGCTTGTCCAATCGCACCCGCGCCAATAACCACCATAATCTCTTTCATTGTCTCTCCCGCCTTGAGGAATAAGTGATGCGGCAAGCATAGCGGGGAAGGCCATTGATGACTGTAGGGCCAATTGGCATGAGCTTATGAATGCTGCTCATGGGTTCTGAGCTTTAGGGGCGGGACCTATGACTAACTGCACTTTGCAGGCTGTTTGCAGTTTTATTCGCGATGTATCTCAGTTCAACATTATTTCAAACTCACTTAAGCGTTCAGGTATTGAAAACGGATATGTTTCAAATATAACTTCTGGTTTATACCGACGAATAGGAGGTCAATACCCTATGCCTAAACTTGAAGAACTCATTGCACAGCGATCTCATGAGTCACAGAAGAAAATTGAGGTTAAAGTTGCGGGAATAATTTTTGGTGTTCAGTTGCGTCACTTACGTGAAGAGCTGGGGCATTCGCAAGTACAGCTAGCTGAGAAAATGGGCGTTTCACCGTCAGCCATAGCGGCAATGGAAGCCCGAGGCGATGAGATAAAACTCTCAAGCCTAAAAAAGTATGTTGAGGCATTAGGCGGGAAGCTGAGCCTTAACGTTGAACTACCGACGGGCGATGGGCGAACTTTTCTGCTTTAAGCAATGTGGCCATTTGAGCTGAGCAGGCGAGAGGTAAGTGATTCGAATATTCTGCGTAATGTCCTCAATTTGGGACTTATCGCGCCGTTTGATGGATTAAGTCCTCAGGATGGGACATAACATTTTGTGTCAGTCTGGAGTGTTAGTGAGCAATGACAAAAACGACAAACGCAGAAAAGCAAAAACCCAGCCATAAGCTGGGTTTTCAGAATGTTGGTGCCCGGACGCGGAATCGAACCACGGACACGGGGATTTTCAATCCCCTGCTCTACCGACTGAGCTATCCGGGCAACGGGGCGCATTAAACCTTAATGGCTTTCAGCCGTCAACGGCTTTCGTCAAAAAAGCGTAGCAATCGTGACTGATTGCTTGCTTTTCAGGCAGGGTGTGCAAAATCTCAACGTGCCCGCTGGTGGTAAAGCGGTATTCAGGATTGCGTGACCTGCGTGACCTGCGTGACCTGCGTGACCTGCGTGACCTGCGTGACCTGCGTGACCTGCGTGACCTGCGTGACCTGCATGACCTGCAAGATCTGCATGATGCACGGGCTTAAGGGCCTCCTGCGAAAGTTTAAGCCAGTGCTCCGTTCTGCCGGCACAGCGCAATGCTCAGCACATCTTCCGCCAGACGACGCGCGGTGGCCACATCCTGCACGTTGCGTTTCACTAACAGTTTGCTCAGACAACCTTCAAGAATCAGCTCCATTTGATCGGCCACCATCATCGGATTATCCAGCGCCAAATCCACCAGAATTTCATGAGTGAACTGCCATGAGCTGCGTTTCTGCTGCTCGGCTAACTGATGTACGGGTTGGTCAGGCTGCGGATAGAAGCTGCAGGCGGCGATAAACAGGCAGCCGGGAAAGCGGCCTTTGTTCACGTGCTCACTTAACACGTCGTAACGCGCCAGCAATTTTTGTTGGGCCGTGAGATGTTCATTGAGCTGTATCTGGCGGCGCCAGCTGTCAATCTGCTGACCGTGATAGCGCAGCGCGTCATACAATAATGCGTCACGGTCGGGCCAGAAACGTTCAAGATGTTCTGCATCAAGTCCGGTCTCACCGGCCAACTGCTGCAGGGAAGTGGTGGCGGCAAGGCCGCTTTGCTCAAGCACATTCAGCGCATGCTCAAGAATCTGTTCACGTTGCAAGTGACTCTCCTCTGGAGTGCGGGCCCGCTCGCGCACGAACGGGCAGTGTCCTGCAACCAGTGTCGTTTAACGCGACAGATTGTGCAAATGCGTGCGGAAGTCGGCAGCGTTAAGGAAACCGGTGACGCGTGAGTCAGGGATTTCTTTGCCTTGTGCATCAAAGAACAGAATGGTGGGCAAGCCTAATACCTGTAAATGCTGCAACAGGGCGTTATCCTGCGCGTTATTCGCGGTGACGTTGGCTTGCAGCAATTGTAGCTGACTTAAGTCGGCACGCACGCCTTCATCGCTGAAGGTATATTTCTCAAACTCTTTGCAGGCAACGCACCAGTCGGCGTAGAGATCGACCATGGTAATGCGACCTTGTGACTGCTGAAGTGCGCTATCCAGTTGTTCACTGCTGGCAATGGTTTTGAACGGCAGATGCGCCACAGACTGCACGCTGGCGCTACTGCCAAAAGCCCAATCCTGCAGCGGACGAGCGGCCACCAGCGCAGCAGCGAGCATGATGATTTGTAGAATGCGCCATTTGCCATTAGCACGCAGGCTGAGGCTGAACGCCCAGGCAAAGAACGCGACGCCGAGCAGGCTCCACAGACGCAAGCCCCAGACATCACCCACTACACGCTCCAGTAAGAACACCGGCAGCGCCAGAATCACAAAGCCAAAACCTTCTTTGACGCTTTGCATCCACGGCCCGCTTTTTGGCAGCAGCTTATTACCAAACATCGTGACCGCAATCAGCGGCAGGCCCATACCGAACGCATAGAGCCACAGCGTGCCTGCACCGGCCCACAGGTTACCGCTTTGCGCGATATACAGCAGAATGGCACTCAGCGGCGCGGTGGTGCAGGGTGAGCAGATCAATCCCGCCAGTGCGCCCATCATAAACACGCCCGGCAATGAACCGCCTTGCTGACGATTACTCCACAGTGTCAGGCGCGTTTGCAGGCCGGAAGGCAGTTGCAGTGAGAACAGGCCAAACATTGATAACGCCAGCACGATGAACAGCGCTGACAGGCCAATCAACACGTAAGGATGCTGCAGCGCCGCCTGGAAACGTAAACCTGCGGCGGCCACCACCATGCCGAGCACGGTGTAGGTCAGCGCCATCCCTTGCACATAGACCATCGCCAGTGCTAACAGGCGTCCAGCAGAGTAGCGACGCTGGCCACCGAGAATGATGCTGGAGATCAGCGGATACATCGGCAACACGCACGGTGTGAAGGCAACGCCGATGCCAATCAGCAGCGCCCACAGCGGTGAAAACGGCAGTGGCGTGCGCTGTTGTGCAGGCTGCGCGTTAACGGCGGGGGCATCGTGATTGGCGGCAACCGGGTTAAGCGGCACCGAACGGGTTTCGGGCGGATAGCAGAATCCGGCGGCCGCACAGCCCTGATAGGTCACGGTAAGCGTGGCACCTGACTCAGCCTGATGCAGAGTGATCGGCACCTGTAAATCCTGCGGGTAAATCTCGCTCTTGCCGAAGAACTCATCCTCATGCGGCTGTCCTGGCGGCAGAGCCAGCGGTGCCATCTGTGCTTTTTGCGGCGTCACATGGATTTGCTGGCGATACAGGTAATAGCCGTCCTTCACCTTCCAGCTCAGTGTGAGTTGGTTGCCCTGCTGGCTGAAATCGAAGCCAAAGGCCTGATCCACCGGCACAAAGCGGCTGTTATTGTTAGGTGAGAAGATATTGGCCTGTGCTGAAAAGCAAAACAGCAATGCGAGGCAAAGGCCCATCAGGCGAGAAAGTCGTGCAGCCATGAGGATGTAATCAGCTCCGGTGGCGAATGAGCCGCGATGATAGCACGGCCGCCTCGCCACGAGGTTTTCAGGATGTAACGGCGCTACAGAATCAGGCTACCAAAAAGGAAGCCAAACGCCACGGAGAAGGCAATCGCCAACACGCCGGGAATGATAAAGGAGTGATTAAACACAAACTTGCCGATTCGGGTCGAACCGGTGTCATCCATTTCTACTGCTGCCAATAAGGTGGGATAGGTCGGCAACACGAACAGGGCTGAGACGGCGGCAAAGGAGGCAACGGCGGCGAGAGGGGATACGCCAAGCATGAGGGCGGCAGGCATTAACGCCTTGGTGGTCGCTGCCTGTGAATAGAGCAGGGTAGCAGCGAAGAATAATATCAACGCCAGCATCCACGGGTAGCTCTGCAACATATCGCCAGCCGCAGTCTGGATGTCCGCCAGGTGGGCTTTGACAAAGGTATCGCCTAGCCATGCCACGCCCATCACGCAGATACAGGCACTCATACCGGATTTGAACGTACTGGCGCTGAGGATTTCGCCGGTATCGACTTTGCAGGTTAGGCAAATCAGTGTGGCAACGGTGAGCATAAACACCACAATCGCTTCGTTACGAGGCAGCACTGGGTTGCTGATTAGCCCAACGCTGTCGCTGATCGCCGTGGCGTAGAGCACAACTGCCGCTATGCCGATCAGGAACAGCAGCACGGCACGTTTGGCGCCAGGCTTAATGTCATAGACGCGTTCTCCGCGCAGTGTGACTTCACCTTTGGCTAAGCGCGCCTGATACACCTCGTCTTCTTTTAACTCTTTACCAAGAAAGCTGGTGATCACGGCGGCACAGAATATCGCTGCCATCGTGGCTGGGATCGATACGCCCAGCAGCGCCAGATAGCTGACACCGCGCGGTTCCAGAATCGACGCGAAGAACACCACTGCAGCAGAGAGCGGCGAGGCGGTAATGGCAATTTGCGAGGCGACCACCGCAATCGACAGTGGGCGTGAAGGGCGTACACCTTGCTCTTTGGCCACTTCAGCGATGACGGGTAGCGTCGAGAACGCAGTGTGTCCGGTGCCCGCCAGCAGCGTCATTACATAGGTGACGAGTGGGGCGAGGAAGGTGACGTAACGCGGATGACGGCGCAGCAGGCGCTCGGCCAAACCGACCATGTAATCGAGTCCGCCTGCAATCTGCATCGCGGCAATTGCGGCAATCACTGCCATGATAATTTCGATCACATCGAAGGGAATCGCGCCCGGCTTCATGCCGCAGAACAGCGTCAACACCAGTACGCCCAATCCGCCGGCAAATCCAATCCCGATGCCGCCTAGACGTGCACCCAGCCAGATCGCCAGCAGGACAATCAGTAATTCCACTAACACCATTCATTCCGCTCCTGAGCCGTGGGGGAAATCTCGACTCTTAAAGTTGTAGCCGCCAATAAGAAAAAAGCACGCCGTATTGTATACAGGCGTGCTTTTGGCAACTTGATCCGGAACGGATTACTGTTCGTTTTCGTCGGTGTAGCGTTTGGCTTTGTAGGTCGGATGCATCAGGTTCTGAATCGAGAAGATGTCATCCAGTTCCGCTTCGGTCAGCAGACCGCGCTCCAATACTACTTCACGTACGCTCTTGCCGGTTTCCGCACAAATCTTGCCGACGATATCGCCATTGTGGTGGCCGATATACGGGTTGAGATAAGTGACGATACCGATGGAGTTGAACACGTAAGCTTCACATACGGCTTTGTTAGCCGTGATGCCGTTGACGCATTTTTCCAGCAGGTTGAAGCAGGCGTTGGTCAGAATGCTGATCGACTCAAACAGCGCCTGGCCAATCACCGGTTCCATCACGTTCAGCTGCAGCTGACCCGCTTCGGACGCCATGGTCACGGTAATGTCGTTGCCGATAACCTTGAAGCATACCTGGTTCACCACTTCAGGCACCACCGGGTTCACTTTGGCTGGCATGATTGATGAACCGGCCTGCAATTCTGGCAAGTTGATTTCGTTCAGACCCGCACGTGGGCCGGAAGAGAGCAGGCGCAGGTCGTTACAGATCTTCGACAGTTTCACCGCCAGACGTTTCAGCGCAGAGTGCACCATCACGTAAGCACCGCAGTCAGAGGTTGCTTCAATCAGGTCTTCTGCCGGGACGACAGGCAGATTACTGACTTCCGCCAGACGCTGAACGGCCAGCTGCTGATAGCCATCCGGGGTGTTGAGGCGAGTCCCGATGGCCGTCGCGCCCAGGTTTACTTCCAGCAGCAGTTCTGCGGTGCGCAGGATGCTGCGGGTTTCTTCATTCAGCAGCACGTTAAACGCGTGGAATTCCTGGCCCAGCGTCATCGGTACGGCATCCTGCAGCTGGGTACGACCCATCTTGAGGATATTTTCGAACTCGACCGCTTTACGCTGGAAGCCTTCACTGAGCTGGCTGATGCCGTCCAGCAGTTTCAGAATTGAAGCGTAAACCGCAATACGGAATCCGGTGGGATAAGCATCGTTGGTCGACTGACACTTATTCACGTGATCGTTAGGGTTGAGGTACTGGTATTCACCTTTTTGGTGGCCCATCAGTTCCAGACCGATGTTTGCCAGCACTTCGTTGGTGTTCATGTTGACCGAGGTGCCCGCGCCGCCCTGATAGACGTCAACCGGGAACTGATCCATGCATTTACCGTTATTCAGCACTTCATCACAGGCCTGAATAATGGTGTTTGCGATGTTGCGAGGGATTGTTTGCAGCTCTTTGTTGGCGAGCGCGGCTGCTTTTTTGACCATCACCATACCGCGGACAAATTCCGGTATGTCACTGATTTTGTTGTTACTAATGTAGAAGTTCTCAATCGCACGCAGAGTATGAACACCGTAGTAAGCGTCTGCCGGAACTTCGCGCATGCCTAACAGGTCTTCTTCGATACGAATGTTGTTCGCCATGATTACCTTCTTATTATTTCTGCGGTGTCACTGCCGGGCGACCGGGATGGTCGGGCGGCAATCACTGTGCAGGTGAAGCAATTATATTGTCGTGGATTACCAGCACCGACATTTTATCCATCTTCGGGCTGGCGGGCACGATCATATTCTGTTGTTACAGAATTGTTTGTGCACAGATCACTTTACGGGCATTTACTGGCCCAGCGGTAATAACGATATGTGATGTAGTTCGCAATTTTAAGTCAGTGGGAAAAATTTGGCAGGATCGGTTGAAATCGCGGGTTGAGATGCCCATCTCTATCAATACGGTCAGACAGACCATCCCTTTCTGCTGCCTGGCAAGAAGCGAGGCAGCCCTACTCACAGGAGATATCGGTGCGCTGGATACCGTTCGTGATTTTTTTTGTTCTGGCCTGGATTGAGATCACAATTTTCATTCAGGTTGCACATGCCCTCGGCGTGCTGCTCACCATGCTACTGGTGATCTTCACCTCGTGCATCGGTGTGTCGCTGGTGAAAAACCAGGGTATGAAGAACTTCCGTCTGATGCAGGAGAAGCTGGCGCGCAATGAAAGCCCAGCGGCGGAGATGACCAAAAGCGTTTCACTGATCATTTCGGGCTTCTTACTGCTGTTGCCGGGCTTCTTTACTGACTTCCTCGGTTTGTTGCTGCTGTTGCCTCCGGTGCAGAAACATCTGACGCTGAAATTAATGCCGCATCTGCGTGTGTGGCGCGGACCCGGCGCCGGGCCGGACAGTGGCTATACCATGGATGGCGAATACGAGCGTAAAGATCAGGATCAAATCGGACACGATAAAGATCGATAAGAAGAGAAGGGCGGCGAGAGTCGCCCTTTTTGCTGTCTTTTTCGTCAATGGTTACAAAAACGAAAATTTTTTATTTTTTGCCCCTTGAAAGCCCTTTTTAGTGACCCTATCTCTCTCTCCACGAGGCCGGAAGCCATGCAGTCCGGTTCAACCCAAAAAACTGAATGATTGGACTTCTCAAAGGAGAGCTACCAAATGAAAATTCGTCCGTTGCACGATCGCGTTATCGTCAAGCGTAAAGAAGTTGAAGCTAAATCTGCTGGCGGTATCGTTCTGACCGGCTCTGCAGCTGGCAAATCAACCCGTGGTGAAGTTCTGGCTGTGGGTAATGGCCGCATCCTGGAAAACGGTGATGTTAAGCCGCTGGACGTGAAAGTTGGCGATCTGGTTATCTTCAGCGAAGGCTACGGTGCCAAAACTGAGAAGATCGATAACGAAGAAGTTCTGATCATCTCTGAAAGCGACATCCTGGCGATTGTCGAAGCGTAATTACGCGTAATTCACTGAACGAAACGAATTTAAGGGATATTTGAAATGGCAGCTAAAGACGTAAAATTCGGTAATGACGCGCGCGTAAAAATGCTGCGTGGCGTGAACGTACTGGCAGATGCAGTAAAAGTTACCCTGGGCCCGAAAGGCCGTAACGTGGTTCTGGATAAATCTTTTGGTGCACCGACCATCACCAAAGATGGCGTTTCTGTAGCACGTGAAATCGAGCTGGAAGACAAGTTCGAGAACATGGGTGCACAGATGGTGAAAGAAGTGGCCTCTAAAGCGAACGACGCTGCGGGCGACGGCACCACCACTGCAACCGTTCTGGCTCAGTCTATCGTGAACGAAGGCCTGAAAGCCGTTGCGGCTGGCATGAACCCAATGGACCTGAAGCGCGGTATCGATAAAGCCGTTGCTGCTGCCGTTGAAGAGCTGAAAGCGCTGTCTGTTCCTTGCCAGGATACTAAAGCCATTGCTCAGGTAGGTACCATCTCTGCTAACTCTGATGAGTCAGTCGGTACCCTGATCGCGAAAGCGATGGATAAAGTGGGCAAAGAAGGTGTTATCACCGTTGAAGAAGGCACCGGCCTGCAAGACGAGCTGGACGTGGTTGAAGGTATGCAGTTCGACCGTGGCTACCTGTCTCCTTACTTCATCAACAAGCCAGAAACCGGCGCAATCGAACTGGATGCACCGTTTATCCTTTTGGCTGACAAGAAGATCTCTAACATCCGTGAACTGCTGCCAGTACTGGAAGCGGTTGCGAAAGCCGGTAAACCACTGCTGATCATCGCTGAAGATGTTGAAGGCGAAGCACTGGCAACGCTGGTAGTTAACACCATGCGCGGTATCGTGAAAGTTGCTGCTGTTAAAGCACCAGGCTTCGGCGACCGTCGTAAAGCGATGTTGCAGGATATCGCCATCCTGACCGGCGGTACCGTTATCTCTGAAGAGATCGGTATGGAGCTGGAAAAAGCGACCCTGGAAGACCTGGGTCAGGCTAAGCGTGTTGTTATCAACAAAGATACTTCTACCATCATCGATGGTGTGGGCGATCAGGGTGCAATCTCTGGCCGTGTGACTCAGATCCGTCAGCAGATCGAAGAAGCAACTTCTGATTACGACAAAGAAAAACTGCAGGAGCGCGTAGCGAAACTGGCAGGCGGCGTGGCCGTTCTGAAAGTGGGTGCAGCCACTGAAGTTGAAATGAAAGAGAAGAAAGCACGCGTTGAAGATGCCCTGCACGCTACCCGTGCTGCGGTAGAAGAAGGCGTGGTTGCTGGTGGTGGTGTTGCACTGGTTCGCGTTGCAGCCAAGATCGCTGCTTCTGGCCTGAAAGGTCAGAACGAAGATCAGAACGTAGGTATCAAAGTTGCGCTGCGCGCAATGGAAGCACCACTGCGTCAGATCGTTTCTAACGCCGGTGAAGAGCCATCTGTTGTTGCTAACAACGTGAAAGCAGGTGACGGCAACTACGGCTACAACGCTCAGACTGAAGAATACGGCAACATGATCGACTTCGGTATCCTGGACCCAACCAAAGTAACCCGTTCTGCACTGCAGTACGCGTCTTCTGTAGCGGGTCTGATGATCACCACCGAAGCGATGGTAACTGACCTGCCTAAAGGCGATGCTCCTGATTTAGGTGGCGCTGGCGGCATGGGTGGCATGGGCGGAATGGGCGGCATGATGTAATTTGCCCCTGACTGCTTAAGTCATGTGAAAAACCCTCGATCGGAAACGGTCGGGGGTTTTTCTTTTGGCGGCGAACAAGGTATAAGTAAGAGCGCAATACTTCGGCTTTGCGGGTTTAGGGCAATGAATGTTCAGAAAAAAAGTGCGCTTTTCTGCTACGCTGCCGCCCGACACTGATGATAATAAATGGGGATTACAATGCGGATTAACCTCTTGCTCGGACTGGCGGTAGGGACTTTACTGCTGGCGGGCTGCAGCAGCTCCAATCAACTGAGTTCCGGCGGACAGCGTGTCACTTTCGTTGACCAACAGCCTGGAAGCCAATGTCAGCTGCTGGGCAATGTCACCGGCTCACAGAGCAACTGGTTGAGCGGTTCAGGCGGTGAAGGCAGTTCTTTGCGTGGCGCAGCCAATGACCTGCGTAACCGCGCGGCAGAGATGGGGGGCAACGTGATTTACGGTGCAACCAGCCCAACGCAGAACCTGCTTTCAGCTTTCGCACCGCTTGACAGCAAAATGTCTGGTCAGGTGTATAAGTGCCCGTAATGGCATGAAAGTGATGTAAAAAAAGCCGCTGATGCGGCTTTTTTTATTCCTGGCGTAACTGCAAATCCAGCGGCGTTTTACTTGGCTCACCACCAATCTCGCGCGCCAGCTTCGGCACCATATAACCCGATACCATGGTTAACAACTGGCGCACTAGCGCACGGGCTTCTTCATCCGACACAAAGAAATGCGCCGCGCCCTGTACTTTATCCAGCACGTGCAGGTAATACGGCAGAATACCGGCATCAAACAACGCGTTGCTCAGATTAGCCAGCGCGTGTGCATCATCATTGATACCGCGCAGCAGTACGCTTTGATTAAGTAAAGTGACGCCCGCACGTTTGAGCATCTGCATGCCGTAGTGCAGCTCATCGTCAATCTCTTGCGCGTGGTTGATGTGGCTCACCATCAGCACTTGCAGGCGTGTCTCGGCCAGAATCTGGCATAACCCTTCGGTAATGCGTGCCGGGATCACCACGGGTAAACGGCTATGAATACGCAGACGCTTGAGATGGGGGATTTTCTCCAGTGCGCCCACCAGCCACGCCAGCTCATGGTCTTTAGCCATCAGCGGATCGCCACCCGAGAAGATAATCTCATCCAGCTCTGGATGCTCAGCGATGTAATCGATCGCCGCCTGCCAGTTACGCTTATTGCCCTGATTATCCTGATAGGGGAAATGGCGACGGAAGCAGTAGCGGCAGTTAACCGCACAGCCGCCCTTCACCAGCAGCAATGCACGGTTTCTGTACTTATGCAGTAAACCGGGCACCACGCTACTTTGCTCATCCAGCGGGTCAGTGCTGTAACCTGGCGCATCGACAAATTCCTGACGGCTGGTTAATACCTGCAGCAAAAGGGGGTCGTGCGCATTGCCCGGCGTCATGCGTTGAATGAAGGCACGCGGCACGCGCAGCGCAAAAAGCTTGCGCGCATCGTTGCCTGCGGCCAAATCCGCATGCTGTTCGAGAGATAAAAGTCGCAGTAATTCAGTAGGATCGGTGACAACATCAGCAAGTTGCTGCAACCAATCTTCTCTGATGGGGGGATTTAGGGTTACAATGTTTGCCATTTTTTTGGCTATTACCAGTTCAATATTTACAGAGGGCCTTTATGGCGACTTATCTTAGCAACGATTTCCGTCCCGGTCTTAAAATCATGTTCGAAGGCGAGCCATATGCCATCGAAGCCAGTGAGTTCGTTAAACCGGGTAAAGGCCAGGCATTTGCACGCGTTAAAATGCGTCGTCTGCTGACCGGTTCTCGCGTTGAGAAGACCTTCAAATCTACCGACTCTGCCGAAGGCGCAGACGTTCGTGATATGACGCTGCAGTACTCTTACAACGACGGCGACTTCTACTACTTCATGCACCCAGAGTCTTTCGAGCAGTATCAGATCGAATCTAAAGTGCTGGACGACGTGACCAAATGGTTGCAGGACAATGCGGATTGTATCGTTACCCTGTGGAACGATAAAGCGATCGCTGTTCAGCCACCGAACTTCATCGAAGCAGAAGTCATCGAAACAGATCCAGGTCTGAAAGGTGATACTGCCGGTACCGGCGGCAAGCCAGCGACCCTGTCTACTGGCGCAGTGATCAAAGTTCCACTGTTCGTCCAGATTGGCGAAGTGGTTAAAGTTGACACCCGCTCTGGCGAATACGTTTCTCGCGTAAAATAATTGCCAAATCAGGCGCATCACTCGATGCGCCTTTTTTCTCTATGAGTTCAGAATAATGAAAAAGATGGCGAAATTGGCTGTTTTTGCGTTGCTGGTCTCTTCTGCTTTAAGTGCCTGCAACACTTTCCACGGCTTTGGTGAAGACGTCTCCCATTTGGGCGGTGCCATTTCACGCGCAGCTGATAAATAAATTGCGAGGGCGCCGCCTTTTTTCAGCGGCTTAGCCAGCAAGGTTTTGTATAAGGTCTATGCTTGAATGGCTGTACTTTTACTGCAACCAACAAGGATATGGCTATGTTAAAGAAAAGTATTGTCGCGATTCTTTCTGTTCTGGTGCTTTCCTCTGTGTTGACCGCCTGCAACACCACCCGTGGTGTTGGCGAGGACGTTCAGGCCGGTGGCAAAGCGATTCAGCGCAGCGCACAGTGATCCAAACCGGTGCGAAACCCGATTTCGTACCGGATTCCCTGATTCCCTCTTTCTTTGTCTGAAAAAGCACCGCTAACGCCTTCGATCCCGTCACGCCGTTGTTTGCCGTAGCCAATACGGGTAGACTTCTCCCCCTTATCTGTATAAGGAGTCACCAACATGAGCGAAACGGCAAGCTGGCAGCCGAGCGCACCCATTGCCAATTTGTTGAAACGCGCCGCTATTTTGGCGGAGATTCGTCGTTTCTTTGCCGATCGCGGCGTGCTGGAGGTCGATACCCCGGCGATGAGCCAGGCGACCATCACGGATATCCATCTGGTGCCGTTCCAGACGCGCTTTGTGGGTCCAGGCGCAGCGGAAGGGCGCGATCTGTGGCTGATGACCAGCCCGGAATATCATATGAAGCGCCTGCTAGCGGCGGGCAGTGGCCCAATCTATCAGATGGGACGTTGCTTCCGTAACGAAGAAGCAGGGCGCCACCATAATCCTGAGTTCACCATGCTGGAGTGGTATCGTCCTCACTACGATATGTATCGCCTGATGAATGAAGTCGACGATCTGATGCAGCAGGTGCTGGAGTGCGATAGCGCCGAATCTTTATCGTATCAGCAGGCTTTTATTCGCCATCTGGAACTTGATCCTTTGTCAGCGGATAAAACGCAGCTGCGTGAAGCCGCGACGAAGTTGGGTGAGGGTGAACTGGCGAATCGTGAAGAAGACCGCGATACCTTGTTGCAGCTGCTGTTTATGCTGGGTGTTGAGCCGAAGATTGGTAACGAGAAACCGTGCTTCGTGTATCACTTCCCGGCCAGTCAGGCGGCATTGGCCGAAATCAGCACTGAGGATCATCGCGTCGCGGAGCGTTTCGAGGTGTATTACAAAGGCGTGGAGCTGGCTAACGGCTTCCGCGAATTGACCGATAGCCGCGAACAGCGTCAGCGCTTTGAGCAGGATAATCGTCGCCGTGCAGCGCGTGGTTTACCGCAGCACCCGATTGATACCAACCTGCTGGATGCGCTGGCACATGGCATGCCTGCATGTTCAGGTGTGGCGTTGGGTGTGGATCGTTTGATTATGCTGGCGTTGAAAGCTAATGCATTAAGCGACGTGATTGCCTTCCCGGTGGATCGCAGCTAATCATTCTTGCTCAGCAGGGTGTTTCAGACAACAACGGCGCATGTATTGCGCCGTTGTTCATTTAAGGGTTACTGCTGCGTCGTGGGTGCGGCTGGCGCTTCGGGGAACTCCTGAATAGTGACTGGCAGCATCATCTTTTGTTCGTTACGCAGAACCTGCACCTGAATCACCGATCCTGGACGAATCTCGGCGACCTGATCCATGGTTTCCTGCGCCGACAGCGCCGGTTTGCCGTTCACCTGTAAAAGCACATCATTGGCTTGAATGCCTGCCCGATCGGCTGGCCCGCCTGGCGTAACCTCACTGACGATAATACCCTGTGCACGATCCAGACTGCTGCCCTGACCGTGTAGCGGCGGCAGCTCACGGCCGGTGATGCCGATATAGCCACGAATGACCCGACCGTCACGAATCAATTTATCCATGATCTTGGTGGCTAACGCGGTTGGAATCGCAAAGCCAATCCCTTCGGGCGTTTCGCCATCATTGCTTTTATCAAATGTCAGGGTGTTAATGCCCATTAGTTCGCCGAGCGAGTTAATCAGCGCACCGCCTGAGTTGCCCTGATTGATGGATGCATCGGTCTGCAGGAAATTTTGACGACCCGATGAGCTCAAGCCCACGCGCCCGGTGGCACTGATAATGCCCTGAGTGACGGTCTGCCCGAGGTTGTAGGGGTTACCAATCGCCATCACCACATCGCCGATATGTGCGATACGGTTAGCGTTAATCGGAATCACCGGCAGGTTAGTGGCGCTGATCTTCAGCACCGCTAAATCGGTCATCGCATCTGAACCCACTAAGGTGGCTTCAAAGAAACGACCATCCTGCAACGCCACAATGATCTGGTCGGCGTTATTAATGACATGCTTGTTCGTGAGAATGTAGCCTTTCACGTTCATGATCACGCCAGAACCCAGCGTGGTGATACCGCGATTATTGTTGCCATGGGCACTGCGGTTGTAGACGTTGACCACCGCAGGCACAGCGCGGCGCACCCCCTGATTGAAGCTCACGGGGGATTCATCATCACTGTTGTCATGATCAAAGGTGACGTTGCTGCTCATACGCAGCGCAGGGATCGCTACCAGCAGCAAACCCGCTACGATCAGGCCCATCACCACAGAACGCAAAAGTTTAAGAAACATGGTGTTATTTCAGGAAAGGTGGGATCGCTGGGCAGAATAACATGAGAAAGGCGGACAAACACCTGCTTGTCCGCCTGTTGCGAGGATTATCGCATAAGTAAGTAGATGCTCTCGTCGCCACGCACCACGTTCAGTGCCAGGATCGCGGGTTTACTTTCCAGCGCTTTACGCATTTCAGCCAGCGAGGTCACGCGATCGCGGTTCACACCGACAATCACATCATCTTTCTGCAAACCTGCCTGCTCAGCTGGCGTGCCTTTTTCGATGGCATCCACTTTCACGCCTTTGTCGCCGGCTTTAGAGGCACCATCGCTCAAGGTGGCACCTTGTAACGCCGGAGACATCAGCTGGGCGCTGGCGGTGGTTTGCGCGCTCTGTTCCAGCGTCACGGTCACCGTCACCGGTTTGCCTTCACGCAGCAGACCAATTTTCACCTGCTGACCCGGTGGGGTGGTGCCCACTTTTACGCGCAACTCGGCAAAGCTGGTGATCGCTTTGTCATTGATGGAGGTGATGATGTCGCCCGCTTTAATGCCCGCTTTCTGCGCCGCCGAGTTAGGCAGCACTTCAGAAACAAAGGCACCACGCTGAGCGTCAACGTTAAAGGCTTTGGCGATGTCAGGCGTCATTTCGGTGCCTTTAATGCCCAACTGACCACGCTTCACTTCACCAGACTGAATCAGCTGCTGCGCGAGGTTCATCGCCATATTGCTGGGAATCGCGAAGCCGATACCAATGTTGCCGCCGCTGGAGGCAAGAATCGCGGTGTTGATACCAATTAGCTCGCCATTCAGGTTCACCAGCGCACCGCCGGAGTTCCCCCGGTTAATCGCCGCATCGGTCTGGATGAAGTTTTCCAGGCCTTCAAGGTTCAACCCGCTGCGGCCCAACGCCGAAATAATGCCGGAGGTGGCCGTTTGGCCAAGACCGAAGGGGTTACCGATAGCCACGGCAAAATCGCCCACTTTCAGGGAGTCGGAGTCGGCGATTTTCACCTGCGTCAGATTTTTAGCGCCTTCAACCTGAATCAGCGCGATGTCGGTTTGCTCATCATGGCCAATCAGTTTGGCATCATATTCATTGCCATCGCTGAGCTGGACGCTAATTTTATCGGCACCGTTGACCACGTGATTGTTGGTGAGAATGTAACCTTTAGCCGCATCAATGATGACACCTGAACCAAGGCCCTCAAACGGTTGCGGCTGAGATTGTCCCGGTGCCTGGCCAAAGAAGCGCTTCAGCGGTTCAGGAATATCCTGTGCCTGCTGGCCGCTGTCGGTGCCTTCAACATGCACGCTAACGACCGCGGGCAGAACTTTTTCCAGCATGGGTGCCAGACTCGGCAGTGCTTGTCCCTGCACCTGTGCGGGCAGCGTCGCCATCGCGCCAGGCGTTGCCGCCAGACTCATCCCAATACTCAAGGCTAATGCGCTTAACAGTCGTGCTTGTTTTTTCATTGCTACAACGCTCTCGCTGCGAAAGAAGAAAGGGGATAGAAAGTGTGACAGTAGTTTGGCGTAAGTGTTCGAAAAACAAAAAGGGCACAGCTAAGCTGTGCCCCAAAAGGATTATTTACGCGGAGTGCGGTCGCTACCACGCAGCAAACCCGATGCGCCATCAGAGTAATCACGCGGCATTTGCACCGGTGCCTGATCGTTGTCCGCTTCGGCTTCCGTTAACTGATAAGCAAACGGATTTTTTTCGCCCGGCAGATTTGGCAGCAGGTCATTCGAACCCTTCGCCATATGCTGATACAGCTGGCGGTAGTCATGTGCCATGTTGTCCAGCAATTCTGCGCTGCGCGCAAAGTGGTTGGTGAGCTCTTCGCGATAATCTGCCAGCTCAGCCTTCGATTTTTCCAGTTCGTACTGCATGCTTCGCTGCTCACGCAGCTTCTTGTTGCCAAAACGCATGACAACTGCGCCGACAATAATGCCAATCACTAAACCAATCAGCCCGTATTCCCAGGTCATAATGACTCCCGTGTAATTTCCGTTGCTTCGTAGGGCATTGCTTCTGTTTCCACTTCAATAGCAGTCACTATACCCAATAATCTTATGGAAGTGGAACTCTCGGGCTGCATCGCTTAGTGTAGTGCGGCCTAATTTTCGCCAACCGACCCGTGAATCGGACTTTTTCAGGGATTCTGAGAGAACCATGCAAACCTCATCTCCGCTTGCCCGCTATGAGCAGGCGCTATCACAGGGCGAATTTCGTCCGGATGATGTACAACGTGAAGCCATTACCCGCTTAGATGCTATCCAGCAAGGATTGATCGCCCGCAAGCCCGCGCAGGAACCTGTGGCGAAAGGGCTGTTTGGCCGCCTGTCGAAGCTGATGTCCAAAGAGAAAAGCAGCAACGAAGCGCCGGTGCGCGGGCTGTATATGTGGGGCGGCGTGGGTCGCGGTAAAACCTGGGTGATGGATTTATTTTTTCAGTCTATTCCTGGCGATCGCAAACTCCGCCTGCATTTTCATCGCTTTATGCTGCGCGTCCATGAAGAACTGACGCAGTTACAGGGCCATAGTGATCCGCTGCTGATTGTGGCAGACCGCTTTAAAGCAGAAACCGATATTCTCTGCTTCGACGAATTCTTTGTGTCCGATATTACCGATGCCATGCTGTTGGGCACGCTGATGGAAGCACTGTTCGATCGCGGTATTGCGCTGGTGGCGACGTCCAATATTCCGCCTGACGATCTCTATCGCAATGGCCTGCAGCGCCCGCGTTTTCTGCCCGCAATTGAGCAGATCAAACGTCATTGTGATGTGATGAACGTGGATGCGGGCATCGACTACCGCTTGCGTACACTGACATCCGCGCATCTGTGGAATTTCCCGCTTAACGATGCCACGCATGCTGAAATGGAGCGCATGTTCCGCGCCTTGTCCGGCAAGCCGCGTGAAGATGCGCCGGTGCTGGAAATTAACCACCGTCAGATGCCAACGCTGGGCGTTCATGAAGGCGTGCTGGCGATTGATTTCCTCGCGCTGTGTGGCGAAGGGCGTAGTCAGCATGACTACATCGAGCTATCACGCCGCTTCCACAGCGTATTGCTGTATGATGTGCCGGTGATGATTTACAAGACCGAAGATCAGGCACGCCGCTTCCTGGCGCTGGTCGATGAATTCTACGAACGCCACGTGAAACTGGTGGTGGCGGCCGAAACCTCACTGTTTGAAATTTATCAGGGCACGCGCCTGAAGTTTGAGTATCAACGCTGCTTGTCGCGTTTGCAGGAGATGCAAAGCGAAGAGTATTTGCGTCTGCCGCATCTGCCCTGATGACGTGGGCAAAAATCGCAGGATTTCGATGCAAAAAGGTTCGATCTTTGAGTTCGACTTCTCTATAATCTTGCGACCCCACGTTACAGCATCGGTTTTCTTTCCCAAGAACTCGATGTGATCCGGTAACTCACTTGAAGGGGTGGCTTGCTGGGCAAAATGGTCGTGTGAGCCTCAATCGTTTACTTAGCGTTTGGGATTTCACCAACGTGTAACTTTTTATTTGGGTAAGCTTTTCAATGAAAACTTTTACAGCTAAACCAGAAACCGTACAGCGTGACTGGTATGTTGTTGACGCAACGGGCAAAACCTTGGGTCGCCTCGCGACTGAACTGGCGCGCCGTCTGCGTGGTAAGCACAAAGCGGAATACACTCCGCACGTTGATACCGGTGATTACATCATCGTTCTGAACGCTGAGAAAGTTGCTGTAACCGGCAACAAGCGTAATGACAAGATTTACTATCACCACACTGGCCACATCGGTGGTATCAAGCAAGCGACCTTTGCAGAGATGATCGAGCGCCGTCCTGAGCGTGTGATTGAAATCGCGGTTAAAGGCATGCTGCCGAAAGGCCCACTGGGTCGTGCTATGTACCGTAAACTGAAAGTTTACGCAGGCAACGAGCACACTCACGCGGCGCAGCAACCGCAAGTTCTTGACATTTAATCGGGATTATAGGCAATGGCTGAAACTCAAAACTACGGCACTGGTCGCCGCAAAAGCTCTGCCGCTCGCGTCTTCATCAAGCCGGGTAGCGGTAACATCGTCATTAACCAGCGCTCACTGGAGCAATACTTCGGTCGCGAGACTGCACGCATGGTCGTGCGTCAGCCGCTGGAGCTGGTTGATATGGTTGGTAAATTTGACCTGTACATCACCGTTAAAGGTGGTGGTATTTCTGGTCAGGCTGGTGCGATCCGTCACGGTATCACACGCGCTCTGATGGAATACGACGAGTCTCTGCGTCCTGAACTGCGTAAAGCGGGCTTCGTTACCCGTGACGCACGTGAAGTTGAACGTAAGAAAGTCGGCCTGCGTAAAGCACGTCGTCGTCCGCAGTTCTCTAAGCGTTAATTGTTGCTGCTTCGGCAGACACAATTTGCTCAAAAAACCCGCTTCGGCGGGTTTTTTATTGTCACCATTCACGATTTTTCACGCTAAAAACGCGAGCTTTACCCGCATTTTGCCCGCAATTCATCATCCCCGCCCCACAAGCTGCTTAAAATCTGGTAAACTCACTGACACTTTGCGCCCGCAAGCCGGAGCGTTGTGCGTGTTATTTCTGTCGGGACGACGGGAGAGCGCCACTGACGTTGGCTGTGTGCGAATCTGATGAGCAGGTGAGTCGCCGCGTGGTTGGCTATTCGCAGTATCTTTTTGTGAACAAACTTGGAGGTTTTCATGGCTGTCGCTGCCAACAAACGTTCGGTAATGACGCTGTTTTCTGGTCCGACTGACATTTTTAGCCATCAAGTACGTATTGTACTGGCTGAAAAGGGCGTCAGCGTGGAGATCGAGCAGGTTGAAACGGATAACCTGCCGCAGGATCTGATTGACCTCAACCCGTATCGCACTGTACCAACGCTGGTCGACCGTGAACTGACGTTGTATGAATCACGCATCATCATGGAATACCTGGATGAGCGTTTCCCGCATCCACCGCTGATGCCTGTTTACCCGGTTGCCCGTGGTGAAAGCCGCCTGATGATGCATCGCATCGAGCAGGACTGGTACACCCTGATGCGTGCAATCGAAACCGGTAACAACGCTGAAGCAGATGCCGCGCGCAAACAACTGCGTGAAGAACTGCTGGCGATTGCGCCATTGTTCTCGCGCACGCCGTTCTTCATGAGCGAAGAGTTTAGCCTGGTCGACTGCTATCTGGCACCGCTGCTGTGGCGTTTGCCGCAGATGGGCGTTGAGCTGGTGGGTGCCGGTTCTAAAGAGCTGAAAGGCTACATGACGCGCGTATTTGAACGTGACTCTTTCCTCGCTTCATTAACGGAAGCGGAACGTGAAATGCGCCTGCAAGCCCGGGGCTAATGTATGGAAATGTCGCAACTAACGGCTCGTCGTCCGTATCTGCTGCGTGCGTTTTATGACTGGCTGCTCGATAACCAGTTGACGCCGCATTTGGTGGTCGACATCAATCTGCCTGGTGTACAGGTGCCGCTGGAGTATGCGCGTGATGGCCAGATCGTTCTGAACATTGCGCCGCGCGCTGTCGGTAACCTCGACCTCGCCAATGACGAAGTGCGTTTCAATGCGCGCTTCGGCGGCGTGCCGCGCCAGGTTTCTGTGCCAATGGCCGCTGTGCTGGCCATCTACGCACGTGAAAACGGTGCTGGCACCATGTTCGAACCGGAACCGGCTTACGAGCTGGAAACCAACGAACAGGAAGGCCAGGAAGAGACGATGATGTCAGTGATTGATGGCGATCGTCCCGACGATGCGGCTGATAACGATCACTCGCCTGATGATGAACCTCCACCGCGTGGTGGACGTCCTTCATTGCGCGTGGTGAAGTAAATCGCATGCAATAAAAAACGGGCCAATTGGCCTAATGCCGATCAGTTAAGGATCAGTTGAACGATCCAGTGGCTGTGTAAGAATCCGGAAACGCTTCGTTTCCGGATTTTTTTATGCAGCTCAGTCAGGCCCTTGATATCGTCTCTCGTTACGATTCTCTTCGTAATCCTCTGAATACGCTCGCGGATGTTCTTGACCCTGCGCTCATCAGCCGCTGCCTTGAGGAAGCTGGC